>NZ_JBNHFC010000010.1:0-179637 GCF_059089885.1 Arthrobacter sp. Y3221159
CGCCATGCGCAAAAAAGGCCGCGACATCCCCGCCGAACTCGCCCACATCGCCGACGGCATCCAGGACTCCGGCACCACCCGCCAGGAAGCCGCCAGCCTCCTCGCGGGATAGCGCCTGCCTGGTGCAGGTTGGGGGCATCAGGCAGCCAAGGGCGGGCATAAACTGGGGCGTATGCCCGCCCCCAAAGCCCTGCGCCCCTTTGCCCACCGTGAGTACCGGGTACTGATCGCGGCGCTGGCCATCTCGATCTTCGGGTCCGGGATGTGGGCCGTGGCAATGGTCTACCAAGTCATACAGCTCGGCGGAGGACCCCTCGAGCTCTCCCTGGTGGCGGCTGCCGGAAGCATCGGGCTAGTGGCGTTCGTCCTGGCCGGCGGCATCGCAGCCGACCGCATCCCGCAGCGCCAGCTGATCATCGCCGTCGAGGGCGCCAACCTGGCAGTCATCGCAACCATCAGCGGACTGGCGGTGGCCGGCTTGCTGCAGCTGTGGCACCTCGCGGCGGGTGCGTTCGTCCTGGGCATAGGCGCCGCCTTCTTCTTCCCCGCCTATTCGGCCATCCTGCCGCGCATCCTCCCTGCCGAAGACCTGCTGGCTGCCAACGGGATGGAAGGCACCATGCGCCCGGTCCTCCAGCAGGCGGCCGGCCCTGCTGTTGCGGGCATCCTGGTGGCTGCGCTCTCGCCGTCGCATGCGGTGACGGGCGTGGCCCTGTGCCACCTGCTGGCGTTCATCGTGCTGAACTTCCTGGCCCGCCACACCCTGGCGGCGCAGCCCGGCGGACATGAACAGACCGCCGGGGAGCAGCGGAAACAGTCTTTCTTGCATGACCTGCGCGAGGGCGTCAGCTACACCCTCCGCACCCCGTGGCTGCTGTGGACCCTGATCTGGGCGTGCATCTCGGTACTCTTCCTGATCGGCCCCATCGAGGTGCTGCTGCCGTTCGTGGTGCGGGACCAGCTGGGCGGCGATTCCAGCATGTTCGGTTTCCTGCTGGCCATCATGGGCGTGGGCGCCGCGCTGGGTTCCCTCGTCACCGCCTCACTCCGGCTGCCGAAGCGCTACCTCACGGTGATGATGGTGTCCTGGGGCCTCGGCAGCATGCCGCTGGCCGCCGTCGGGCTCATGGACAACTTCTGGGTGATCGCGGCAGCCACGTTCGTGTGGGGCGTGACCGGCAGCGTGGGCATGGTCATCTGGGGAACGCTGCTCCAGCGGCGGGTTCCGCCGCACCTGCTGGGCCGGGTTTCCAGCCTCGATTTCTTCGTCTCGCTCGCGCTGATGCCGGTGTCCATGGCCCTGGCCGGTCCGGCCGCGGAGGTGCTGCCCATCTGGCTGATCTTCCTGGTGGCCGGCGGCGTCTGCCCCATCATGGCGGTCATCGCCGTGGCCGCTGCGAAGATGCCCGCCGACGAACTGGCCCACCCCCTGGACAGGACACCGGAAGTGCAACGCGCGACGGCGGCAGGAGACTAAGGCGCGCGTCCGGCCGCCGTCTCCTCCCGCCGTCGGACGTCAGCTCTTGCCCCGCACCACCGGGATGCTCGCCGTGGGCAGGCCGCTCGGGAAGACGGTGGGCTCCGGCTCGGTGACCGGATCCAGTGCCACACGGACCGGATGGGCGCCGACGGCCTGCAGCTGCCCGCGGACGTCCACCTCCAGCGGTTCGCCCTCCTGGACGGTGAGGGTGATGGATTCGGCTGTGAGCTGCACCAGCAGCAGGCGGCCGCGGACCTTGAGATGGAAGGTCAGCCCGTTCCACTCCGCCGGCAGCCGCGGATCGAAGTACGGCGCGGGGCCCTGGTCACGCAGGCCCGCAAACCCGCAGACCAGCGAGCTCCACACCCCGCCGGTGGAGGCGATGTGGACGCCGTCGATGGTGTTCCCGTGGGTGTCGTCCAGGTCGATGAACACTGCGTTGGTGAAGTGCTCCAGTGCCTCCCTGGAATACCCCACCTCCGCGGCCATGATGCCCTGAACGCAGGCGGACAGGGTGGAATCGCCGGTGGTGATGGGATCGTAGAAATCGAAGGCGCGCTGCTTTTCCTCCGCGGTGAAGTCCTGCCACTGCAGGAACATGGCCAGGACCGTGTCAGCCTGCTTGAGGACCTGGTGGCGGTAGATCACCAGCGGGTGGAAGTGCAGCAGCAGCGGGTACTTGGACCGCGGCGTGGTCCAGTCCCACGGTTCCAGGGTCATGAAGTCGGCATCCTGGGAGTGCACCTGCATCCGGTCGTCGAACGGCAGCTGCATACGGTTGGCGGCCGCCTCCCACAACTGGCGCTCCTCCTGGGTGATGCCCGCGTGCTCCAGGGCCGCCGCGGCACGCAGATTAAACCGGGCCATGACGTTGGTGTACAGGTTGTCGTTGACCACGGCGGTGTACTCGTCCGGTCCGGTGACGCCATGGATGTGGAACAGCCCGTCCTTGCCGAAGAAGCCCAGCGAGATCCACATGCGCGCGGTCTCGATCAGCAGCTCGGCTCCCATGCCGTCCTGGAACGCGGTATCGCCGGTGGCCCACAGGTAACGGTTGGTGGCAAAGGCGATGGCGGCTGCGATGTGGAACTGGGCGGTGCCGGCGGCGTAGTAGGCGCTGGCTTCCAGGCCGTTGATGGTGCGCCACGGGAACAGGGCGCCGTCCACGCTCAGTTCCTTGGCACGGATCTGGGCCTCGGGGAGCATCCCGTGCCGGAACTCCAGGACCTGCCGGGCGCCCTCCGGGTTGGTGTACGTCATGTACGGCAGGAGGTACACCTCCTGGTCCCAGAAGTAGTGGCCCTCGTAGCCGGAACCGGTCACGCCCTTGGCGGGAATGCCGGCCACGCCTGCCCGTGCGGTGGCCTGGGCCAGCTGGAACAGGTTCCAGCGGATGGCCTGCTGCAGCTGCGGGTTTCCGCCGTCCACCACGATGTCCGAGGTGGCCCAGTAGCGGCGGTAGTGGGCTTCGCTCTCGGCAAAGATGTCCTGAACCGGCCGCAGACCCGCTTCAGCAACGTCGGCGGCATCTGCGGCGGGGTCCAGGACCGCGGCACCCGCGGCGTAGCTGATGCTCTTCTCCAGGGTGAACGGCTGGTCCGGGCTGACGGCCAGGACATACCGGACAGTGCTGTCATCCTGGTCCACCAGCGTCTCGAAGGGCTGGTAGCCGGTGGAGGTCCAGTGGTCCACAGCGATGCCCACGCGTTGCTTGGACTCCGCGGCTTCCCAGGCGAGCCGGAGCGAGCCGTCGCCGCCGTCGAGCCGCAGCGGCAGCAGCACGCGCCCGGCGTGCCGGCCCGCACGGCGCGGATCATGGACAGAGTGGTCCTCGACGGGCTGGTCCTGCCGGTTGATGACGGAAGACGTCACATCCAGTGACACATCCTGGTCCGTGGCAACCGAGAGGGAGATGGCCAGGCTGCCCCGGGACTCGAAGCCCAGGGCCCGGCGTTCCGTGGTGGTCACGGTGGCGCCGGAGCGGCACTGCCACGTGATCCGGCACTCGTACACGCCGGTGGCGAAGTCGAGGGTCCGCCGGTAGTCAAGAACCTCGGATTCGGCGAGGCTGAGGGGCTCACCGTCAACAACCACGGTGAAGTTGTTGGCATCAGGGATGTACAGGATGCGCTGGCCCGTGCGGGCGAAACCAAAGGCATTCTCGGCGTGCTTGATGTCCCAGATCTCGTGCAGCCCGTTGATGAAACTGCCCGGCAGCTCGGCGTCCGCGGCGGCCCAGTGCGCGCCCCGGATTCCAAGGTGCCCGTTGCCGAGGGCAAAAAGCGTCTCCAGGGTTCCGGCGTCGCCCGGCTCGTGGCGCGCCTCGACGAGCTGCCAAGGGATATTCGGGAACCGCTCACGGTCCGCGGTGATGAGTGCCATGGTGTTGGGGTCCTTTTGGCGTTTACTGAGCTGCCGGCCGTGCCGGCAAATGTTATTCGAAGGGGGTGCGGTGCCTGGATGGCTGCTGCGGGGAAACAGCTGCCACCCTGCTGACGGTGGTTAGGGCACCAATTCCTGCAGGTCCTGGACCACCAGCGTTGCCCCGGCGTCGAGGAGGGTCTGCCGGCCAGCGCCGCGGTCCACGCCGATGACCGAGTGGAACGAACCTGCCTGGCCTGCCTGGACTCCGGACACGGCGTCCTCCACCACAACGCATTCCTCGGTGGCCAGTCCCAGCAGCCGGGCAGCGTATTGGTAGGTGGCGGGGCTGGGTTTGCCGGGCAGGCCTTCCTTGGCCGCCAGCACGCCATCCACCACCACGGGAAAGTGGTGGCTGAGCCCGGCGGCTTCCAGGACCGCCGGCGCATTCCGGGAGGAAGAGACGACGGCGACCTTCAGCCCGCGTTCAAGAGCGGCCCGGAGGAACCGCACCGAGCCCTCGAACGGTTCGACGCCAGTGCTGACGATGTCGTTGAAGATGCGGTTCTTCCGGTTGCCCAGGCCCTGGACGGTGGAGTTGGCCGGATCGTCATCCAGGGGGCCTTCGGGGAGCACGATTCCCCGGGAGGCCAGGAAGTCGCGGACGCCGTCGAAGCGCGGCTTGCCGTCGATGTGGTCGAAGTAGTCGCTTTCGCGGTATGCCGCCACCTCCGGTTGGGAGGCGAGATAGCCATCAAACAGTTCCTGCCAGGCCTGTTCGTGCACGGTGGCCGTGGGGGTCAGCACGCCGTCCAGGTCGAACAGGATGGCAGAAGCGCCAGTCCAGGCGGCAGTCTCTGTGGCAGGCGATGCAGTCATCAGCGGTTTGTCCTTTCAGACGGCGGGCAGCCGTGAAGACGGAGTATGGGGGAGGTGGCTTCGGTGCCCGGGTGACCAGCACAGGCGCGGCTGCCGGAGGAAATTGCTGCGGCGCGGGGTCCCTGCTGGTCCAGATACGTCTTCCATCATGTGCCTGTTGCCGGTGAAGGACAACTTTGGGGAACAGAAATCTGCCGCGTCACGCTGCGATGGGGTGCCCACACGAACCGGGACTGCGCAGGCTCGTGGCGGCGGTTTGTTGCCTCCATGTTCCTCGCCTCCTTATCCGCCCAGTTCAAAGCCTCATGAGGGGCCGTAGATGAGTGTAAGCGCTTACAAATTTGGCGTGCAACTGTTTTTTTGCAGTTGGTGACACTGGCCTGGATGTGACGGAAATCGCACACCGGAATACTAAGTTTCCGCGCTCAGCGGAGGATGTAGTGGCGGAGGAATGCGCTGACGTCAACCATTTCCGCTTTTGACATCGCATGCCCCATGCCGGGGTAGGTCCTGCTGGTCAGGAGGGTGTTCTTCTCGAGCCAGTCGGCGGTGTAGGCGATGGCGTCGTCGTTGATCACGAGGTCCGCCTTGTCGCGGCCCCAAAAAAAGGGCGGCTTGGCGTCGAAGGAGTCTGTGAGGGCCAGCAGTTCGTTGTTCAGGACGAAGCCGGAGAGTCCTACTACCGACGCATAGGCCTGGGGATGCAGCCGCAGCAGCGTGCTTGCCATGGCCATGCCCTGCGAGTATCCCATCAGGCTGACGCTCGTGTGCTGGCCCTTGACTGTATTGACCCACCCATGCACGGCATTGGTGGCCGAGATGACCTCGGCGAAGTCGTTGACCAGGAAATAGTCCAGCAGGAACCAGCCGTAGTGGTCGCCGATGGGCATCGGCGCCCGGAGGGCGGCGAAGGTGAACTCGGAGGGGAGGTAGTCAAAGAGCCGGACCATGCGGGACTCGTCCGTACCGTAGCCGTGCATCATCACCAGCAAGGGAGTGCCTGCGCGCTGGTCCTCGGGCTTGGACCACACAACCGTTTCCATCGGACCAGCCTAGCCAGCCGTTACAGAGATGAAACGCGCAGCGGCCTCCCACATCGTTGATCAGGGCCGCACAGGGCTGTAGCGTTGCGATTAACAGACAGCATGCTTAGCATCTGTCGCGGGCTAAGACAACGCCCATCCTCGACCAGAAGGAGCAAGACATGAGAATCGGATCCTCCATTTTCCTTATCGCCCTCGGCGCCATCCTCGCCTGGGCGGTTGCTCCGGGCCTGATCCCCGCCGTCGACCAGGTGCTCATCGGCTACATCCTGATGGCCGTGGGCGTCATTGGGCTGATCGCATCCCTCATCCTTGCCTCCCCCGGGCGCAGCCGGCGCATCAGCGAGACCCGCTCGGTGGTGGATCCGAACACCGGCGAACGCATCACGCGCAATGAAAGCCGGGACGGCGGGCTCTAACCCACCCGAAGCACCAAGTAAGGCAGGACATGCCTGGGGCACCAGATGCCCTACACACCCGGGAGGCCGGGCCGGACCACTGCAGTCAGGCCCGGCCTTCGCCTTGCTCGTTGGAATTCTTGTCCAGATAAAGCGACTTCGAGGGCGGATAAGTCGCCTTATCTGGACAAAAACTCTGAAGGCGAGGGTCAGCATTTTGTTTCGTGTTGATTTCCATTGACAAACCAACAGAAGCAAAGATAAAGTCAAGTAAGCCAACATCATGTGATGTCAGTCACCCAGGTTTCGGAGACCCCGAGCAGCGGCGGCATCGCTAACCCCAGCACCAGCAACCTACGCAACGGAGGGTATGTGTTCGCCGAGGAGCGCCAGCAGAAGATTGCCGAGCTTGTTGCCGGCAGCGGCCGGGTCAGCGTGACCCACCTGGCCGAGCGCTTCCGCATCACCACCGAAACCGTCCGCCGGGACCTCGCCACCCTTGAGACTGCAGGAACAGTACGCCGCGTGCACGGCGGCGCCGTAGCGGCGGACCGATTCAGCACCACCGAGGAAAGCATCACCGACCGCGCCATCCAGCGCCCCGACCAGAAAATCCGGATCGCCGAGGCCGCGCTTGCCCTCATCCCCCGCAACAAGACTGCCAGCGTCCTGCTCGACGGCGGCACCACCACCGAAGTCCTGGCGGACATGCTTTCCCGCCGCTCCGCCGTCGATCCAACCGAATCAGGTGAACTCCGGCCCGAACTCGTGGCCATAACCCACGCCGTGCCCATCGCCGCCAAGCTCTCCAATGTCCCCGGCATAGCACTGCAAATCCTGGGCGGCCGGGTCCGCGGAATCACCCAGGTGGCCGTGGGCCAGGCCACCGTGGACGCCGCGGCAAGAATCCGCCCGGACATCGCCTTCTTAGGCACCAACGGCATCCACGCGGACTTTGGCCTCAGCACTCCCGATCCCGAAGAGGCCGCCGTCAAGGCAGCCTTCGTCCATTCGGCACGCCGCATTGTGGTGCTGGCCGATTCCTCCAAGCTGGACACGGAAACCCTGGTCCAGTTCGCCTCCCTGAAAGACCTGGACACCTTGATTACAGACAGTGAACCCGGACCTGAACTGGCAGCCGCACTGGAAGAAGCCGGCGTAGATGTGGTGATCGCATGATCGTCACCTTCACCGCGAACCCCAGCCTGGACCGCACCGTGGCCCTGCCCGGGCCGCTGGAACGCGGCGAGGTGCAGCGCGCCGTATCCGTCAGCCAGGAGTCGGGGGGCAAGGGCGTCAACGTGTCCCGCGCCCTGGTGGCCTCCGGCCTGGAGTCCATGGCCGTGCTCCCGGGTGCGGACAGCGATCCCGTGCTTGCCGGCCTCCGGGACAGCGCCGTGCCGTTCGCCTCGCTGCCCATCGACGAGCCGCTGCGCACCAACGTTGCCCTCACCGAGCCCGGCGGCGTGACCACCAAGATCAACGAGCCCGGCCCCGCCCTGGATGAAAACCAGCAGGAGGCCCTGCTCAAGCTGCTGCTGGAGACGTCCCGCGGTGCCAGCTGGGTGGTCCTGGCCGGCTCGCTGCCGCCGGGCTTCCCGGCCGATTTCTACGCGACGGCGGCCCAACGCCTGCGTTCATCCGCCGACGGCGCCGCCCCCCGGATCGCCGTCGACTCATCCGGCCAGCCACTCGCCGCCGCCCTTACCGGCGGCGCGGCAGGCATGCCGGACCTCCTCAAGCCCAACGCCGAAGAACTGGCAGAGCTGGCCACCGCGGCCGGTTTTGCCCCGGCCACCGCTGACGAACTGGAAGCGGACCCCGTGGCCGCAGCGGCAGCCGCTGCCGCCGTCGTTCGAGCCGGTGTGGGTGCTGTGCTGGCAACTCTCGGATCCAAGGGAGCTGTCCTGGTAACGGCCGACGGCGCGTGGCTGGCCACGCATCCGCCGGTCACCGCAGTCAGCACGGTGGGCGCGGGCGATTCCGCGTTGGCCGGCTATCTGCTCGCCCACGGCCAGGGTGCATCCCCGGCCGATTGCCTTCGTCAGGCTGTGGCCCACGGTGCCGCTGCCGCCTCCCTGCCCGGTTCAACGGTTCCGGCAGTCCACCAAACAACCCCGGATGCCGTAACCATCACGGCCCTTCGAAAGGATTGACAGTGACTCAGCTCATCACCACGGAACTGGTCGAGCTCGACCAGAACCTGGGCAACGCTCCCGAGTCGGTGATCCGGCACCTGGCAGGCAAAGTAGCTGCCGCCGGACGCGCAACGGAGGTTGAAGGCCTCTTCGCCGACGCCTTCGCCCGCGAAGAGAAGACTTCAACCGGTATCCCCGGCGGCATTGCCATCCCGCACTGCCGCTCGGCCGCGGTCACCCAACCCACCCTGGCCATGGCGCGCCTCAACCCGAAGGTGGACTTCGGCGCCAAGGACGGTCCGGCAGACCTGATCTTCTTCATCGCCGCTCCGGACGGCGCGGACCAGGAGCACCTGAAGCTGCTCTCCAAGCTGGCCCGCTCCCTCATCAAAAAGGACTTCACCGCAGCCCTGCGCAACGCTTCCTCACGTGAGGAAATTGTGGACCTGGTGGACGGCGCCCTCGCGGACAAGCCCGCCGCCCACGCTGCCGCAGCACCGGCAGATGGAACGCCGGGAACTCTGAACACTTCCGGCCAGTCCGGCGCTTCCGCCGTTGCAGGTACGGGCACAAGTGCAGCGGCTGGTTCCTCGGGCCCCAAGCGGCTCGTGGCTGTCACCGCATGCCCCACCGGCATCGCCCACACCTACATGGCAGCGGACTCCTTGGTGGCGGCTGCACAGGAAGCCGGCGTGGACCTGCAGGTGGAAACGCAGGGTTCCTCCGGCGCCAAGCCGCTGGACCCGGCAGTCATCGCTGCCGCCGACGCGGTGATCTTCGCGGTGGACGTGGATGTGCGCGGCAAGGAGCGTTTTGCCGGCAAGCCCGTGATCAACGCCCCCGTGAAGCGCGGCATCGACGAGCCCGCCAAAATGGTGCAGGAGGCTCTCGCCGCGGCTGACAACCCGAACGCACGCCGGGTTCCGCACTTCGGTGCCGAGGAACAGGCAGAGCGCGACGCCGAGGAAAAGGGCGAGCACATCGGCCAGAAGCTGAAGAGGGCCCTGCTCACCGGCGTCAGCTACATGATTCCGTTTGTTGCTGGTGGTGGCTTGCTGATTGCCCTCGGCTTCCTGCTGGGCGGCTACGACATCACCGATGTTGCGGACACGGTGGTCCTGGAGAACAGCTTCGGCAACCTCCCCGAAGGCGGGCTCGCCGCTTACCTGGGCGCCGTGTTCTTCAAGATCGGTGCCCTGTCCATGGGCTTCCTGGTCCCCGCGCTGGCCGGCTACATCGCCTACGCCATCGCCGACCGGCCCGGCATTGCCCCCGGCTTCGTCGCCGGCGCAGTGGCCGGCTTCATGGGCGCCGGCTTCCTGGGCGGCATCGTGGGCGGCTTGCTGGCCGGCTACATCGCGCACGTGATCGGCACCTGGCAGGTGCCACGCTGGCTGCGCGGGCTGATGCCCGTAGTGATCATCCCGCTGCTCGCCTCCATCGTGGCTTCCGGCCTGATGTTCCTGGTGCTCGGCGGCCCCATCGCTGGCCTCACCACCGCCCTCAACGGCTGGCTGTCCGGCATGACCGGTGCCTCCGCCGTCATCCTGGGAATCATCCTGGGCCTCATGATGTGCTTCGACCTCGGCGGCCCCGTGAACAAGGTTGCGTACGCCTTCGCCGTCGCCGGATTGGGCGCCGGCAGCGCCGACAACCAGGCGCCGTGGCAGATCATGGCCACCGTCATGGCCGCCGGCATGGTTCCGCCGCTAGCGATGGCCCTGGCCACCGTTTTGGACAAGAAGCTCTTCTCCCTGGCCGAACGCGAGAACGGCAAGGCCGCCTGGCTGCTGGGTGCCTCCTTCATCTCCGAAGGCGCCATCCCGTTCGCCGCCGCCGACCCGCTGCGCGTCCTTCCGGCCAGCATGCTGGGCGGGGCCCTGACCGGCGCGCTGACCATGGCCTTCGGCGTCACCTCGCAGGCACCGCATGGCGGTTTCTTCGTGTTCTTCGCCATCGAGAGCTTCGTGATGTTCCTGGTCTCGATCATCGCCGGAACCATCGTGAGCGCACTGGCCGTGATCGCGCTGAAGCGCTGGGCAGCCCCCAAGACCACTGCTACGGTGGAAACCGTTCCAGCAACGGTCTGATCCGGTCCACCCACTACCAAACCCGGCACAGCAACACAGCACGCCGCAAGACAAAGGAGCAACAATGCCAGAACGCACCGCAACCGTCGCCAGCCGCGTGGGCCTGCACGCCCGGCCCGCCGCGATTTTCGCCGAGGCAGCCGGAGAGTTCGACCTTGACATCACCATCGCCAAGGAAGGCGAGCCCGCCGACGAGGCCATGGACGCGGCAAGCATCCTTTCGCTCATGAGCCTGGGCGCCTCGCACGGCGACAAGGTAGTCCTCCGCGCCGAGGGCGACGGCGCCGACGATGCACTGGAGCGCCTGGTCCGGATCCTGGAAACGGACCACGACGCCGAGTAGCAGCCTCGCTGCTTTCGAGCACTGAGCCGGCGGCCGCCGTCGGGCCTTCCTTTGGGGAAAGTCCGACGGCGGCCGCTTGGCTTAAAGCGCCTGCCCGCCTGGCGGGGACGTTAGTCAGCCGCGTTCGCGATCGCCTTCACGTCGCCCACCAGCTTGTCCCACATCTCCTTTACGTGCGCGGCCGCCTCTTCCGTGGCGTTGTTGTCCTGGGCGAGCGTGAGCCAGGTCCCCTGGTTCTGCGCCTCAGGTGTCCAGGTGAGGGTGTGGTAGTTCTCCGGGATGTCCGCGTCGAGGTCGCAAGTGGCCGCCGGCCATCACTACGCCTTTTTCGCCGTGAACAGGAGGTACTCCCATTCCATCTGGAAGGGGGTGTCACCGTGGGCGTCGCCGAAGGAGTCGGCGAGTTCCGTGAGCGCGGCATCGAGGGCTTTGACCTTGTCCGCGTCCTCACCAATGAACTTGTAGACCGAGATGGTGGGGCCGTAGTGGGACTTGAAGTAGCGCACGAAGTCGGCGGGCTGGTGGAAGCTGCGCACCGCCAGTGTCTGCTTGCGGGCCTTGGCGTCGGTGATGCTGTTCCCCAGCAGCTCCCGGACGTGGTCCTCGCTCCCCCACAGCGGCGCGGGCTGCGCACCGGGCGGGGGCGGCGGTGCGAAGGGTTTCATGGTGGCAAACATCCGGCCGATGAATCCTTCCGGGGTCCAGCTGAGCAGGCCGATGGTCCCGCCGGGTTTGCACACCCGCACCAGTTGGTCGGCGGCTTTCTGGTGGTTTGGCGCGAACATGGTGCCCAGGCAGGACATCACCACATCAAACTCGGCGTCGCCGAACGGCAGGGCCTCGGCGTCCGCCTCCTGCCAGTCCAGGCTCACTCCCCTGTTTGCCGCCTCCCGGCGGCCGGCCTCGAACAGCTCGGGGGTGAGGTCGCTGGCCACCACTTTGGCGCCCATCATCGCCGCCGGAATGGCCGCGTTCCCGGAACCGGCCGCCACGTCCAGAACCCGGTGGCGGGACGTGATTCCGCAGGCTTCCACCAGGATGGCGCCCAATTCCAGCAGCATCTCATCCGCCAGGGCCGGGTAATCCCCTGACGCCCACATGGCCCGGTGCTTCTGTTTGAGCGCCCGGTCCGCCTCCGCCGCTTCCGTTTGGTCGTTCATGTCCGCGCCCCTCTGCCGTTCCGTTCGGGATGAGTGGCAGCACGCTGTGTGCACAGCGGAGGCTGCGATTCAGCCATTGTGGACGTGCGGGCACTGGCTGTAAAGGGATCGGCGGGATTATGCGGGTTTGCGGGCTTTGGTTGTGGCCGGCTTCGACGCCGTGGTTTTTTCGGACGCCGTCTTGGTGCCTGTGCTCTTGGTCGCTGCGGTCTTGGCGGCCGTCGTCTTCGAGGCTGCGGCCTTGGTGCCGGACGTTTTCGTGGCAGCCGGTTTGGACGCCGTGGACTTTGAGGCCGTGGTCTTCGCCGTGGTGGATTTGGCTGCGGTGGACTTGGTGGTTCCGGATTCTGCAGTCTTCGCACCGGAAGACGCGCGCGATCCGGAAGCCCTGCGGGCAGGCTTGGCCGGCTCCTCTTCCTCTTCTTCCTCGTCCGGTTCCTCGGCTGGGGCAGCGGCCCCGCCCCCGCGCTTCTTGTCCAGGCTCCGCTTCAGCGCCTCCATCAGGTCAATGACTTCGCCCTTGCCGCCTTCGCCCGCTTCCACCCCGAAGGTTGCTTCCGTATCCAGCGACTCACCCTGCTCAAGCTTGGCTTCGATGAGCGTGCGCAGCTGGACCTGGTAATCGTCCGTGAAGGATTCGGGGTCGAAATCCGCCGCCATGGACTCCACCAGCGCGGCGGACATCTCCCGTTCCTGGGGGGAGATCTTGATGGACGCGTCCAGGGCGGGAAAGTTGGCTTCCCGTACCTCGTCCGGCCACAGCAGGGACTGCAGCACCAGGACGTCGTCCTTGATGCGCAGCGCCCCCAGCCGCGTCTTCTCCCGCAGCGCGAACTGCACAATGGCCACCCGGTCCGTGTCCTCCAGCGCCCGCCGCAGCAGCACGTACGCCTTGGGCGACTTGGAGTCCGGCTCCAGGTAGTAGCTCTTCTCGAACATCATGGGTTCAAGCTGCTCGGACGGGACGAACTGCACCACGTCGATCTCGTGGCTGTTCTCCGCCGGAATGGCCTTGAGCTCATCCTTGGTGAGGATCACCGTCCGGCCGTCTTCCTCGTACGCTTTCTCGATGTCCGAGTAGTCGACCACCTCGCTGCACACCTCGCACCGCCGCTGGTAGCGGATCCTGCCGCCGTCGGCATTGTGAACCTGGTGCAGACTGATGTCATGATCCTCAGTGGCGCTGTAGACCTTGACGGGCACGTTGACCAGCCCGAATGCGATGGCACCCTTCCAGATGGCTCTCATCCCTACAGTCAACATCAGTCCGGGCCGGAGGTGAAGACCCATGCCCGCAGGTAAGGACCGTGTCCGGGTGGCGGGCCGCGAACTGACGCTCACCAACCTGGACAAAATCATCTATCCGCAGACCGGAACCACCAAGGCGGACGTCCTGGCGTACTACGCTGCCGTGGCCCATGTCCTGATTCCCGCCGCCGCCAACCGGCCGGCAACGCGGAAACGCTGGGTCAACGGAGTGGGGACCGCGGAGCATCCCGGAGAGGTGTTCTTCCAGAAGAACCTCGAGGACTCGGCGCCAGGCTGGCTGCCACGGGCCGCCATCACGCACAAGGACCGGACCATCTACTACCCGCTGGTCAACGATCCCGCCACGCTCACGTGGTTCGGCCAGATCAACTCGCTGGAAATCCATGTGCCCCAGTGGCGCGTGGATTCGCACGGCAACCAGCTGAACCCGGACCGCCTGGTCCTGGACCTTGACCCGGGTGAGGGCGCGGGCCTGCCGGAATGCCGTGAGGTTGCCCTCCTGGCCCGGTCCATCCTGGAGGACGTGGGGCTGGACCCTGTCCCCGTCACCAGCGGCAGCAAGGGCATCCACCTGTACGCGCCGCTGGACGGGACACAGAGTTCGGACCAGATCTCCGCCTTCGCCCGCGAACTTGCCCGCGCCCTGGAAGCCGACCACCCGGACCTCGCCGTCAGCGACATGAAGAAGACGCTCCGGAGGGGGAAGGTGCTTGTGGACTGGAGCCAGAACAACGCAGCCAAGACCACCATCGTGCCGTACTCTCTGCGGGGCCGGCCCACGCCCATGGTGGCCGCCCCGCGGACGTGGCGCGAGATCAGCTCCAGCCGGTTGAAGCACCTGGACTACCACGAGGTCCTGCGCCGGGTGCAAGACGGGAAGGACCCGTTCGCCGTCGTCGTCAGCGCGTCCGGACAGGCCGCGGACTCCCATTCGGGGGATGTCGACACGCACGGCGGGTCAACACAGGGCGGGTCAGCAGCGGGCTCCGAAGGGCACGACGCGAATCCCCGGCTGGCCAAGTACCGGTCCATGCGTGATCCGAAGGCCACGCCCGAGCCGTTCAGCGGCGCGGCCGGAAGTGGCGACGCGTTCGTCATCCAGGAGCACCACGCCAGCAGGCTGCACTACGACCTCCGCCTGGAGCATGACGGTGTCCTGGTGTCCTGGGCCATCCCCAAGGGCGTCCCCGAATCCGGGGGCAAGAACCACCTCGCCGTGCAGACCGAGGACCACCCGATGGACTATCTCACGTTCCACGGCACCATCCCCAAGGGGGAATACGGCGCCGGTGAGATGACCATCTGGGACACCGGCACCTATGAGCTGCACAAGTGGATCAACGGCCGCGAGGTCATCGCCACCCTCCACGGTTCGGAGGGCGGCGGGCTGGGCAGCCCGAAGAAGTTTGCGCTGATCCACACCGGCCGCGGGCAGGGCAAGGATGCCGAGGGGCAGTGGCTGATCCATCTCATGGACAAGGAGCAGGCAGGCGGACGACGGCGGTACGCAGCCCCCGCGGCCGGGCAAGCGGAAAGTTCCGTGGATCCAGCCGGGAAAGCTGGCGGGCCGAAGGCCCCTTCAGCGGCGCGAAAGGACGCAGCATCGACGGAAGCCGCGACCAAGGCAGACACCGCTCCCTCCCCCGAAGATTTCGGCCCCATGATGGCCACTGCCGGTGACCCGGCAGACCTGCAGGGCAGCGACTGGCAGTTCGAGCTCAAGTGGGACGGCGTGCGGGCCCTCCTCGTGGCCGACGCGCAGCGCGTCCGCATCTTCAGCCGCAACGGCAACGACGTCACCCGCACCTACCCGGAACTAACGGACCGCTCCTGCTGGCCCGAGCAGCCCTTCGTGGCCGACGGCGAGATTGTGGCCGTCGGCGGGGACGGCCGGCCCGACTTCGGGCTGCTCCAGGGACGCATGAAACTCACCCGGCCTGCTGACGTCGCAAAAGCCCGCACGGCCATCCCCGTCCGGCTGGTTCTCTTCGACCTGCTGTCCGACGGCGGAACGGACCTCCGCCGGCTTCCGCTCAGCAAGCGGCGCGAGCGGCTGGAGGAGTTTTACCGCCCCTCCGGCTGCCCCGTGGACCTCTCGCTCGTGCTGGACGACCGCATCGACCACATCCTCGAGAGCGCGCGCGAGCTGGGCCTCGAGGGGGTCATGGCCAAGCGGACGGACAGCCGCTATGTGAGCGGGCAGCGCACCCGCACCTGGATCAAGCTCAAGATCGAACAGACCCAGGAAGTGGTGGTGGGCGGCTGGCGGCCGGGCAAGGGCGGCCGCCAGGACACCGTTGGATCGCTCCTGGTGGGTATCCCCGACGGCGACAAGCTGCAGTATGTGGGCCGGGTGGGCAGCGGCTTCAGCACCCGCGAACTGGCCGAACTCCGGCAGACGGTGGAGCGGCTGGCCAGGAAAACGTCACCCTTTCGCGACGTCCCCCGCCCCGATGCAGCGGACGCGCACTGGGTGGCGCCGCAACTGGTGGGCGAGGTGACGTACAGCGAGTGGACGGGCCCGGGGCGGCTGCGGCATCCACGGTGGCGCGGCTGGCGGCTGGACAAGGATCCGTCCGAGGTGGTCCGCGAGACCTGAGACGAACGACTGACGCGAAGATTCATCCGCCACGCGAAAATTGCCTGGCGCCCCCAAATAATGGGATCACCAGGCAATTTCCGTGTCGATAGTTGTTTTGTGTGGCGCCGGCGGAAACCGGCCGGGCCTAGGACGAGTGCGGCATCTGCGGCCGGCTTGTGCGGTGCACGGCCGTCACCGCTGCTTCGTGGCCCATCCTCCCCTGTCCGGAGCCGCGCTCCTTCGGGTGCCGGCGCTTCCCGTTGCCGTCCGGCCACGAGTTCTGCCTGGGCATTCCGGTCCCGCCAGTGATAGCCGGTCCGGGCAGGTCCGGAGTGTTCATGGCCGCCGCAAGGTGGTCTGCCAGCTCGGGTTTGATGTGGGTTTCACGGTTGTCAGCCATGTGGTCTTCCTTTCCGCAGTGAACTGAAGTGTTGCCCGGCGGCCGGGGCCCCGGGGAACCGCTGGACGTGCCAGCGGAGTTGCGCAGCCGGCCTGCTGCCGGGACATCCCCGGCTCACGATGCGCAGGCCTGAAAGGAACGGCGGGGTGCAGCCGGACGCTGTCCGGGCACACAGGTCCGCCTGCTTAAGAAGAAGGTTTTTCCATTGCTCCACCATAGGCACCGGGCAGCCGCCTGTGAACCCCTTTGCCCGGGGATTTGGACAGGCCGACGGCGGCATGCCGGCAGGGCGGAAATGGCCGCCTTCACGACAGGCACAGGCCATGGCCCCGATCACACTTAAGGTACGGGCGTCCGTCCAAAGGGGCATAAGAGGCGGCTGCGCCGAAAAAGATTTCGTAACCATGGCCACACCAGCGTGTCTTCCCTGCAATGACGCGGGAAAAGGCGGGAAACGTCACCCCGAATCGCGCGCTGAAACAGGCCCAAAGTGGTCGATACTACGGCATTCCGGGGCTGTGCGCCACGGAATTCCCGTAAAATTGAAGGCCTGCCCGGAGCGGGGCAGCTACAAGTCGCAAGCAAATGACCTCCACAGGAGTTGCCCAAATGCCCACAGACCGAAGCATGACCGACTCTTCAGCAGGCGCCAGGAACGCCAGCGGAACAGATCTGGCAGCCCCCAAGGCTGCGAAAAAACCACGGCGGCTGCCGCGCCGCCGGCTTAAGGAATCCGACGTCAACGTGGTGAACCAGCCGATGCTCAAAAAGGCACTCGGCGGAACCATCGTGGGCAACACCATGGAATGGTACGACGTAGGCGTCTTCGGCTACCTCATCACCACCATGGGGCCTGTCTTCCTGCCGGAGTCCGACCCCACCACGCAGACCCTGTTCCTGCTCGGAACCTTCGCTGCCACGTTCATCGCCCGTCCCCTGGGCGGCGTGATCTTCGGCTGGATGGGCGACAAGATGGGCCGGCAGAAGATCCTTGCCGCCACGCTCATGCTGATGGCCGCGAGCACGTTCGCCATCGGCCTGCTTCCCGGCTACGCGCAGATCGGGCTGTGGGCCGCCGGCCTGCTGGTACTGCTCAAGATCGTCCAGGGTTTCTCCACCGGCGGCGAGTATGCCGGCGCCACCACCTTTGTCAGCGAGTACGCCCCGGACAAGCGTCGCGGTTTCTTCGCGAGCTTCCTGGACATGGGCAGCTACCTGGGCTTCGCCCTCGGCGCCGCGCTGGTGTCCGCCCTGCAACTGGGGCTGGGACAGGCCGCCATGGAGGAATGGGGCTGGCGCATCCCGTTCCTGGTTGCCGGTCCGCTGGGCCTGATCGCCGTCTACTTCCGCAGCAAGATCGAGGAGTCCCCGCAGTTCCAGGCCACCCTGGACGCCCAGGAGGACATCGCCAAGAACGCTGCCGCCTCCGATGACGCTGCTGCCAAGGGCCCGGTGGGAATCGTCAAGGCCTACTGGCGCTCCATCATCGTTGCGATGATCCTGGTGGCCGCCGCCAACACGGCAGGCTACGCCTTGACCTCCTACATGCCTACCTACCTCACGGAATCCAAGGGCTACGACGAGGTGCACGGTACCCTGCTGACCATCCCGGTGCTGGTGGTCATGAGCCTCTGCATTCCACTGACGGGCAAGCTGTCCGACCGGATCGGCCGCCGTCCTGTGCTATGGATCGGCGCACTGAGCACCGTCATCCTGGCCGCCCCGGCGTTCATGCTCATCGGCATCGGTGAAGTCTGGTCCACCCTGGCCGGCCTGGCCCTGATCGCCTTCCCGGTGACGTTCTACGTGGCCAACCTGGCCTCGGCCCTGCCTGCGCAGTTCCCCACGTCCAGCCGTTACGGCGCCATGGGTATCGCCTACAACTTCTCCGTGGCCATCTTCGGCGGAACCACACCGTTCATCGTGGCGGCCCTGATCAGCGCCACCGGCAACGACATGATGCCTGCCTACTACCTGATGGGCACCTCGCTGGTGGGCGCCGTGGCCATCTACTTCCTGAAGGAATCCGCCCAGCGTCCGCTCCCGGGCTCCATGCCCAGCGTGGACACCCAGGCCGAGGCCAAGGAACTGGTGGCGACCCAGGACGAGAACCCGCTGATCGACCTGGACGAGCTGCCGTTCGAAACCCAGGACATCCAGGACGCAGTTGCCGCCGGCAAGGATTCCCCGGACAACTCCCAGGACCAGAAGGTTCCTGCCGGGGTTTAGCACCTTCTTGTAGCCCGCGCTTCCACAGGCCCGTCCGGCATGCTTCCTTGGGGGAGGCATGCCGGGCGGGCCTTCGCCGTGCCCGGGCGTCAGGCTGCCGCGCGCCCGGCACCACGCGGATGTCCTTGTATGACCGCCTGCTGCCGGAGGAAATGACTCCCCCGGCACTGGCCCGGGATAATTTCCCGGGAATCAGTAGAAGACAGGCAAGGGAACAGGCGGGGACAACAGGCCATGAAGCGCGTAGCGGAGCAGGTGCGCGCCCTCCACCGGCTGGAACCTGCCAGTAACGACCACCTGGCCGCACTGCGGGTGGCCGCCGGTGTGGCAGTCCCGTCGCTGCTCCTCCTGGCTGCAGGCCGGACGGACCTCATCATGTACGCGGTGTTCGGTGCGCTGACCGGGATGTACGGACGGGCCGAACCACACCAGCTGCGGCTTATCCACCAGGCCCAGGCCGCCCTCGTGCTCCTAAGCGGCGTTACGGTGGGCGTTGTCCTGTCCGTGAACCACCTGCACTCCTGGTGGCTCGTTGCGGTGGAGGCCGTGCTCGCCGGACTGGCGTCCGCCTACTCGGACCGGGTCCGGCTTAAGCCCAATGGCCCGTTCTTTGCCATCCTCGCCCTTGGTGCCTGCGCTTCCGTTCCCATGCTGGTTCCCTGGTACGCCGCGCTGCTGATCGCGGCCGGGTCCGCCGCTTTCTCCATGGTTATCGGTTTCAGCGGCTGGCTCCGCCGCCGCACCTGGCAGCGGGGCGCCTCCCGGAGCCTGCCGGCGGGGGCAGGGCACCGGGAGATGCTCGTCCACGCGGCGCGGTATGTGCTGGCCGTGGGAGCGGCGGGAACCATCGGCGTCCTCAGCGGCAGCGGCCACCCGCACTGGGCGATGGCGGCGGCCGCCGTGCCGCTCGCGGGTGCAGACCTCCCCAGCAGTGTCCGCCGCGGCATCCACCGGATTGTGGGGACGTTCGTGGGGCTGGCGGTCACCGCCGTCGTGATTCTCCCGGAGCCCTGGACACTTACCGGGCTGTTCCCCGGGCAGCAGGCCATCCTGCTGGCCCTGCTGGTGATCCTGTTCCAGTTCACCACCGAGCTGTTCATGGCCCGCCACTACGGCTTCGCCATGGTGTCCTTCACGCCCGTCATCCTGCTGATGACCCAGCTCGCGGCCCCCATGGACCCCGCGCTCCTGATCCTGGAACGCGGCGCGGAGACCCTGGTGGGCGCGCTGGTGGGAATTCTGGTGGTGGTTACGGTGCGCCGGGCTGGAACGCGGAGTTTCGCCGCCCTGCTGGGGCGGGGCCCGCTCGTCCGGCTTCCGCCCCTACTTCGGCTTCCGCGCAGGTCCCGCCACTAGCTTCGCCGGCGCCACCCGCGCCACCGCGGCCACCAGCTTGTACCGCTTGGACGGGATGGACACGGCCCTGCCGCGTTCGTTGTCCGCCAGGGCCTCGCGCACCACGCGGTCCGCGTGCAGCCAGGCCCAGGAGGGGGCCACCGACTTGTCCATTCCCATCCGGTCGTGGAATTCCGTGTGGGTGAACCCGGGGCAGACGGCAGTTACCCTGATGCCCTGCTTGCGGTACGCCAGGTTGGCCCAGCGGCTGAAGCTCACCAGCCATGCCTTCGCCGCGGAGTAGGTGCCGCGCGGCAGGAACGCGGCGATGCTTGCCACGTTGATGATCCTGCCGCTGCGGCGTTCCAGCATGCCTTTCAGTGCGGCATGCGTCAGCACCATGGCGGTTTCGCCGTGCAGTTTCAGGTGCTTCTTCTCCTCCGAGATGCGGTTGTCCTCGAAGTTGTGGAGCAGCCCGATCCCGGCGTTGTTGACCAGGATGCCTACCGGCCGCTCCGGATCGGAGAGGCGTGCGGCGACGGCGGCCACCCCTGCGTCGTCCGTGAGGTCGGCGGGGAGCACCTCAGCCGTAATTCCGTGGCGCCGTTCCAGGCCCGCCGCGGCTTCCTCGAGGCGGGCACGGTTCCGCGCCACCAGGACCAGGTTGGTGCCCTGGGCGGCGAGCTGGCGTGCAAACTCGGCGCCCAGGCCCGCGCTGGCCCCGGTGATGAGTGCTGTGGTTCCGGAGGTTTTAGCCGTCATGCTGCAAGCCTAGCTACATGCCGGGCCATCCTGGACCCGCCCCCAATCGGCCCCAGGCGGCCTTCTTCCCAAGGCGTCCTCAGGCAAAGCGGGCCAGTGGGTTGGCCAGGCGCCCGGCCATCTGCAGTCCGCCCGACGGGTCCGTGAGGTCCAGCATCTGCTGGTTGTTCCGGAGCTGGAGCCGGTTCAGGCAGGACAGCTCGAAGTCCGGAGCGAAGAGGTTGTGGCGGGCAAACTGGTCCGCGAGCTCCGGATGCTGCTCCTGGTACTCCTTCACGGCCGCGGCAGCCGTCCTCCAGAACTCCTCCTGGCCCAGCGTCCCGTAGTCCTCCAGCAGCGCCGCCATGAACCGGAAGATGCAGTCGAAAATGTCCGTGAAAATGGCCAGGACCTTTTCGCCGTCCGGGATGGCGGCCTTGATCCGGGACAGCTCTTCGGGAAGGTCCAGACGGTCCCCCATCACCACGATTTCCTCGGCGATGTCCTTCATGATGGCCCGCACCGGCACCCCGTCCTGGAGGACCAGGATGACGTTTTCGCCGTGCGGCATGAACGCCAGCTCGTACTTGTACAGGCAGTGCACCAGCGGCACCAGGTACGCCTCGAAGTAGCGGCGCAGCCAGTCTGCGGGGGCCAGCCCGGAGCGTTCAATCAGTGCGGACACCATCGGCAAGCCCTGCGCATCAACGTGCAGGAGCGAAGCCATCGTGGCCAGCTGCTGCCCGTCCCGGAGCAGGGGCAGCGGGCTTTCACGCCACAGCGCGGACAGCATTTTCCGGTAAGGCGACCCGTTGGCCGAACCGGCCTCGTAGTAGCCATTGTGGTAACCCAGGGCAGCGATCTCGCCGATCATGGTGAAGCCCCGCTGCTGCAGGGCGCCGTCCGCCTCGATCAGGTTCCGCAACCAGTCGTTGATGGCCGGCGTGGCCTTCATGTACTGCGGCGACAGCCCGCGCATGAAGCCCATGTTCAGCACGGACATGGCAGTTTTGACGTAGTTCCGGGCCGGGACACTGGTGTTGAAGAACGTCCGGATGGACTGCTGGGCCTGGTACTGGTCTGTCCCCGTCCCCAGGTAGACGATGCGCTGGCTGGCAATTTCGGCCGCGAACGTCACGGTCAGCTTGTTCTCCCACTGCCAGGGGTGGACAGGCATGAAGAAGTACTGCTCCGGATCCAGGCCCTGGAGCTGCAGTTCGCTGGTGAAGTCCGCCGCCAGCGGGCCGAGCTCGGCGTCCAGGTGGGCCCGGTAGTCCAGCCCGGCGCTCGAGGTGAAGACGGCGTGGCTGCGGTGCACGGCGATCCACTCCAGCTGAACCGCCGCCCCGGTTTCCGGGGCGAAGGCGTGGTAGTCGCTGATGCCAAAGCCCAGCCGGCCGTTGTTGGCCACAAAGCAGGGGTGGCCCTCGGTCATGCTCCGCTCGATCGCCTGGAAGTCGGCGGCGGTGTCTTGGCCGCCGGTCACGCCGGCCGCGAGTTCTGCGGCAGACGGCTGGCCGGCCCACTGCTTGTACGCGTAGCTTGCCAGGGTGCTGCTGATTTCCTCCAGGTAGACGGGGAGCATCTGGATGTTGATCCCCAAGGTCTCGTGGAACGCCGTGATGAACCCCAGTACATCCAGCGGCGCTTCCGTGCCGCCTTGGAGGTAGCGGATGGACGCGGCATCGATGGCCCAGTGCTCCAGCTCCAGGACGCGGGCGGTGAACCGGTACTCGTGGAGCCCGTCGCCGCTGTGCACACGGTAGCTGCCGGGCCCCCCGGCCACCGGTTCCGGCGTAAGGATCCGCTCGTGTGAGAACTCGGCGAGCGCCTTGCGCAGCAGGTGCCGGTTGGCCCTGCTCCAGCGCTCCGCATCCAGGTGCGGGGCGGCGTTCATGGTGCCGGCGACGGGGGTGCCGCGGCGGGCGGATGCGAAGGTGTCGAAGTGGACTGTCACAGTGAAGCTCCCTGCGGGACGGGCGTGGAAAGAGTGTCTAGTGCGGCCCTGGCGGCAAGGTAGTCGGCGCGGGTGCAGAAGCTGAGCAGGGCTTCCTTGTCCGGCAGGGTGACCAGCCCGGCAGCCTGGAACCCGAGCCGTTCGTTGAGGGCGTGGATCCTGGTGTTCCGGGCATCCGGTTCCACCACCACGCGCTCCACCTCCGGCCGGTCAAACAGCCGGCCAAGGACGGCATCCATCACTGCCGTGGTGTAGCCGGATTCGGGGTTTCCCGACGGCGGGGCAACCAGCAGGTGCATGCCCACGTCGCCGGGCTGGACGGCGTAGAGGCCGGCCAGCGGCGAGGACGCCGGAAGGTACTCCTCCATCAGGAAGGCGGGGACGCCGCCGTCGAGCCCCAGAAGCGCGTGGTGGTGGCCGCTGGACTGGATTTTGGCGTATTCCGCCACCACGTCCTCCTCACTGGCGGACAGCATTCCCCAGAAGGAGGCGTAGGGCTGGGTCACCCAACTGTGCAGGAGCGGCGCGTCGGCCTTGGCGTCGAGGCAGCGGAACGTGAACCTCATGCCGGCACCTCCGCTCCGGCGGTAGCCGGTGCGGCGGGCGCGCCAGCGGCGGCCGGGGAACCGAACTGCTGGAACGCGATGCTGCGCTCCACTTGGTACACCTCGCGGCCGGTGATCTCCCGCAGGATGCAGGAGTTGCGGTAGGCACCCATGCCCAGGTCCGGGGTGACGAAGCCGTGGGTGTGGAGTTCGGCGTTCTGGACGAAGATCTCGCCCGGCTCGACGCCGGTGCTGTAGTTCCGGTCCACCGCGAACCTGCCGGCGCTGTCCCGGGCTATCCGGTCCTGCACACCGGCCAGGAACGCCGGCTCCCGGTAGCCGTAGCCGGTGGCAAACACCACGGCTTCACTGTCCAGCGTGTAGGAGGTGCCCTGTTCGCCGTGGCGGAACTGCAGGGTGTGGGTGCCGGCGGCCGGGTCCCACTGCGCGCCGGTCAGTGTGGAATGGGTCAGCAGCTGGCTATTGACAATGCCGGACAGGCTCTTGGCGTAGAGCAGGTCGTAGATCGCATCGATCAGGTCCGAGTTGATCCCCTTGTAGAGGTTCTTCTGCGTCTTGTTGAGGTGGTCCCGGCGCTCCTGCGGCAGTCCGTGGAAGTAGTCCACGTACTCGGGCGAGGTCATCTCCAGGGTCAGCTTGGTGTACTCCAGCGGGAAGAACCGGCCGGAGCGGGTCACCCAGTTCAGCTGGTAGCCGTGGACGTCGGCTTCCTGCAGGAGCTCGTAATAGATCTCGGCGGCACTCTGGCCGCTGCCCAGGACGGTGATGCTGCGACGCTGCTGCAACTCGGCTTTCCGGGCCAGGTAGTCGGCATTGTGGAAGGCCACTCCCCCGCTCCCGTCCGTCGCGCCGGCAACGATGCCGGCACCGGCTTCCGGCACGTAAGGGGAGGTGCCGGTTCCCAGCACCAGCCGCCGGGCGTAAAGCACCTCAGGCCCACCGGGACCGGAGACGGCCAGGCGGTACAGGCCGCCGTCGTACTCCGTATCCAGCACAACCGTGCCAAAACGGACGGAAGCCAGTTGGCCCGCCACCCACTGGCAGTACTGGTTGTACTCGGCGCGCAGGGGGTAGAAGTTTTCCCGGATGTAGAAGCGGTACAGCCGGCCCGTCTGCTTCAGGAAGTTCAGGAACGAATAGGGCGAGGTGGGGTCCGCCAGGGTGACGAGGTCCGCCATGAAGGGTACTTGGAGGTGGGCGGGCTCCAGCATCATCCCGGGGTGCCAGTCAAAGGACTCGCGCTGCTCCAGGAAGATGCCCTCCACCCCTTCCACGGGCTCGGTGAGGGCGGCGAGGCCCAGGTTGAAGGGCCCGACGCCGATGGCGGCAAAGTCGTAGATCCTGTGGTTGTCCTGGGTGCTCATGCGGATACCTCGCTCTGCAGCAGTCCGGCGCCGGTGGTGCGGAGGAGGCCGATGATCTCGGCGATGTCCTCGAGCGTTGCCTCGGCGTTGAGGAGGGTGAATTTCAGGTAGTGCCGGCCCCCCACTTTGGTGCCGGCAACCACTGCCTGGCCGGATGCGAACACGGCGGCGCGGATGGCGGGGTTGATGGCGTCGGCGGCGTCCTCGGACAGGCGTTCCCCGCTGCCCAGCACCGGGCGGTAGCGGAACACCAGGGTGCTGAGCTGCGGCGCTGCAGCGAGCTCGAAGTCGTCGTCGGCCTCGAGGAGGGAGCCCACTCGGGCGGCGAGGTCGATCGCCTCGTCGAACAATGCCCCGACGGCGTCCGCACCCATGATCCGCAGGGTGAGCCACAGCTTGAGCGCGTCGAACCGGCGGGTGGTTTGGATGCTCTTGTCCACCTGGTTGGGGATGTCGGCCAGGGCAGCGCTCTCCGGGTTCAGATAGTCGGCGTAGTAGGTGATGTGGCGCAGCATGGCGGACTCGCGGACCAGGAGGGCGCTGGAGCTGACCGGCTGGAAGAAGGTCTTGTGGAAGTCCACGGTGACAGAATCCGCGAGGCGGGTGCCGTCCAGCAGGTGCCGGTAGCGCCCGGACACCATGAGTCCGCCGCCGTACGCGGCGTCGATGTGGAACCAGGCCCCGTAGGCCTTGGCGAGGGCGGCGAGGTCTGCGAGCGGGTCCACGGCGCCGAAGTCCGTAGTCCCTGCGGTGGCTACTACCGCCATGGCGGTCAGGCCCGCGCGGCTTGCTTCCGCCATGGCCTCGGCGAGGGCCGCAGGGTCCATCCTGTGGTCCGGGGTGCAGGGGATGCTGATGACGGCGTCGAAGCCGAGGCCCAGCATGGAGGCCGACTTCTGGATGCTGAAGTGACTGTCCGCCGAGGTGAAGATCCGCAGGGTATCCAGCAGGGCAGGGAGGCGGAGGCCGCTGCGGGCGGGATCCTGCCGGAGCCCCGCCACGGCGTGGTTCCGCGCGATCAGCAGCGCCTGGAGGTTGGACTGGCTGCCCCCGGAGGTGAAGATGCCGTCCGCGTTGTCGCCCAGGTGCAGTCGCTCCGCTGTCCAGTCGATAAGGCGGCGTTCGATCATGGTGGCGCCCGCGCTCTGGTCCCACGTGTCCAGTGAAGAGTTCACCGCGGACAGGATGGCCTCGCCCACCAAAGCGGGAATCACCACTGGGCAGTTGAGGTGGGCGGCGTACTTGGCGTCGTGGAAGTAGATGGCGTCCCGGAGGTAGACGGATTCGAGTTCCTGGAGCGCGGCCGCGGTGTCCGGCAGTGGGGCATCCAGATCCACGGCGCCCACGCGGGCCTTCATTTCCGAAGGCCCGACGCCGGTGAACGGCGTGGTGGTGCGCTCCAGCTTGGTGGCCACCGCGGTGACGCCCTGCAGTACCTGCGCCACGTAGCGCGGCGAGTTCCGTGCATTGAACAGATGGTTGGTTGCCCCCAGGGCGAGCTCCACCCGGGAGCCGAAGTCCTGCCCCGGCGGCTCGGGTTTTGTGTCCACACCGCTGCTGCGGTGGTCATCCACGGGTAACTCGTCAAGGCGGGGCATCAGCGACACTCGTCTTCCTTCGGTCAGGAGCTGGGGAATTACAGAGGTAAGCCTTACTTAGGTAACCCTTTTAATCAAACTTTTGTGCTCTATTTCTCTCCGGCCCGGAATTTCAGCGTTTCCGACACTCCTTCCCGCGTCATTGACTGGCGTGCGGCATGGGGTTTGACGCAGAATGCCCTTCCGCCGACCGGAAGCCAGCACGGCGCGTAGCGGCTGCCGCCGCGGCTAAGGTTGATGTACCAGCAGCACTGAACGCTGCGTTTCGATCTGGGGGAACAATGGAACAGGTACCGGCGCACGCGATCGGGTTTCGGGAAGTGGACCGGGACGGGAATCCCATTCCTGAGGACAACGAACAGGCGGCCCGGAACCCGGAGGGCGGCAACATGCTTGCCTTCAACCCCTTCATTGCTGCCCTCTGGCTCCTCACAGCCGTGCTCATTGGCGGCGGAACATGGATTTTCGCCAACGCGGACACCTTCGTGGGCCCTGGCAGCGGCGGGATGCCGGCGCAGTTCCTGGTGTTTACCTTTACGCCCTATGCGGTCTTCGCCGGGATTGCGGCGCCATCAGCCTGCTGTTCTGGCATGCACTGCAGTGGCGGCGCAAGCGGGCGTAGGGAGCAGCTCCTGAAAGGCTCGGGGGCAGGAAAGCGACCTCCCTGGCATGTGTCGCTGGCCACAACGGATTTGCCCGTTTATTAGTAAGCATGCTTAGGTAATGGTTGTAAATGAACCTCCGCAAGCAGTTCGCGGCGGGGCTGCCCACGCTGGCGGCCTCGTGAAGAAGCCCAAGGATGAACATGATGGCCACCGCTACCGAAGATCAGTTGACGGCGTTTGGGGAACGCCCAGCGGGAGAAGCATCTCCCGCTGAAACGACCCAGACGCTGGATATGGGGCTGCTGGTCACGCTCAACTCGCGCATGCACTGCCGCATGCCCATGCAGCGGATCGATCCCGCCGAGCTTCCCGTCCACCAGCCCGTCCATGTGGACGGGACCGGTATCGTTCCGGTCGGCATGGCCGCCGGCAGTGACACGGTAGTGAGCTACCGCTGCGCCTGTGGTTTCACGATGGATGACCCTGCCTCCAGCCTCGTGGTCACCCCGCAGGCCCTCGCCAGCTAAGCACCGCGGCTGGAGCCGCGCCCGTCTTTAGTGGCTGTAGGCCCGCGCCGCCGCCACGGCTTGCCGCGTATCCGCCAGCACCAGGTCAGCATTGATGGCAGAAGCGGCACGTAACCCGGCAGCCGCCGCCGTCATCACCTGCGCTGAAACGTCCGTGGCATTGCCGGCAGCCCACACTCCGGGACAGGAGGTCAGTCCTGAGTCGTCCGCCTGCAGGCGGCTGCCTTCCCCCTCGTCCAGACCGCAGGGTTCCAGCCCCAGGCGCTGGAGCATGTTCGCCTTGCTTACGGCTGCCGGACTGACAGCCAGCACGTCCAGCGGCCGTACCCTCCCGTCGTCAAGAGTCAGCCCGGCCAGTTTGTCTGCCTGGACATCCAGTCCACTTACTACGCCGTCAACTACCCGGACGGAACGGGCACGCAACTGTTCCTGCTCATCAGGGCTGAGCGTAAGCGCGCCGTTCAGGAAGAGGGTTACGTCCTGGCTCCATTGCCGGAAGGTCAGCGCCTCCGGGACAGAATTGGAGTCCGCCGCCAGGACGCCAATCCGCTGATCCCGGATCTCCCAGCCGTGGCAGTAGGGGCAGTACAGGACATCCCGCCCCCAGCGTTCTGCCAGCCCGGGAATTTCAGGCAACTCGTCAGTGATCCCGGAGGCGATCAGGAGCCGGCGGGCAGTCAGGGTTGCGCCTTCCCGGAGCGAGAGGACAAAATTTCCGCCCTGGCGGCGTGCCGACACTACGAATCCCCGGCGGGCGGTCCCGCCGAACCGTGCCAGCTCGTCCCGGCCCGCAGACACCAGGTCCTGCGGGCTCATGCCTTCACGGCTCAGGAAACCGTGCACCCCGGCTGCCCTCAGGTTCCGCTGTTCGCCGGCGTCGATCACCACCACAGAGCGCAAGGCCCTGGCGAGGGCAACGCCCGCGCTCAACCCGGCCGGTCCCCCTCCTATGACTGCAACATCGAACAATGCTTCCGGATGAGCCATGGTGTCCTTCCGCCTTGCTTTTACGGCCTTTTCTACCGGTCAAGTACCCGGTGCAGTGGAACCATAACGGCGTGGGCGGTGGGGCTCTTCAGGATGAAGCCATGCGGCTACCCCTCCGGCCAGTCAACAAACTGTTCGTAGCCCTCGTGCTTGCGCAGGTAGCCGGAAATGAACGGGCAGTGCGGAATGATGCGTTTGCCCGTAGCCACGACGTCGTCCAGGGCAAAGTGGGCCAGCACCTTGCCCAGGCCACGTCCCTCGAAGTCAGAACTGGTTTCGGTGTGGGTGAAATCGATGTGTCCGGGCAGGTCCCGGAAGAACGACTGCACGGCCAGTTTGCCCCCCACCAGCAGCTCGTAGCGGTGCTGCCCATCGTTGCGCCGCAGGGTGACGTCGGGGGTGAACCTATCCTCGGTGGACATCGTGTTCTCGGTCATGGTTCGACACTGGCACTACTTCACCCCGCTGGCAATGCCAGAGCAACAGCATTAGGGCAGCGGCGAAGCAGGCTGCGCCAGAACCCAGCAGCCCCAGCGAGAGGCCGCTGAAGGCCACGGCCCCGACTGGAAGGAAGACCACGACGACGGCGACCGCCACCCGGGCGGGCCGGCAGCGGGTGCCGGGAACCGTCGTCGGACGTTCCTCCAGGCGGCCAAAGGCCAGCACGGCGGCTCCCAGCAGGAGGATCAGCGCCAAGAGGACCAGGGGCCTTGCCCACCACCACTCCGCCGTGCTTGAAGCGGGTTTGGGCAACGGAGTGAGGAGCAGCAGCCCTGACATTCCGACCAGCAGGGGAAGGTGCCACAGATACACCGTGAGGGAGCGGCTTCCCGCGGCCGTCATGAGCCTGCTGACCCACCGCACCGAGCACACCGGGACCAGCACCGGCCGCGCCAGCTCAAGGAGGGCCGCCTGCGAGATGCCCAGCAGGAGCAGGCAGAGGTTGGGCGGGTTGAGGTTGACCAGCATATTGCCCGGATACAGTCCCACACCCGTCACGGCACCGAGGACCAGGTTGGCCCCCACGGCAAGGGCAAGCAGCCCGGAACGCGACATCCTGGACCAGTGGCCGTCGGCCAGAAGGAACCCCACCTGCTGTACGGCGCACCACAGGAACACCAGATTGGCGTGCGCCAGACCGGGAAGCGTCCCGCGGAGGCAGTCAACCGCTATCACCAGCGCAACCAGCGCTCCGAAAGTGAGCCAGGGGGCGCGGCGGTGCAGGGCGGCCAGGAGCGGGATGTTCAGCTGGGCCGCAAGGTAGGCGGCCAGGAACCACAGGGGCATCCCTGCGCCGGTCGCCATCAGCTGGAGCACCTGCGGATGCACACCCAGCAGCCCTGCCGCGCCCAGGCCTCCGAACATCACCGCCAGCAGCGCGGTGGCGGGGCGTACCAGGCGCAGGAGCCTCGCCCGGACAAACTGGGACGCCGTTCCACCGCCCTTGCTGAGCCGCCGCCAGGACTGCAGGCCGGTGATGCCGCCGGTGACGAAAAACAGCGGCATGACCATGAAGATCCAGATGACCGGAACAAACCAGTCCTGCTCGGCGACCGTGTTCTGCGTGGTCACCGTGCCGTCGGCATGCAGGACAGGGCTCATCATCATGCAGTGGCCCACCACCACCAGGACCAGGCAGACGAAGCGCACAAGGTCGATGACGGCGTCGCGGCCCTCCGCCGCAACCGGCCGGAAACCCCTAGCGTGCCTCATTGTGCCGCCCATTACCGGGCCCGCGGAATCCTGACGCTGGTCACAGCACCATTCTGCTCCTGTTGCGGTTGGTGTTGAAGGTGCGAATGGGCTTGGGGTGTGACGGGCCGGGCCCCGGGCTAGGCCAACAGTCCGAACAGGCCGAGGACGACGGCGACCAACGGCAAGGTCCCCTGGGTCGCGGCGGCCCGAAGGTACTTCCGGCCGGTCGAGACCAGGACCAGGGCAGCCAGCAGCATGGAGCTGCAGCCGGCGAAAATCAGGGTCCAGCCCGCCACGGACTGCGCCGAGCCTTCGGACCCCAGCGCAACGCAGGCTATGCCGATGAGAGTCCCGGCAGCCAGGAACAGGTTGTAGAAACCCTGGTTGAAGGCAAGCGGCCTGGTGGTCTCGGCGTCGGCCTGTGATGCCACGCCGAAACGCTTCCACGTGGCCGGCCGGGTCCACGTCAGCGACTCCATCGTGAAGATGAAGACGTGGAGCGCCGCCGCCAGGAAGGCGAAAAGGAGGGAGGCCGCGATCATTGCTCGATCCTAGCCTGCGGCGAACTCCCTGGCCGTCCCGGCAGACGCTGGACGACTTGAAAACCCTGGTGCTGGGCAGCACGTAGCTTGCACAGGGCCAATGTGTTGAAGGCCGGAAGTCCGTATCCGGAAGGAACTCTTGCGTCAGCTTCACAGTGATGGCCCCTGACCGCACGTGCGGATAAGGGCTGGTCAAGGCTCCGGAAGTCCTACTAGTCTTCAAGGACGGCCCGCAACCGGGAGCAACGATGATCACGAGGAGCGAAGTTGTCCAACCACACGTACAGCATTTCTGAAATTGTCGGCACGTCGGATCAGGGTGTGGACGACGCCGTCCGGAACGGGATCGCCAAGGCCTCCCAGTCGCTGCGGAACCTTGACTGGTTCGAGGTGAAGGAGATCCGCGGGCACCTGGAGGAAGGCAAGATCGCGGACTGGCAGGTCACCATGAAGATCGGCTTCCGCCTCGAGGAACACTAAATCCCCGCGACTGGCCCGCAGCGGCGTACCTAAACCAATGGGTTTAGTCGCCCGCTGCGGGCCAGTCCGCGTTTAAGGTGGCCCTAGTTGGCGGAGGCGATGTCCGAAGGACGCCGCCGCCACACCGTCGGGACGCCGTCGAACGCCGGGAACACATGCCCTTCGAAGAAGGAAAGCACGGTGTGGGGATCGTGGTCGGGGCTCCACAATCCGGATACCGGGCAGTGCGAGCCGGTGGCGGTGGACGAGGCGTTGCCGGCGTTACCTGCCTGGCGTTCCTTCAGCAGGGCGATGCGTTTCATCTTTGAGACCATCCTTGGTGGGCGAAGAGCTTGTTCCTCCAGCCTAGGAACAGCACCCCACCCCACCAATGGGCGGCTGGCCAGAATTGCCGCCCTGCTCTGGACAAACGTACAGCCGTCCGACGGCCCTACCCTTCGCCCGTCTCGCGTGGTGCCGCGACGGCGTCACTTTCCTCCCGCTGCGGCCCCGCTCCGGGCGCACCGAGGCTGCCCAGCAGGGCAAGCGAGTCCGACGCCGGCGAGCCGGGCCGGGCGGAATAGACCCTCAGCGTCTGGTCGGGGTCGTCGGGCAGGGCGAGGTTTTCAAAGTTCAGTTCCAGGTCCCCCACGGCCGGGTGGTGGAGCCGGACGGTTCCCGCCGCCCTCGTCGCCACCCGGTGTCCCGCCCACCAGTGCCGGAAATGCTCGCTGTGCACGGCGAGCTCGCCCACCAGCTGGCTGCCCTGGGGATCGTTGGGGTGCCGCCCCACGTCCAGCCGGAGCGCTCCCGTTGCCTCCGCCGCCACCGTCTTCCAATCCCGGAACAGTTCCCGGGCCGCGGGATCAAGGATTAGCCAGCGGGTGAGGTTGCGCTCGGCGGCCGGAAGGGCTGGGAAATCAGTGAAGAGCAGGAATGCCATCCGGTTCCCGGCCAGGACGTCGCTGCGTCGCCCCAGGACCATGGCGGGTACTTCCCCCAAAGCCTCGAGGAGGTGCCGGAGCGCCGGCCGGACGCCCTGCACAGCGGACCCGGACGTCCGGGGTGTTGCGGCACAGTTCTCCAGCAGATCCAGCATGTGCTCGTGTTCACTGCTGTCCAGCCGCAGCGCCCGGGAAACGGCGTCGAGGACCGTCCGTGAGGGGTGGATGTTGCGGCCCTGCTCCAGCCGGACGTAATAGTCAGTGCTGACTCCGGCCAATCGCGCCACTTCCTCACGCCGTAGCCCGGGAACCCTTCGCGCCCCTGGAGTGGAACCGGCTCCGGCCACTTCCGGACTCAACCGTGACCGCATGGCTTTGAGGAATTTTCCGAATTCGGCGCTTTGACCCATGGTGACCATTGTGCCCGGCGTTCCCCGCGCCTTCTACAACGAAAGGTAGGACTGGCAGTCCTAGGAAAAAGAGGATCATCCTTAGCTGCTGACTTGAGGGCAAAAAATGCATAGGCTCAGACCAGAGCCAGCGGAAACCGCTTTCTCTGGTCGAGCAAACGGCATCCCTTTCCAGCATTCGCACCAGCACCTGCAAGGAGCACCAATGTCAGAGCTGACACTGAACAACGGCGTCACCATCCCCCAGCTTGGCTTCGGCGTATTCCAAGTCCCGCCGGAAGACACGCAGCGGACCATCGAGGACGCACTGGAGGCCGGCTACCGCCATATCGACACTGCCGCCGCCTACCAGAACGAGGCGGGCGTCAGCGCTGCCATTGCGGCCACCGGCATCGCCCGCGAGGACATCTTTATCACCACCAAGCTGCGCAACGGCGAGCAGGGCCGTGCCCAGGAGGCCTTCCAGAACAGCCGCAAGGCGCTGGACCTGGACTACATCGACCTCTACCTCATCCACTGGCCTGTCCCCTCCCAGGGCCTCTACGTCCAGGCCTGGAAGGAGATGGAGCGGCTCTACGAGAACAACGAGATCCGGGCCATCGGCGTCTCCAATTTCCTTTCGGAGCACCTGGACACCCTGCTCGACTCAGCCGAAACCGTCCCCGCCGTCAACCAAATTGAGCTGCACCCCAGCTACCAACAGGCAGAGCTCGCCGGGAAGTGCCGGAGCCTGGGGATCGAGGTGGAGGCGTACAGTCCGTTGGGACGGGGCGCGGACCTCAACGGAAACGCCGTCACCTCCATCGCCAACGCCCACAACGCGACCACCGCCCAGGTGGTGCTCGCCTGGCACCTGGCGGCCGGCAACATCGTGATCCCCAAGTCGGTGGATCCCGGACGCATCCGGGAAAACTTCGCCGCCTCGTCCCTCACGCTCTCCAACGACGAACTCTCCGCCATCAGCGCCCTCGAGTCGGGCGCCCGCCAGGGTTCCGATCCCGCCGTCGCATCCTTCACCCAGCTCTAGCCGAGTTGTGGCAGGCCCAACCGCCGCAACAGAGTCGCTCAAACGCTGAAAGGACTTTCCATGGAATACACCCACCTGGGCCGGTCCGGCCTCAAGGTCTCCCGCCTCTGCCTTGGCACCATGAACTTCGGGCCGCAAACGGAGGAATCCGATGCTCACAGCATCATGGACTCCGCCCATGAGAACGGCATCAACTTCTTCGACACCGCCAACGTCTACGGCGGCGCGGGGCACCGCGGCTGGACCGAGGAGATTATCGGGCGCTGGTTCGCCAAGGGCGGCGAGCGCCGCGAACACACGGTGCTGGCCACCAAGCTCTACGGCACTATGACGGACCGGCCGAATGAGTCCAGGCTGTCCGCCCTCAATATCCGCCGCGCCCTGGACGCGAGCCTCAAGCGGCTGCAGACGGATTACATCGACGTCTACCAGTTCCACCACATCGACCGGGATACCCCCTGGGACGAAATTTGGCAGGCCATTGAAGTGGCAGTCCAGCAGGGCAAGATCCTCTATTCCGGCAGCAGCAACTTCGCCGGCTGGCATATTGCCCAAGCGCAGGAGGCCGCGCGGCGCCGGAACTACACCGGCCTGGTCAGCGAGCAATCCATCTACAACCTGTTCATGCGGCAGGTGGAGCTGGAGGTCATCCCCGCCGCACAGGAGTACGGGCTGGGGCTTATCCCGTGGTCACCCCTCCAAGGCGGGCTCCTGGGCGGGGTGCTGAAGAAGGAGCGCGACGGCGTCCGGCGCACCGAGGGACGTGCGGCCGAAACCCTGAAGAAGCACGAAGACCAGATCCGGCAATACGAGGACTTTGCGGATGAGCTGGGCCACGAGCCCGGCGACGTCGCCCTGGCATGGCTCCTCCACCAGCCGGCTGTGACGGCCCCGATCGTGGGCCCGCGCACCCAGGAGCAGCTGGATGCCGCCATCCGGGCTCTTGACGTCACCCTGGATGCCGACGCCCTGAAGCAACTGGATGCCATCTTCCCGGGCCATCGGACAGCCCCGGAGGATTACGCGTGGTGATCCCACATCCTGAAGCCGGGCCGGCGGCGCCGCGGAGCATCCTGTTCATCGGCGGCACCGGGGTGATCAGCACGGCGGCAGCGGAACGCGCCGTCGGGCTGGGCCACCGGCTCACCATCCTCAACCGGGGCCGCACCACCAGGCCGGTCCCGGAGGGGGCGGAGATCCTGCACGCGGACATCCGGGACCAACAGGCCGTCCGGGAGGTGCTGGGCGGGCGGGAGTTCGACGCCATTGCCGACTTCATCACCTACACCCCGGAGCAGGCGCAGGCGGGCCTGGACCTGTTCCGGGGCAGGACCGGGCAGTACGTCTTCATCAGCTCCGCGTCCGCGTACCAGAAACCACCTACCCGGCTGCCGATCCTTGAGTCCACGCCGCTGAAAAACCCCTTCTGGCAGTACTCCCGGGACAAGATCGCCTGCGAAGAACTGCTGTTCCGCGCCTACCGGGACGACGATTTTCCACTGACAGTGGTCCGTCCTTCCCACACCTACGACCGGACCAAAATCGCCATGGTGGGCGGCTGGACGGACATCCACCGGATGCGCGCCGGCCTGCCCGTCATGGTGCACGGAGACGGCACCTCGCTCTGGACACTGACCCACAGCCGGGACTTCGCCCAGGCCTTCGTCGGCCTTCTCGGCCTGCCCCAGGCGGTGGGTGAGAGCTACACCATCACGTCCGACGAGTACCTGCCCTGGAACCAGATCTACCAGCTTTTCGCCAGGGCCGCGGGCCTCGCGGAGCCGGAACTTGTCCACGTGGCATCGGAGACCATCGCCACACACAACCCCGAGATCGGCGCCAACCTGCTGGGCGACCGCTCCCACTCAGTCATCTTTGACAACACCAAAATCAAGGCCCTCGTCCCGGACTACACGGCCACGATTCCCTTCGCCGACGGCGCCCGGGAGATCGTGCAATGGCATGACTCCCACCCGGAACTGCAGGTGGTGGACCAGGCCTACATGGAGCTCACGGACAAGCTCACGGCCTGGGCGCGCAGCGGCGCGTAGCCGTGAGTAGCCCTCGCCCCAGGCGCCAGGCTCCAAACACCAGGAACATCGGGCGGCCCCTCGCACCTATTCAGTGAGGGGGCGGCCCACTCCTTCTCTACAACGTTCTAAATAGCGTGCTTCGGACGCGATTTCAAGGCTTGTTTTACCCACACCCCCTACCCTAGGTTACTGGGGAAGCGTTTTCCCGATCCATAATTGAAAGGATTCACCGATGAATCCCACCAAGACAAGCCTGCGCCTGCTGTCCGTCGGCGCCCTCGGCGTGGCCCTGACATTCGGCTGCCTCGCAGCCCCGGCCTCCGCCGTCGTCCCCTCCCCCAAGTCCGGCAACCCAGCCGTCCAGTTGGACCACCTGGATCGCGGACTGGTGGCCGCGGGCACGTCCGAGGGCGTCTTCCTCAGCTGGCGGCTGCTGGGCCACGAAGCCACCGGTTCCTCCGACACGGGCGTCACCGGCACCGACTTCAACGTGTACCGGGACGGCCAGAAGCTGGCCACGGTCACGGACAGCACCAACTACCTGGACACCTCCGGGACCGCCGCCTCGAAGTACCAGGTGCGCGCCGTCGTCGAGGGCGTTGAACTGGACGAAAGCGCCACCGCCACCTCCTGGGGCGGAACCTTCAAGGACATTCCGCTGAAGAAGCCGGCCGACGGCGTGACCCCGGCGGGACAGGCCTACACTTACTCCGCCAACGACGCATCGGTGGCCGACGTTGACGGCGACGGCCAATACGAGTTCATCGTGAAGTGGGACCCCAACAACTCCAAAGACGTCTCGCAGGTGGGTTACACCGGCAACACCTACGTGGACACCTACAAGGCGGACGGCACCCTCCTGCACCGGATCGACCTGGGCGTCAACATCCGCTCTGGCGCGCACTACACGCAGCTGCTCGTCAACGACTTCGACGGCGACGGCCGCGCAGAGATGATGATGAAGACGGCGCCGGGGACAAAGAGCGCCAACTACAACGCGGACGGCAGCGTCGCGTCCCAGCAGTTCATCACCCTCCTGCAGTCGGACATCGAAGCAGGCTACGCCAACACGGACGACTACCGGATGAGCGCCGCGGACTACTACCACCACGTGGTGGAGATGTTCCAGGGCTGGCGCGAGCACCCAGAGGTGAAGGCCGGCAACTGGCCCGCCACCCTCGAGGAAGCCTTCGGCATCGCGCCGAAGTACCAGTACCCGCTGTCCACATCCGATGCCAAGGCGTTGGCCGACTACTTCATGGACGTTTACGCACCCTCCCGCAGCGGACGTAACAACCTGCGGGCCTTCGAGGGCTTCATCCTCTCCGGCCCGGAATACCTCACCGTTTTCGAGGGCGCAACCGGCAAGGAGCTGAAGACGGTGGCCTACGAGCCGGGCCGGCACGACGACGGCCTGATGTGGGGCGACTACGCCATGGCCCGTATCGAGCCGGGCAACCGCGTGGACCGGTTCCTGGCCGGCGTCGCTTACCTGGACGGGCAGAAGCCCGCAGCGGTCTTCGCCCGCGGCTACTACACCCGTACCACCCTGGCCACCTACACCTGGGACGGCACCAACCTCTCCCCGGTCTGGAACCTCGACTCGGGCTGGGCGCCCATGACCAACCCGTTCAATGACTCCCCGCACGGCCGCGACGGCACCGACCCCCAGTACGGCAAGCTCACCACGCAGGGCTTCCACTCGCTGAGCGCCTCGGACGTGGACGGCGACGGCAAGCAGGAGATCGTCTACGGTTCCGCGACGATCGACGACGACGGCTCGGTCCTGTACAGCTCGTTCGACACCATGCCGCAGGGCAGCGCAACGCCAGGCGAAGAGGCGCGGCTGGGCCACGGCGACGCCATGCACGTGACGGACATCGACCCCCACCGGCCCGGCAAGGAAATCTTCACCGTGCACGAGGGCGGCACCTGGGCACCCTACGGCTACGCCATGCGGGATGCCGGCACCGGCGAGGTGCTGTTCGGAGCCTACTCCGGCAAGGACACCGGCCGGGGCATGATCGGCGACGTGGACCCCGCCGTGCCCGGCATCGAGAACTGGGCCATCGGCATGCAGTCCGCCAACGGCGACAAGCTCTCCACGTCCCAGCCCGGCACCAACATGAGCATCAAGTGGGCAGCGGACATGACCACGCAGATCATCAACGGCTCCGGCGACCAGACCCCCAGCATTGATGACTGGAAGCGCGGCCGGCTGCTGACCGCGGAGGGAACGCGCACCAACAACGGCACCAAGGGAACACCCAGCCTGGTGGCGGACGTGGTGGGTGACTGGCGGGAGGAGATGCTCGTCCGGACCGCGGACAGCACCGCCCTGAGGATGTACATCAGCACCGAAGTGACCAACCACAAGCTGTACACGCTGATGCACGATCCGCAGTACCGTGCAGAGGTTGCCCGGCAGAACACCACGTACAACCAGCCCTCCTACACCGACTTCTACCTCGCCTCCGACATGGAGTTTGGTGATGTGCCGCTGCGCGCCGCCTGGCTTCCGGGCAGTGTGAAGGCGCTGCAGCACGCACTGGAGGACTTGACGGAGTCGAAGGATGTCGCCGGCCCGGTGGCAAGCCAGCTCACGGAAAACGTGCGGCAGGCAGCGAAGGCCGTTGAGGACGGCGACCCGGAGAAGGCTGCGCGGACGCTGGAGCGGTTCGTGGACTTCCTTGCCCAGCAGAAGGGCCCGGACAAGGTTTCAGACACCGCCCGGACCGTGCTGAACTACAACGCAGGGAATATTCTCCGGGCCTTTGAGAGCTAGGACGGCACCCGACGGGAGAGACTGTTCTCATGACACTTGCACCGCTCATCAAACTCAATGACGGCTACTCCATCCCGCAGGTAGGTCTTGGCACTTGGCCGCTGGACGACGATCAGGCCGCTGCCGCCGTCGTCCAGGCCGTGGAAGCCGGGTACCGGCACATCGATACGGCCGTGAAATACGGCAACGAGCAAGGGGTGGGGAACGGCATCCGTGCCTCCGGCGTGGACCGGAGCGAGCTATTCATCACCACCAAGCTCGACGGCCAGTTCCAGGGGAACGACAGGGCGGTGGAAGGGCTGGAGGGGTCGCTGAAGCGGTTGGGACTGGACTACGTGGACCTCCTGCTGATCCACTGGCCGCTGCCGGCCCGGGATGAGTACATCTCCACGTGGAAGACGTTTGAGCGGCTCCGGGCGGAAGGAAAGGTGCGCTCCATTGGAGTGTCCAATTTCAAGCCTGCCCATTTGGAGCGGTTGATGGCAGAAACTGACGTGGTTCCTGCCGTCAACCAGATCCAGCTGACGCCGACGGTGACCCGGACCGCTGAGCGAGAGTTCCACCAGAAGCACGGAATTGTCACCGAATCCTACAGCCCGCTGGGCGGGTCCGGGGCGGCCCTGCTGGACGCGCCCATCCTCACCCAGTTGGCCGAAAAGCATGGCAAAACGCCCGGCCAACTGGTGCTGCGGTGGCACATTCAACACGGACTGGTAACGATTCCGAAAACAGCGAATCCGGACCGGATGAGGGAGAATCTGGACATCTTCGATTTCGCCCTTGATCCGCAGGATCTAGCGGAATTGGCCATCCTGGACGAGGGGCCCGGGGCTGGCAACGATTCAGACGTCACAGGGCACTAAAACAGCCCTGAAATGCACTTTTTCTCTCTTCCGGGGTTGGCAAACAGATAGTAAGCATGATTACTATTGAGTCAGAAGGATGAAGTGCTTCCGGGATCCGGAGGCCTCCTTTACTTAGGAAGAGGAACGAAAAATGGGATTTATTGCATTTCTGATTCTCGGACTTATTGCTGGTGCGATCGCTAAGGCGATCCTTCCGGGCCGACAGGGTGGCGGCTGGCTCATCACCCTGGTTCTGGGCGTCGTAGGAGCACTCCTCGGCGGCTGGATCGGCGGCATGGTCTTCGGCACCGGGCTGCAGGAGTTCTTCTCGCTGCAGACGTGGCTGCTGGCCATCGGCGGCGCTCTTATCGTGCTGCTTGTCTACGGCATGATCACCAAGCGCAGCGTGCGCGGCTAACCTAGCCCGCAAGCCAGGAAACCGGCCCGGGGACACAATCCCCCGGGCCGGTTTTCATATTCCCGGCCATGGGCCTTCCGGCCGACCGGAATAGAAAACCTTCTCACGGAGCAGGAGTTCATCGTGAAAAACAAGCTTCTTTTGGGTATTGGAATTGCCACCGGGTACGTCCTTGGATCCCGGTCCGGGCGCGCTGCGTACGACAAACTCAAGGCACGCGCCGCAGGAATCTGGGACAGCAAGCCTGTCCAGGACAAGGTTCACGTTGCCACGGATGCCATCAAAGAAAAGGCACCGGAAGTGGCTGACCAGCTGACCGAGGCGGCACGCCGGGCGGGTACCGTGCTTGGCTCTGCAATGCATCGTGACGGTGCCTCCGGGTCCTCGGGCGACGGCAAGCCTGCAACGTCCGACGCCGGCACTTCCACGTCCACACCCGGCACCGGAACAGGCGCTGGCACCACAGGCTCCGCCACCCCGGGCGGCTATGGAACCACGGGGGCCGGAACTTCTTCCGGCACCACCGGAACGTCGGGCAACCTGGGCGCGACGGGAAACCCTAGCGCAGCAGGGGCAACCGGTGCAGCGGGAACGTCCGGAACCCTGAACGATGCGGGCGACCTCGGCGAGGACCACATCCCCGCGCACAGCACCCACCCGGAAACAACGAACCTGGGAACCACGTCCGATGAGGGTGGTTCGAAGGCCTGAAGTACTGTGCGTCAGATCATGACGCGGGAAGCACGCTTGACAAGGGGACATTGACTTCCCTGTGCTACAACTGAAGCGCCATGCCGGCCGTCGCGATCCTTGGGGGACGCGGCGGCCGGCAGCTTTTATGATGCAGCGTGCCGGGCCTTGGCAGTCAGGCTTTCAGGGCGTCAGTTGACCAGGTCAGCGGCGCCGAAGGAAACGCTGAACTGCACGCACCAGAGGTCCACTGACTTGTACCGCGCAAGATCAACGTCAGCAGGAATGTCGTAGACCTGGTTGCCTTGATTTCCCTTGATCAGGCCCAGGTCGTAGTACTCGGCGGAACCTGCCGTAAACCAGCCGGCTGTGCCCTCCACCACTTTGGCAGCGCTTAGCCAGACGTGGACATCCGGGCCGTTCGACGTGTCCAGGTTCTCCAGGGCCAGCAGCCTCTTGCCGTCGGGCTGTTCAACGATCCGGACAGTGCCTGTAGTGGTGTGTTCGTGACTGATGAGCGTGCCCACGGCCAGTTGCCGTGGCCCGGCAGGCGCCGCCGGAGGAGCCTGGGATTGAGTGGCATCCCCGCCCGGAACGCCGGAGGGCGGAGGCAGTGGCGCGGTGGTCTGGCTGGCCACAAACGGAAGTTGCTCGTCCACCCGCACGTCCACGAAAAGCAGCCACGGCTTGAACACGACAAGCCCCACCACCAGAGCCCCGGCTGCCAGAACCGCCAAGATGACCTTCGATCGCCGGCCCAGTCGGCCGCGGTTTCTGCCCATGGCTCCATCGTCCGCGCATTAGCTAGCCAGTGCAATGACGCCACGGACCGTCTCGCCCACCATGATTTCTTGGCTTCCCACCGCCATTGCGAACGCCAGGCGACCCCTTTTTAGTGGGTTTTCCACATAGCCTTTCGGGCTGGCTATTTTGTCGGTGGTCTTTGGCAGAGTTGTCCCATGGAGGCCATTGGGGAGCAGCTTGCAGAGTTCGGCAGCACTGCCGGTACTCTTCCGCGGGTTGTGCCGCGGGGCCGCCGCCCGTTTGATACGCACGACGCCGGCGCTCGGCCCGGGCGGCTGAGTCACCTTCCCGCCCGCCCGAGTCCCACTGATCCGGTTGAAGCTGATGCGACTAGAGCCGTTACGCCTGGAGCCGGTACGCCTAACCCTGCCCAGGCTCCCGCTGACCACTCGGACTCAAGCGCGGCAGAGACCGGCGCGGCACTCATGGGTGCGGCAGACAGTGATTCGGTTGCCCTCCCGGCTGAGGATCCGCTGGGGCTGGCCGCGATCGGTGCACTGCTCGCGGCGGCGGCTGCCGCGGCACCCGAGTGCCTGACAGCCGCGGACTATGCAGAGGCGGCCCATTACGCGGCCCACATTGAAGAACTTTCCCGGCGTGTGGAGTCATTGCAAATCCAGTCCGCCGGTGCCGTGGACCGCACCCGCACCCAAGCGATCGCCGCCGTCGCCCGAACCAGCAGGGCCCGCGCCAGCACGGCAACAACGTACCGGCCGGGCCGAGGCTGGATCACCGGCTGGGACGCTAACGGCGTCGAGACAGTGAATGAAACGGATGCCAACTGGCCCGCACCCGCCACAGGGCAACAGGATCCGCCGGTGACGTCCACGTCCCCGGCCGACGATGGCTGCCGGAACACCGCCGAGTTCCTCAGGCTCAGGCTCCGCATCCCCATTCGCGAGGCCCGCCGCCGCCTTGCCCTCGCCCACCAGGTCCTGCCAGCCAGCAGCCTCACGGGACAACCCGTCCCGCCGTTGCGCATCCACCTCGCCGCCGCCCTCGCTCCCACAGGCAGCGAAGCTGCAGCACCGGCAGTATCCTCACACACCGCGACCATCATCACCGCCACCCTCGACCGGCTTCAGCACCACACCACGCCGGAAACCCTCGAGCACATCGAACAGCATCTCGCCACCGCCGCCAGGACCGCCGACCCCGACTTCCTCGCCCGGCTGGCCCACCGCTGGGCCGACACCATCGACGCCGACGGTACCGAGCCCACAGAAGAAGCCCTTCGCCACACCCAGGGCGCATTCATCCGCAAACCCCGCCACGGCCTGCATCACCTCGAAATATTCGCCACCACCGACCAATACGAATACCTCGCCACCGTCATGAACACGGCCACCAACCCCCGCACCACCACCCCCAACACCAGCACCAGCAGCGGCATCAGCACCGGGCAGCCAACGGAAAACCTCACGGGCAGCAGCCAGCCTCACGTCCCGGCAGACAACCTGGATGCCACCGTGGACCCTGACTTCAACCTGGACCGGCGCACGCGCCCCCAACAACAGCTCGACGGGCTTGTCTCCGCCGTCAAAGCAGGCCTGACCACAAACCAGCTGCCCATCACAGGCGGCAACCGCCCCCAGATCATCGCCACCATCAACTACCGGGACCTCTTCCCCGCCAGCACGGGCACCGGTGAGCAGGCGACGCCCGACCGCCGCGGAACCGGAAACTTCGCCTTTGCCGGACCCGCCGCCGGGACCACCCTGCGCAAAATAGCCTGCGACGCCGACATCATCCCGGCAGTCCTGGGCACCCACGGCGAAATCCTGCACCTCGGACGCAAAACACGTCTCTTCACCCCCGCCCAGCGCCTGGCCCTCACGGCCCGCGACCAAGGCTGCGCCTTCCCCAACTGCACCATCCCCGCGCCCTGGTGCGAAGCCCACCACATCACCTATTGGTCACACGGCGGCGAAACCACAACCAACAACGGCGTCCTGCTCTGCAGCTACCACCACCACCTCATTCACCAAGAACAATGGAGAATCGCCACCCCGCACGGCACCCCAACCTTCATTCCTCCGCCCCACATCGACCCCAAACAAAAGCCCCTGCAAAACCACTACTTCAACCCCCCACCGCTCCCCTACCCCCGGGAATGATCCGGTCCCTCCGGTCCGTCCCTCTGCCCGGGTGCGCCCCTCCCCTGCCTGTCCACTTCGCCCCGCCTGCCCACTTAGCGAACCGGTCCCCTGTTGCGCGGCCAGGTTCGCAACGGTGTCATGTCAGGGCGGTGCTAATTGGTTTTGGTCCCGATAACTACGGTGCCGTCCAGTTCTTCCGATCGAACGGTCCTGGCAGCAAGGCCAGCCGCCGCAACGATTGATGCCGTTCCTGCTGCCTGCTGCTCGCTGGTCTCGATGATCAGATGCCCTCCGTGACCAAGCCATCCGGGAGCGGAGGCAGCCACAAGGCGGTGGATGTCCAGCCCATCCTCCCCGCCGTCGAGGGAAAGGCGGGGTTCGTGAAGCCGGGCCTCCGGAGGCATGGTCCTGATGGCATCGCTGGGCACGTATGGGGCATTCGCTGCAAGCACGTGCACGCGGTCGCGGAGCGAAACGGGAAGGGCATCAAACAGGTCTCCCTCGTGCACCTGGCCGCCCAGCGGCCCGACGTTCCGCCGGGCGCATTCCACTGCAGCGGGATCGAGATCCGCGGCGTGGAGTTCCAGGTTTGGGTATACAGCCAGCAGGGCGGCACCTACCGCCCCGGACCCGCAACAGAGATCGACCACGACACTGGATGCAGCGGTGCTGGACGGAGGATGGCCGGCGACGGCAAGCAGTTCCAACGCCACTTGGACAAGCAACTCGGTCCGGCGGCGGGGCACAAAAACGCCTGGTCCTACTTCGATCCGCCGGCCGGAGAACCCGGTCCAGCCCAGGACATATTCAAGCGGGATGCCGGCGCAGCGCCGCTCCACCCTGCGGGCCAGTTCCTTAGGGCTGGAGGATTCGGCCACAAGGAGCCGGGCCTCCTCCTCAGCAAAAACGCAGCCGGCGCCCCGCAAGGCGGCGACAATTCCAGCAAGAGTCAGGGAAGCGGGAGGTGATTCAGGAGGAGCGGGAAACCATTCAGCAGGTGGCATGGGAACGCCTTTCGGTGTGCCGGTGGTCACCCTGCACGCACAAGTCAGGCCAAACGGCCCGGACAGCAGCACCAGGATGAACCCGAAACAGGTAACACGTTGATCGGACCCACCTCCTCCTGCCGAGACTGGAAATTCCATGCTAGCTGAGGCCGGGTCGCCATGGAGGGAAGCAAAATTCTTGGCAGGATGGAAGCATGACCTCCGCCACTAGCGACACCATCATCTGGACCGGCACCTACACACCGGACGGAGACGGCCGGGCCGAGGGCATCGGCGCCCTCCGCGCCCATGAGGACGGCAGCCTGGAGTGGCTGGGCACGGCCGTGCAGGCGCAGTCGCCGTCGTTCATTGCCGTGCACCCGACCCTTCCGGTCGTCTACGCGGTGGCTGAGCAGCGCAAGATGGTCCAGGCGTACCGCCGGACCGGCGCTTTTGGCCTGGAGCCGCTCGGCCCGCCGCAGCCCGCCGGTGAGGCCACCTGCCATGTGGCCGTCGACCGCCGGGGCCGCTTCGTTACCGCTGCCTGCTGGGGTGACGGCCAGGTCCTCCTGTATGAACTGGATTCCGACGGCGGCATGACCGGGCGGTTTGCGGCCCCGCCATCGGCGGACCCGCATGCGAGCCTGTCCCCGGGCCAGCCCCGGCCAAGCCGGGCGCACGCCAGCCTGATGCTCCAGGACGGCCGCATCATGACCACCGACCTTGGCCATGACACCCTCCGTGTCTGGAACTACGTCCCGGGGACAGGGCTTGTTGCCGACCATGAGGTGGCACTGGCGTTCGGCAGCGGTCCCCGCCACTTGGTGCAGCATGCCAGCGGCAACGTCTTCGTCGTCTCTGAATACTCCGTTGAGGTCTTTATCGTCCGGCCTGAAGCCGGGACCTTTGAACTGGTGTTCCGCGGACCGGCCACGTCCGGCGGCAGCCAGTCCGGGGACTCCGCCGCCGAGATCTGCCTTGGAAAGGACGGCGGCCACGCCTATGTAGGTGTCCGAGGCACCAACATCATCAGCACATTGGAGGTCGCCGGCGGCGGAACGGAACTCCTGCCGCTCCACGACATGGGGAGCGGCGGCGACTGGCCGCGGCACCACCTGGTGAGGGACAACTGGCTCCACGTGGCCCATGAACGGTCGGACAACGTGGCCACGTTCGCCCTGGATCCTGACACCGGGCTGCCGGGCCCCCTGCTCCATGACGTCCGGACGCCCTCACCCACAGCTCTCATTCTGGCTGGCTGAGACCTTTAGGCACAGCTCCCGGGGCCCGCGACGGGCATTACCCAAACGCTGGAGTTATTTCGTGCAAGCGCTTACAGTTGTGACGTGGTTCACAGGGTGATGCTGCCTTGTGAACCTGGATCATGCAGCACGCCCTGCCTCCGGCAAACCTGTACAGCAGCGCCGCTACACCAGGAAGGTCTCACCCCTTGATATCCCGCATCCCCAACAGCGCCTTGTCGCGCGCCAGAACCACCAGGCAGAAACGATCCCCACGAACAAGAACGGTTCCGTCCACCGTCCGGACGGCGGGCTTCCGCTCGGCGGCGGGACTGGTTGCAGCAGCCATTACCGTATCCGCAGCAGTCCTTCCCGCAGCCGCCGCACCGGGCACCAAAGAGGGCCCAAAGAACCCGGGAGCGTCATCAGCCCTCCACTCGCTCCGGGCCCCGGTCACCGACGAGAACTTCTATTTCGTCATGGCCGACCGCTTCAGCAACGGCAGCACCGCCAACGACCAGGGCGGGCTTGGCCCCGATCCCATGGTCTCGGGCTTCGATCCGGCCAGGAAGGGGTTCTACAACGGCGGCGACCTGGCCGGGCTCCTCAACAAGATCGACTACATCCAGGGACTCGGCACCACGTCCATCTGGCTCACCCCCAGCTTTAAGAACAAGGCCGTCCAGCCCGAAGACAAGTCCGCGGGCTACCACGGCTACTGGATTACCGACTTCACCCAGATCGATCCCCACCTCGGCACCAACGACGAGCTCAAGGCCCTCATCGACGCTGCCCACGCCCGCGGCATGAAGGTCTACTTCGACATCATCACCAACCACACTGCGGACGTCATCGGCTACCAGGAAGGTGCGCGCAAGGGCTACGTCTCCAAGGATGCAGCCCCTTACACGACGGCGGACGGCCAGGAATTCGATGACCGCGACTACGCCGGCACAGGCGGCTTCCCGGATCTGGACGCCGCCACCTCCTTCCCCTACGTGCCCGTCCTGGACGAGGACGAAAAGGACCTGAAGGTTCCGGCCTGGCTGAACGACCCCACCCTGTACCACAACCGCGGCGACACCACCTTCGTGGGTGAGGACGCCTACTACGGAGACTTCTTCGGCCTTGATGATCTCTTCACGGAGCATCCCACGGTGGTGGAGGGCATGAAGGACATCTACAAAACGTGGATCGGCGACTTCGGCGTGGACGGTTTCCGGATCGACACTATGAAGCACGTCAACAACGAGTTTTGGCAGGAATTCGGCCCGGACGTCCTCACCTACGCGAAGGAACAGGGCAAGGAAGAATTCTTCATGTTCGGCGAGGTCTTCGACACCACCAAGAGCTTCACCTCGCAATTCACCACCCGGAACCTGGCGACGTTCTTTGCGGGCGATGACTGGTACACGGACGCGGATTCCAACGTCTACCAACTGCCCACATTCCTGGGGAATCACGATATGGGCCGCATTGGCAGCTTCATCGCCGCCGACAACCCGGGCTCGGGCGACGCGGAGCAGGTTGCCCGCGACCGGCTTGCCCACGAGCTGATGTACTTCTCCCGCGGCAACCCCGTGATCTACTACGGCGACGAGCAGGGCTTCACCGGCCCCGGCGGAGACCAGGACGCGCGGCAGACCCTGTTCGCGAGCAAGGTGCCGGAATACCTGGACGATGACCTGCTGGGAACTGATGCCACCCATGCGGAGGACAACTTCAACACCGGACACCCGCTGTATGCGAAGATCAGCGAACTGGCGGCACTGACCAAGGAGCACCCCGCCCTCCGCGACGGCGCTCACCAGCACCGCCACGCGTCCGAGGGCGCAGGCATCTACGCCTTCTCCCGCACCGACGCGGAAGACCAGCGGGAATACGTGGTGGCGCTAAACAACAGTGAGCAGCCGCAAACTGCCGAAGTTCCTACCTATATCGCCAAGCGCAACTACACCCGCATCTACGGCGATGCGGCAGCTGAAGCCAGGACGTCGGAGGACGGGAAGCTTACCGTCACCATCCCGCCGTTGTCCGCCGTGGTCTACCAGTCCTCGGGCCGCATCCCGCACTCGAAGGCCGCGCCCGCCGTCGTGCTTCAGGAACCTGCGGCGGCACCCGGTGACAATGGCCGCCTTAACGTGACGGCCGACGTCGACGGTTCCTCGTTCTACGAGGTCACTTTCGAAGCGAAGACAGCGGGCGGCACCTGGGAACCGATCGGCACTGATGACACTGCTCCCTACCAGGTATTCCATGACGTCGCGGCCTTGGTCGCCGGCACCGCGGTGGAGTACCGCGCCACCGTTCTGGACAATGGCGGCCACACCGCCACCAGCCAGGCGCTCTCGGCCAGCGTCCCGGCACCCGTTCTCACGCTGCAGAAACCCGAAGCAGGCAGCAGCGTCAAGGGCATGGTGGAACTCAGCGCCACAGCCGATCCGGAGAAAGCCAGCCACACTGTCTCGTTTGAGCGCAGCGTGGCGGGCGGCGAGTGGACGGCCGTCGGGTCTGATGATTCTTCGCCGGTGTACTCCGCCACGGACGATGTCTCCAGCCTGGCGGACGGCACCGAGGTGAAGTACCGCGCTTCGATGAGCGGCCCCGGCTTCACTGTCGCCAGCGAGGTGCGCACAGTCACTGTGGGCGAGGCCCCGCAGCCCGACTCAGTCACCGTTGCCGGCTCGCTGAACCAGGCGATGGGCTGCGCCGAAGCATGGCAGCCTTCCTGCAGCCAGGCCATGATGACCCTGGACCCGGCAGACAACATCTGGCGCCTGACGGTGGACCTGCCGGCAGGCAAGTACGAGTACAAGGCGGCGTTGAACGGCGGCTGGGATGAAAACTACGGTGACGGCGGCCAGTTCAACGGCCCGAACCTCGTTCTGGACCACCCCGGCGGGCCGGTGACGTTCCGCTACGACAACGGGACCCACGTCCTCAGCGCGGTCTACGCCTCCCAGCAGCCCGGAGCAGTGGCCGCTGCCGGCAGCATGAACAGCGAGCTTGGCTGTGCCGCCGACTGGGAGCCGGCCTGTGACCAGGCCCAGCTGGTGCTGGACCCGGCAGACCTGGTGTGGAAGCTAAGCGTTCCGGACCTGCCCGCCGGAAGCTACGAGTTCAAGGCGGCGCTGAACCGTTCCTGGGACATCAGCTACGGGGCGGGCGGCGCCTCCCCTGGGGCCAACATCGCCTTTGAGCACGACGGCGGGCCGGTCACCTTCCGCTATGACCACTTCAACCACGTGATCACGGCGGGTTAGCGGCCCGTCAGCCAGGAGGGCCCCTTGCCTTGTTCCCAAGTTTGGGACGGGCGAGGGGCCCTTCCCGTTCCCGGTCAGCCCTTGACGGGGTGCCCCAGGATGCCGATGAGCCGGCGGACGCCGTCTTCGGCTGCTGGTGGCGGCCCGAAGACCTCAGCCTGGCGCTTGGTGTCGGCGACATAGCGCCCGGTCTGGAACCAGGCGATCATGGCCGCGAGGTCCTTCACCATGGGATTGAAGCGGCCCACAACCAATCCCGCCGCCTTCAGTACCGGCATGGGGACGGAGCGGACCTTGATGGGTTTGCCTGCCAGGCGCCCCGCGATCTCTGCGACGTCCTGCATGCCGAGCGGACGGTCCCAGCCGATGTCGATCCGTTGCCCGTCAGTGCCGGGAGCGTCCACGGCTTCTGCCAGGTAGCCGGCGAGGTCCGGGGTCAGCACGAACGTGGTGGGGATGCGGGGCGAGCCCATCCACATGAGCTTGCCCTTGGCGATCGGGTCCCCGCCGAACCGGGTGACCTGGTCCAGGAAGGCGCCGGGCCGCAACGCGACGAAGGGAACGCCAAGCTGCTCGAGCTTGTCCTCCATGAGCTTCTTGTGCCAGAAGTGCGGGACCTCCGGAGTCTGGTCGCAGGTGAGGATACTGGTGAGGACGAACCGGCGGACACCTGCGCGGCGTGCGGCCTCGGCGAGGTTGGAGTTGCCTCTCGTGTCGATATCGGGCGTATCCCCCTTGGAATGCCTGGTGTAGCCGGCGGCCGAGGTCACCACTGCATCCACGCCGGCCATGGCCCGGTCAAGCGAGTCCGGGTCCATCATGTCGCCCCGGGCTATGTCGGCGCCGGCTGCCTCCAGCCTGGACGCATCCGAACCTGGCCGGACCAGGGCGCGCACCTGTTTCCCCCGCCTCAGCAGCTCAGTGGCCACCTGGCTCCCCAGGAAGCCTGTGCCGCCAACCACCAGCGTGGGCCCACGCCCGTCGGGGTCCCTGGCCGAGCTTGCGGGGTCGGGGAACGGGTGGGGATTCATGGCGCCCTCCTCAGGGTTGTTCAGCCGTGCAGAGCCTCCTCCACCGCCGCGAGCAGGCTGTTGAACCGCGCGTTCGCGGGGAGATCATCAAGGAAAACAGGACTGCCGTCCGGCCCGCCCAGCGGAACCTGCCAGTTCGGGTAGAGTGCCTCGGTAGTTCCGGGTTGGTTCTGCACGCGCCGCTCCCCTACCGCGTCCACAAGAGCCACGCCCAGCAGGACGGACGGAGTCTGCGTGAGCAGCAGGTGCAGCGCCTCGATGGTGCGCTCCTCGGAACCGGATGATCCTGCCACAGTGCCACCGGAACCGGCGGCCGCGCCCTCCGGAAGGTAGCCCCGTTCCCGCAGCATTGCGAGCATCTTTTCCAGGGACGCGTTGTGCTCGGCCCGTTCTTCGGCTTCGGAGCGTTCCAGCAGGCCCAGCCTGCTCCGCAGGGCCACATGGTCGCCGGAAAGGTAGCCGGCGGTGGGCGGAAGGTCGTGGGTATTCACGCTGGCAAGTGCCTGCGTACGGTACTTTTCCGGCGCAAGGGGCAAGTCGCCGTCGTACTCAAACCAAAGGATGGACGTGCCCATGATGCCGCGCGCGGCCAGGTAGTCCCGCACCCAGGGTTCGAAGGTGCCGAGGTCCTCGCCGATCACCACGGCGCCGGCGCGGTGCGCTTCAAGGGCGAGGATGCCGATCAGTGCCTCGTGGTCGTAGCGGACGTAGGCGCCGTCGCCGGGCGCGTTGCCCACCGGGATCCACCAGAGCCGGAACAGGCCGAGGATGTGGTCCACGCGGATGCCGCCGGCGTGCCGCAGCACGGTGGCGAGCATGTTGCGGAAGGGCTGGTAGCCGGCTTCGGCAAGCCTGACGGGGTGCCATGGCGGCTGGCCCCAATCCTGGCCCTGCTGGTTGTACATGTCCGGCGGCGCGCCCACGCTGGTGGCCGGCGCCAGCACGTTCCGGAGAGTCCAGGCGTCGGCACTGCTGTGGTCCACTCCGACGGCCAGGTCGTGGACCACGCCCAGCCGCATACCTGCCCTCAGCGCGGCCTGCTGGGCATTCTCGAGCTGCTCGTCGCAGATCCACTGCAGCCAGCGGTGGAACCCGATGCGGTCAGAAAGCTTCTCCCGGAGGGCTTCCGCTTCCGGCGAGCCCAGGGCGGTGGCTGGGTCCTTCCAGAGCGGGTCGTCCGGGGCGAGGTCCTCGCGGATGGCGGACCAGAGGGCGAAATCGTCGAGTCCGCTGCCGGAAATCCGGCAAAACTCGTCGAACGCTGCCTGCCGGGCCGGCGATCGGCGGGTGTGGTACAGCAGTTCCAGTGCTTGCAGCTTGGCGGCGTAGACGGAGTTCCGGTCCAGCCGTTCACCGTCCTTGTTGAGTCCGGCCACTTCCTCGTGCAGTTTTTCCAGCTGGGCACGTCTGCGCGGCTTCAGGTAGGCCAGCTCCGGAACGGCCTCGATGCGGATGTACAGCGGGTTGAAGAACCGCCGGGTGGACGGCGAGTAGGGCGAAGGCTGCACCGGCGGAACCGGCTCCGCCGCGTGCAGCGGGTTGACCAGCACGTAGTCGGCGCCGCGGGCACCGCTCAGCGCGGCAAGGTCGGCCAAATCCGAGAAGTCGCCGATCCCCCAAGACCGCTTGGACCGGACGGAATACAGCTGGGTTGCCAGGCCCCAGCCGCGGCGCTTCTCCAGTTCCTTTGCCGTCTCCAGCCGGGCAGGGGCCACCACCAGCGTGGTGGCTGCGGTGGTGCCTTCAGATTCGGCCACGAGCGTGTGCCAGCCCAGCGGCAGGTCGTGCGGGAGCGCGAAGGTTGCCCGGCCCACCGACACTCCGTCCACGTCCCGGGGCTCCACCCGGACGTCCTGCTGCTCCGCCTCCCGCGTCCCGGCCCCGCCTTCCAGCGTGATGGTTAGGCTGGCAGCCGCTCCTTCCCGCACATGCACCTGGACCTGCGCCGGCTCGCCCTGCTGGACTACGACGGCGGGTGGCAGCATCCGCCGCCACGGCGCCAGTTCCGCGTCCGCCAGGGCCTCCTGGATGTGCTGGTTGGTGTGGGCTTCGACGCCCAAGGCAGCAAGAACCTTGATGAGTGTTCCCTCGGCCACCGAGTGCGGCAGCCCGTCCCAGCCCTGGAATGAGGTTCCCACCCCGTGGGCATCGGCCAACTGCTGGAGCAGATGGGGGTCCACGCGTTCACTTGTAGCGGACCTGCCGGCAGCAGATTCCCCGGCAGCCGGAGCGAGGCCCGGTGGATCGGCCGGCGTCGCTGGCCGTGGTGCGTGCTGCTGGTCTGAAGCCGTCATGCGTGTCCGCCTCGTCTGGTGTGAAGGGATCGAACTTACAGTGCTGCCTGTTGTACCGGGCGTTCGCACCCCCGTACACAACCGTTGGTTCAGATTATTGCAGGGCGGGGCAGAGGCGAAATGCAGTCGGTGTCACACGTCCCGCGTCCCGGCCTTACAACTCTAAGTGCGTGTTGCGCCGGGCTGGTCGGCAAGGAGGTTCAATGCGGCGCTCTGGTTTTTGTCCGGGGCGAGCGGACGCACCAGCACGCTGTGGCAGCCGTTCGTGCCGGCAGACGCACTCAGCGTCGCGGCCACCACCGTTGATAGCTCCGTGAGGACGCCGCTCACATTGGTGCTGCCGATAAATCAAGTCCTGCCGTTTCACGAACTGTTCGGCTTTGCTGGGGGTGGCCAGCCCTCAAGGCAAGCGAGATCGCGGGCTGGTGCGCGCCACAAAACGTCATCCGGCCCCCTGCGTTACTTCGTGCGTCGAAAAGCGAAGGACTAAGGCAGGACTCTTCAGGCAGCCGGCGGATCTGGGTAGCCTCGTGACGGGCCAAGGGCAAACAAGGCAACGGGAGGAGACCGGGGATGAGCCTCAGCGAAGTGCGGGTTTTCGGGCGGTCGGGAACCCCCGTCAGCGCGCTCACACTGGGCACCATGAACTTCGGTGAAGGGACCGGCGGGCCATCGGGGGCTCCCACCGGCGCCGAGGAAAGCATCCGGATCATCCACGCCGCATTGGACGCAGGTATCACGGCCATCGACACCGCCGACGTCTATTCCCAGGGCGAGTCCGAGCAGGTGGTGGGCCGGGCCCTGCGCGGACGCCGCGACGATGTTTTCCTCGCCACCAAGTTCCATGGGCAGATGAGCGCCAACCCCGCCCACTCCGGCAACTCCCGCCGTTGGATCACCCAGGCAGTGGAAGGCAGCCTGCGCCGGCTGCAGACGGATCGCATTGACCTCTACCAGGCGCACCGGCCCGACTACAACACCGACGTCCTGGAAACCATCACCACCCTTAATGACCTGATCCGGCAGGGCAAGATCCTCTACTACGGCACCTCCGTCTTCACGCCCGCGCAGCTGGTGGAGGCGCAGTGGCTGGCCACCACCAACCACTTGATCCCGCCGCTGGGGAACCAGGTGCCGTACTCGATGCTGGTCCGCGGCAACGAGCGGGACGTGCTGCCCATCGCGCAGCAGTACGGGCTGGGTGTCCTTGCCCATGGACCGCTGGCTGGCGGCTGGCTGTCCGGCAGCTTCGTCCTGGAATCCGGCCGGCCGGCCACCCGCGTGCACTCCCTGCCCGGGAGGTACGACATCTCCGGCCCCGCCAGTGAGCGGAAGCTGCTCGCGGCGGACGCCCTGGCCCGGCTGGCCGACAAGCTGGAGCTCCCGCTGGTGGACCTCGCCGTCGGCTTTGCCCTGGCCCATCCGGCCATCAGCAGCGTGATTATTGGCCCGCGCAACGAGGAGCACCTGTACGCCTACCTGCGCGCCGCGGGCATCCGGCTGGGTGAAGACGTGCTGGACGCCATCGATGACGTCGTCCCGCCCGGCACCAATTTCGTGGAGCGGGACGCGGGCGCCATTGTCCCGTCCATCGAGTTTGCGGAATTACGACGGCGATAGCCGGCTCCGTGCGGGCGCCTACCTTTGCCGCCGGGAGCGGCGCAGGGCGAACCGGTAGCCTGCCCAGAACGCCAGAAGGAGCAGTCCGGCCAGGATCAGTGCATAGCCAAGCCTGGCCGTGCCGTCCATGAAAACCAGGTTGTTCGACGAAAAGGGCTCGTTCGCCAGCGGGGCGTAGGCAAACCAGCCCACGTCCTGCCGCGGGGCCCGCACTAACAACGTCCCGGTCACGCCGGTGGCCACCGCGACCAGCGGCACCATAAACCTCCGCCAGTTCCGTCCGCCGGACCGGCCACTGCTGTTCTCCCCCAAAGCCATGCCTTCACCCTAGCGCCACGCGGCCGGGCAGGTCTTGACTAAGTGAGACAAGGCTCCTACGGTCAGTACCGATACCCGCGTCTCATGGAATCCAGGGGCATGCAATGCCAATGTCCGAAGAGGAGCGGAGGCTGCTTCACGAGCTGGAATTGCGGCTGATCGCTGACGATCCCCACCTGGCCATGGAACTGCTCTCCGGCTATCCCGCCCGCCGCGTCCCGGCCAGGCTCTTCGCCGGCTCAGTCGCGTGCCTGCCCGGCCTTGTCCTCCTCCTGGTGGGAATCGGCAGCCAGGCGGCCGCCGCCGTCGTCCTCGGCCTTTTGCTGCTGGGCGCGGGGGCCTTCGTGTTCCTGGACCGGCCCTTCCCAGGCAGGGGCCGGCGGCGGGAACAGCCCACCGGCTAGAGCGGGTTCCCTTTGGCGCCGATGGTTGCGCGGCGTGCGCGGCGTCAGGATGAACAGGCTCGCCAGGACGACGGCGGCGCCAAGCCAGCCGAGTGCCGGTAGCCGCTCTCCCACCACGAGCACGGCCAGGACGGCGGCCACCACTGTCTCCAGCAGGGAGATGCTGGTGGCGGTGCTGGCGTGCAGCCGGGCCAATCCCCAGCCGAACAGGACGTAGCCGGCGAACATCGGAACCAGCGCCATGTAGGCCCCCACGGAGAAGGTGGTCCACGATTGCAGCAGCGGGGCGCCCGTCAGGGCTAGTACCGGCATCAGCAGCACTCCTCCCAGCCCGAACACCGCTCCCATTGCCGCCCTGGAGGAGATCCCGCCGCCGATCAGCCGGTGCGCGGCCCAGGAATACAAGGCATAGGTGCCGCCTGCTACCAGGCCCAGGAGGATGCCTGCCGCCGACGCTGCGGAAGCTGCGCCTTCCAGGCCGGGTCCGGGGCCTGCAGGCCCGTGGCCTTCGAAGGACAATAGGGCCGCGCCGCCCATTCCCAGTAGCGCACCGGCAATCCACCGCCGGGTCAGCGGCTTGCGGTCCGCGAACCGCTCCACCAGGGCTGCAGCCACCGGGGCCGAGCCGATGGAAACGACAGTTCCGATGGCTACGCCGGCCAGACGCATGGAACTGTAGAAGGCAAGGGGATAGACGGCAACTGCTGCTGCGGCCACGAGCACCAGTTGCCACCTTTGCACCAGCCCGCCCCGCTGGGCCGCGATGGATCGGGCGGCATACAGCGCCTGCAGCAGGCCGCCGATCCCCATGGCCACGGCACCGATGGCGAGCGGGCTGACGGACGGCGCGAAGGTGGCGGCGGTTCCGGTGGTGCCCCAGAGGATTGAAGCGGCCGCTACGAACAGGGCTCCCCACAGTGGTGCGTCGGCGGACGCGACTTTTGCCGTCACAGGTCCTCCAGCATCCGGGCAGCAATGAGCCTCGCATCCCTGAGCCGGGCATCCCCGCCTTCGAGCCCCGCCCTCGCCATGGACCCCTCCAGGAGGAAGGAGAGGTGGCGCGCCAGCCCTGCGGCGCGCTCGTCCTCTCCGGGCAGCAGCTCGAGTACATGCGCCTCCAGCAGTTGCTCGACCTGTTCCTTGTGCCGCCGCACCGCCTCCCGGCCTGCGTCCCCGGCCGGGAGTTCCGCGGCGGCATTCAGGAGCCCGCAGCCCCGGAACCCGTGCTCATAGGCTGCATTGGCATGGTCGAGGTAGGCATCGAAGATGGCCAGGACCCGTTCCCGGGGATTCCCGGCGTTTTCCAGCCGGCTGCGGTACAGCTCCAGCCATTCCGCGTGCCGGGCTTCCAGGTACGCCGCCACCAGGTCGGCCTTGGAGGCGAAGTTGTTGTAGAGGCTTTTCTTCGCCACCCCCGCTTCCGAGGTGATGGTGTCAATGCCCGTGGCGGCCACCCCTTTGGCATAGAACAACCGGGCGGCGGCGTCCAGCAGCAGCTGGCGCGCGGGGCGCCGGGGCGGAACGGAAACACGCGGTGCAGGCACGGACACTCCTCGAAGCGGTGGTAGGTAGACCAGTCTACCTACCACCGCAGCGCCCAGGCGGATGCGACCCTTTACCCGCTATGGCCTCGCCCGGCGATCCGTGCTGGGATTGGGGTAGGAAGCGTCAGGAGGCGGTAGCCGTGGCATCTATGGATGGCCGGATTGCACTGGTCACGGGAGCAACGGGAGGCTTGGCCAAAGCGGTTGCCGCGGGCCTCGCCCGGGAAGGCGCCGCCGTCGTCGTGATTGGCCGGAACTACGCCCGCGCGGAAGAGGCTGTGGCGGATATCCGGGCGCGTGTCCCGGCGGCCAGGCTGGAGCCCCTTGCCTGTGACGTGTCCCTGCAATCGTCGGTCCAGGCGGCGGCGGACCAGGTCCGGGCCCGTTACGGGCAGCTCGATGTGCTGGTGAACGCGGCCGGCGTCTTCAGGAAGGAACGCCATGTAACAGCGGAGGGGCTTGAGCTGACGTTTGCCACCAACGTCATGTCCTACTTCCTGTTCAGCAACCTCCTCCTGGAACCCCTGAAAAAGGCCGCGGCCGTGGCAGGATCGGCGCGGATCGTGAACGTGGCCTCCAGGTACGGCAATACGCAGCTCACCTTTGATGACCTGCAGACCGCCAAAGGCAGATACAGCTACCTGCGCTCCACGCCGCCCAGCATGCTGGCCCGTGTCCTCCTCACCCAGGAGCTCGCGGAGCGCCTGCGCGGCACGGGCGTGGTGGCCAACGCGGTGCACCCCGGACTGGTTAGGAACACCGGGCTGCTGCAGGACGTGGGTGGGCCGTTCCGGTGGGTCACCAACAGGTTCGGGAAGACGGCGGAGCAGGCTGCGGACACGCCCCTATGGCTGGCGACGGCAACGGAGGCAGCCGCAGTGTCCGGCAAGCTCTGGGCACAGCGGAAAGAACTGCCCACCCCGGGAATGGGTTCGGACCCGGAAGCCCGGCGCCGGCTTTGGGCGGAGTGCTCGCGGTTGGCGGGATGGGCCTGAGCAACCGTCGAAAGAAGTTCCCCGTCCCTCCTTGAGCCTGTGGCGGGAAGTGCGCATTGCCCGCATAATGGCGTACCGGGAATTTCCCGGCCGGGAATAACTGCGGGCCGGCCAGGGTTTCCGCTCTGTTCAGAACAATCGGGCAATAGAAGCCGTACAGGAGAACGCATCAATGGCAGTTGACTACGACGCTCCGCGGGTGACTCCGGAAGAAGAACCGAACGTCGCCCTGGAGGAGCTGAAGACTGAGAAGCCGGGACGGCGGGAGGCTGCCCCCGACGTTGACGAGTCGGACCTCGCGGACAGCTTTGAGCTCCCGGGCGCCGACCTGTCCAACGAGGAGCTGCTGATCCAGGTGGTCCCTGTGCAGCAGGACGAATTCACCTGCATGTCCTGCTTCCTTGTCCACCACCGCAGCCAGCTGGCACGGGAAAAGGACGGCAAGAAGTACTGCAAGGAGTGCGAGGGGTAAAAGGGGTCGGAGGCCGGCCAGGTTTGGGTTCAACCATCGGGGCCGGCCGTGGTCCTGCCAGCCGCCGACAGCAACGGGCTGGCCAGGACCTTGCGGTCCCGGTCAGCCCGCCGGCGAGCGGATCACTCTTCCTTTGAGTTCGGGTTAGCCCACTGCGGTGAGCTCGGCCGCCGTCGTTCCTGTCAGCCGGAGCCAGGTGTCCACCACGGTGTCCGGGTTCAGGGAGACAGAGCTGATGCCCTCCCCCACCAGCCACTCGGCAAAATCCGCGTGATCGCTGGGTCCTTGGCCGCAGATGCCCACGTACTTGCCGCGGGCGTTGCAGGCGCTGATGGCCATGCTGAGGAGCTTCTTGACGGCGGGGTCCCGCTCATCGAAGCCGCGGGACACGATCCCGGAGTCTCGGTCCAGGCCCAGGGTCAGCTGGGTCATGTCATTGGATCCGATGGAGAACCCGTCGAAGTAGTCCAGGAACTCGTCGGCGAGCAGGGCGTTGGACGGCAGCTCGCACATCATGATCACTTCCAGGCCGTTCTCGCCGCGCTTGAGCCCGTTTTCAGCGAGCAGCTCGATGACGCCGCTGGCCTCGTCCAGGGTCCGCACGAACGGGATCATGAGCTTGACGTTGGTCAGCCCCATCTCATTGCGGACGTAGGCCAGGGCCTCGCACTCCAGGTCGAAGCAGTCGCGGAATGACGGGTCCAGGTACCGGGAGGCGCCACGGAAACCGATCATCGGGTTCTCTTCGTGCGGCTCGTAGGCCGGGCCGCCGATGAGGTTGGCGTACTCGTTGGACTTGAAGTCGGACATGCGCACGATGACCGGCTCCGGGGCGAAGGCCGCGGCGATGATGGACACGCCCTCCGCCAGGCGCTTGATGTAGTAGTCGCGGGGGCTGCCGTACGCGGCGATCCGCTCGCTGATTTCGGCCTTGATGTCCGCCGGCTGCTCGTCCAGGTTCAGCAGCGCCTTGGGGTGGACGCCGATCTGGCGGTTGATGATGAACTCCAGCCGAGCCAGGCCCACACCCTGGTTGGGCAGCTGCGCGAACGTGAACGCCTGCTCCGGCGTGCCCACGTTCATCATGACCTTGACCGGGGCCTCCGGCAGTTCCGCAATCTCGGTTTCCTCGGCGGTGAAGTCGAGGATCCCCTCGTAGATCACGCCGGTTTCGCCGTCCGCACAGGACACGGTGACGGCCGGGACGTCGGCGAGGATTTCCGTGGCGTTCCCGGTGCCCACCACCGCAGGGATGCCCAGTTCGCGGGCGATGATGGCCGCGTGGCACGTGCGTCCGCCGCGGTTGGTCACGATCGCTGCGGCACGCTTCATGATCGGTTCCCAGTCGGGATCGGTCATGTCCGCCACCAGCACGTCGCCGGTCTTGAACCCGGCCATCTGCTCAATGCCGGTGAGGATGCGGACGTTGCCGGCGCCGATGCGCTGGCCGATGGCGCGTCCCTCGGCCAGCACGCGGCTGGTCCCGTTGAGGCGGAAGCGGCTGAGGCTGCCGGCGGCGCGGCGGGACTGCACGGTCTCCGGTCGGGCCTGCAAAATGTACAGCCCGCCGTCCACGCCGTCCTTGCCCCATTCGATGTCCATGGGGCGGCCGTAGTGCTTCTCGATGGCGACGGCGTAACGGGCGAGCTGCTCCACGTCGTCGTCATTGAGGCTGAACCGGTTCCGCAGGGATTCCTCAACCGGCACGAAGTCCACCGTGCGGCCCACCTCGCGGCTGGTGGTGTAGGTCATCTGGAGGGCCTTTTCGCCCAGGCCCCGCTTCAGGATCGCGGGCCGGCCGGCTTCCAGCGCGGGCTTGAAGACGTAGAACTCGTCGGGGTTGACGGCGCCCTGGACCACAGCCTCACCGAGGCCGTAGGAGGACGTGACGAAGACGGCGTCGCGGAAGCCGGATTCCGTATCCATGGTGAACATGACGCCGGAGGCCCCGACGTCGGAGCGAACCATGCGCTGGATGCCGGCCGAGAGCGCCACATCGGCGTGCTCGAACTTGTGGTGGACGCGGTAGGCGATGGCCCTGTCGTTGTAGAGCGAGGCGAACACGTCCTTGATGGCCACCAGGATGTTCTCGATGCCGCGGACGTTCAGGAAAGTTTCCTGCTGGCCGGCAAAGGACGCGTCCGGAAGGTCCTCGGCGGTGGCGCTGGAACGGACGGCCCAGGACAGGTCGTCGGAGCCGCCGTGCTTGTCCACCAGCTGCTGGTAGAAGTCCCGGACCTGCGCTTCGAAACCGGGGAGGAAGGGCGTCTGGCGGATCAGCTCCCGGATGTCGTGGCCGGCCGCGGCCAGGGCGGTGACGTCGTCGGTGTCCAGCCCAACCAGCCGGTCGGCGATCGTCTGGTCCAAGCCGGAGTCCGCAAGGAAGGTGCGGTAGGCGTCCGCGGTGGTGGCAAACCCGTCCGGGACCTGGACCCCGGCTGAACTCAGGTTCTGGACCAGTTCCCCGAGGGAGGCGTTCTTTCCGCCCACCCGGTCGAGGTCCTTCAGTCCGAGCTCTGAGAACCAGAGGATGTCTTGTGTCATGTCGCTGCTCCTTCGCAGTTAATGGCAGTGGTGTACCCGTCGCCGTGTGGCTTTTGCTGCCTTATGGGCGCAAATCCTGTCCACCGTGACAGGTCTTGGCGGCTCTTTCCATATGATTTGCACCACATGGCGGGAGGCACGGCCCTTCCTAGTGCTTGAGGTTCATCCGTTGCAGGATGGTTGCCGCCATCTCCTCCACCGATACTGTGGCCGAATTCAGGAACGGAATCCTGTGCGCCATGTACAGTTGCTCGGCGCTGCGCAGTTCATAGCCGCACTGCCGCAGCGAAGCGTAGGGCGAGCCACTGCGCCGCTCGGTGCGGATCTGGCTCAGGCGCAACGGGTTGGAAGACAGGCCGAAACACTTCGACACAAACGGCCTTAGCGGCTTGGGCAGGCCTTCCCGTTCAAAGTCCTCGTCCACCAGCGGAAAGTTCGCGGCGAAGATACCGTGCTGCAGGGCCAGGTACATAGTGGTGGGGGTCTTGCCGCAGCGGGAGGGGGCAACCAGGATCACCTGGGCCTTTTCGAGGGCACGCAGGCTCTGCCCGTCGTCGTGTTCCATGGCATATTCGACGGCGGCCATCCGCGACTGGTAGCGGGCGGCATTGCCCAGTCCGTGCGCGCGCCCGGGTTCCCCGCTCGCCGGGGTGCCGAGGGCAGCCTCCAGTTGCGGGACGTGGGCTCCGATCAGGTCCACCACCGCGGCTTTGCACGTCTCCAGGATGGAGCGGATCTCGCTGCTGACCGCCGTCGAGAAAACGAGCGGCCGCAGGCCTGCGTCGGCAACGCTGTCAATGGTCGTCACCACGGCCTTCGCCTGCTCGGCCGTGGTGATAAAGGGGACGGTGATCCGGTCGAAGTTGCTGCCCGGAAACTGCGTCAGCAGGGTGTTCCCGAGCGTTTCCGCAGTGATGCCCGTGCTGTCCGAGAGGAAGTAGACGGGGCGTGGAGCGTCATTGGTCATGGACAGATTCTCCATCACGAGGGCGGCGGCCCCGTGCTCCGGGGCCAGGATGACGCGTTAGAAAAATTCACAAACCTGCAGCCATCCCCAACCCGTCCCGCTACGAAGTCCTGTCAGGAAAACCATCGCAAGTGCAGGAGGGACGATGGATGAGCTGGACCAGCAGGCCCTGACCGGCGCTGTGATCAAGAGGCACAGCCTGGACCTGGGCGAACTGTGGCTGGACTACGTGGCCCTGGGCGGCGAGGCCTCGGAACAGACGATCCGGGACTACGCTGCAGGCGCGGCGGCGCTCGCGGAGAAGGAACGGGACGCACTGTCCCAGGCTGTGAACGAGCACTGCGCCGGTGCGGGCCTTGAGGTGCGGGCGCCGTTCAGCGACTCGCCGCTGGAACAGTTGGATGCCAAGCCGCAGGATCCCTATTCATCGAAATAGGTGAAGGTGTCCGCACCTCCGGCCACGGACGAGATCACGCCGGAGGCAATCTCCCGCAGCTTTATGTTCCGGGTGTTTGACGCCTCCCGCAGCACCTTGAACGCGGCCGCCTGGCCGCAGCGGTTCTGCGCCATGATGGCTCCGGTGGCGAGGTCGATGACCGTCCGTGTCTGCATCGCCGCGCTCAGGCCGTCCTTGGTGTCCTGGAGCCTTGCCATCCGCAAGGCAAGCCTCAGCCCCTTCGAGGCCTGCGCAACAAAGGCCTCAGCAGATGCCGCGCTGCCAGAGCCCGGCTCCTCGGGCTGCGAGGAGTAGAGGGTGAGGAGTCCATGGTCGTCACCGTCGAGGAGCAGCGGGATGCTGACGACAGAGAGGACGCCCTGCCTGCGGCCGGCGAGGACATATTCCGGCCAGCGGTCCTCCTGCCGCAGGTCCGGAACCACCACCGTTTGGGAAAGCCGCGCCGCCGTGGCACCGGGACTGTCGGCGTAAGCGCCTTCCAGCTGGTTCATTAGCCGGGCCAGGGAACTGCTGGCTGCCCTCGCCACCGGCTTCTTGGGGCGGGCCAGGGTGATGTTGCACGCAAGTTCGACGCCCGGCGCGCCAAGCCTCTGTGCCGCATACCCTGCCAGGCTATCGAGCATTTGGGGTACAGGCTGGTTTCCCAGCATCAGGTCCTGCAGGCGCACTGCAACATCGGCGAAAAAGGTACAGTCATAAACGTCGCTGTTCATTGCAAGGCTCCCTTCCGGACACAGTTAGGCCACAGCATCATGGCCGCCCACTGCCAGACGGTACGTTCCACCCTACCCGGGCGGACGCCGTAACGTGTCAATCGTGAACTCGCCACCGGCCGCAGCGGCACCTCAGGCGGCACCGCCCTGGCGGTAAACGGCACGGCAATCCACCGCTTCCTTGGCGTTCCTTACGCGAAGACACCGGAGCGGTTCCGTCCCCGGGTTCCCGCCGTTTCCTGGCCAGGGGTGCTGGACTGCACACGGCTGGGCATGCCGGCGTCGGAAGGCCTCTTCCGCCGTGTCATCCTGCAGAGCGGCACCGCCGAACGGTTCCGCACCCCGGAGGACTCGGCCCGCATTGCCCGGGAGGACTCGGCGCGGCAGGGGTCAACGGGGCGGAATTTCGCCTATCTCTTCATGTGGCGGAGCCCGGCCATGGGCGGGAAAATCGGCGCCTGCCACGCACGGGATCCGCGCCAGGAGATCCGGCAGTTCTTCGCCGCGAACCAGGGTCAGCCGGCAGCCTGGGCGTTGAGGGTGTCCCGGATCCCGTTCAGTGCCGGATCGCGGAGCTGCATGAAGGCAGGGTTGAGCAGCGGCTGGATGATCTTGGCCGGGCCCTTGATGCTGAACTCGGCCGTGTACTGGACAATCGAGCCGGAACCGGACGGGCTCACGTCCACGGAGTCGAAGGCTGTGACGCTCTTGTTCTCGCCGCGGAGCTTGATGTGGTTGTCCGTCAGCTCGATGACCTCGTATTCCAGGGTCTGCCGCTTCCCGCGGAACTCGGACTCCGCGTGGTAGCGGTGGCCCACCGCCACCGGTCCCGGCGTCAGCTTGTCCATCACCGGAGTATTGGGGTCCCACTTGCTGGTGTTTTCGAACTCCTTCATGAAGGCAAAAGCCTTCTCGGCAGGCAGGTTGGTTTCCACGCTTCCGGTGACTGTGATCATCACCCCAGTCTAGGAAGGCACCCGCGGCAAGCACACCCTCAATGTGTGCTGGCTACGGACGCGGCAGGGGCACTGGCAGGTGGACGGCGGCCATCTTGTAGTGCAGTTTCCCGCCCAGTTCCCGGGGACTGATCCACACCTCGTAACCCTCGGCTGCCCTGACCTTGCCGGCGGATGCCGATGCCGGGTCGAAGGTGTAGCCGATCCACTCTTTGGCGAGCCGGCGCGCGAGCTCAACCACCATCCGCGAGCAACACGGACACGGCCGCCGCAAACCTCGTCTCCTAGCTCGCGCAGGCCTGGTGTACCAGCGTCTTTTTTGGCGCCGGCGGCTCCATACGCGCGAATACTCCACGTCCACTGGGGTACGTTGGCAGGAGCAGGGTGACCTGGAATGATGCCCAGGGACCACGGGAACAACCTGTAGGAGGAATCTATGCGGGAAGTCAGTGCCAGCGACGGTTTTCTTGAATCGGACACCATTGCCGGCGAGGATGAACAGGCAGTTCCGGCCGAGGCCGAACCGGCAGTAGAGCCGGAAATCACCTACGACGAACAGTTCTACCCTGCCAGGCCCAAGGCGCTTAGGCCGATTGCCCGCCGGAGGCAGTACCTGGCCACCCGGCCATCCTTCGAGTTCGACGGTCGCAACGCCGCCTACGTGGAGTGGCTGCGGAACCAGGCCATGCTTGGAGACGCCAACACCCTGGCCCGGCAGCTCTCCGGGCAGGCCAGCATGTGGCAGAACTCCTATGCGCACCCGAACCCGCGTGCCGCCGTCGAGCGTGCGCCGGTGTGGTTCACCGCCTATCCGCTGTCCTTTATCACGCGGCCCGGCGAATCTTTCCTCAGTGCCCTCGGCGACAAGAGCATGTGGGACGCCTTCAGCGAGATCGGTATCCGGGCCATCCACACCGGGCCGGTCAAGCTGGCCGGCGGCATCAGCGGCTGGACCCAGACGCCCAGCGTGGACGGCCACTTCGACCGCATCAGCATGGCCATTGATCCCGTCTTTGGGACGGAGGAGGAATTCCGCCGGATGTGCGAGGTGGCCTCGGACCACGGCGGCACGATCATTGACGACATCGTGCCGGGCCACACCGGCAAGGGCGCGGACTTCCGCCTCGCCGAAATGAACTTCCGGGACTACCCCGGGATCTACCACATGGTGGACATCCCCGAGGAGGACTGGCACCTGCTGCCGGACGTTCCCGACGGGCAGGACTCGGTCAACCTCAGCCCGGAATCCGAGCAGGCACTGCAGAAGGCCGGATACATCATCGGCCGGCTGCAGCGGGTGATCTTCTACGAGCCCGGGGTCAAGGAAACCAACTGGAGCGCCACCCGGCCGGTAGTGGACACCACGGGCAAGACCCGCCGCTGGGTCTACCTGCACTACTTCAAGGCCGGCCAGCCGTCCATCAACTGGCTGGACCCCACCTTCGCCGGGATGCGCCTGGTAGTCGGCGATGCCCTGCACTCGCTCCTTGACTTGGGCACCGGCGCGCTGCGGCTGGATGCCAACGGTTTCCTGGGCGTTGAAAAGAGCGCCGAGGAACAGCCCGGTTGGTCCGAGGGACACCCGCTGTCCGAGGCCGCCAACCAGCTCATTGGCTCCATGATCCGCAAGGTGGGCGGGTTCTCCTTCCAGGAGCTGAACCTGACCATCGACGACATCAAGGCAACATCCGAAGCCGGCCCTGACCTGTCCTACGACTTCATCACCAGGCCCGCGTACCACTACGCGCTGGTCACGGCAGATACCGAGCTGCTGCGGCTGACGCTCCGGCTGTCCATGGAGATCGGCGTGGACCAAGCGTCGCTGGTCCACGCGCTGCAGAACCATGACGAACTCACCTATGAGCTGATGCACTTCGCCTCGGGCCACCGGGACGAGATGTTCGAGCTTGCCGGCGAGGAGCTCACGGGCGCCGAGCTGGCCGAGAAAGTCCAGCAGACCATGCGCGAGCGCCTGACCGGGGAGAACGGCCCGTACAACGCGGTGTTCACCACCAACGGCATCGCCTGCACCTCGGTGAGCTTCATCATGGCGGCGCTGGGGATCCGGGATCCGGAGGCGATCACGCCGGAGCAGGAGGCAAAGGTCCGGGACGCCCACATCCTGCTGGCGATGTACAACGCCCTGCAGCCCGGCGTCTTTGCGCTGTCCGGCTGGGACATTGCCGGGATCACCGCCCTTGACCGGGAGAGCGTTGCCGAGCTGACCGCGCAGGGAGATACCCGCTGGATCAACCGGGGCGCCCACGACATCATGGGCACCAGCCCGGACGCGAAGTCTTCGTCGTCGGGCATGCCGCGGGCACGCAGCCTGTACGGCGCGCTGCCGGAGCAGCTGCAGGACTCCAACTCGTTCGCCCGGCGGCTCCAGCGTGTCCTGACTGTCCGGGAGGAGCACGGCATCGCCACGGGCACACTTGTCGACGTCCCCGATGTGTCCCACCGCGGCCTGCTGGTCCAGGTCATCAGGCTGGGAAGCGGCGCGCTTGAGGTCACAGTGCTCAACTTCTCCGACCAGGACGTGGCCGGCAGCATCCAGTCAAGCCACCTGGTGCCCGGCTCCACGGTGCAGGACCTGTTCAGCGGCGAGGCCATCGGCCAGGTGGATGATCTGTGCAGCTTCTTCCTGGAAGTTCCGGCATTCCAGGGCACGGCGCTGCTGCTGACGGAAGCAGAGGCGGACGCGGCAGGCAATTAGCGCCGGCGCCGGCGCGCTTACAGGTCCCGCGGGAATCTGTTTGGGTTCCGGACCGTTAACTGACTGTACGGTAAGTTACCGCACGGTACTGAGGGATTTCATGAACGCGAAGTTTGAATCAGTTGAGGACGACGCCGGCAAAGTCACCCGTTACGTCCGGCGCGTCAACGGTGGCGGCCTGGTGGCTCCAGGCGCCACGGTTGGCGACAGCACCCGCATCGGCTCCATGACCTATGTCGAGAACGGCGCACGGATCGGACACGGGTGCCGGATCGGGCACGGCAGCTGGATTGACCGTGACGCGACCATCGGCGACCGGACGGTGATCGGCGATGGCGTGCGCATCGGACGCGGCACGGTCATCGGAAACCGCGTGCACATTGGCAGCCACTCACGCATTGGATCCAGCGTGCTGATCGAGCACGGTGTCCACCTTGAAGCGGACGCCACCGTGGCGGACGGCGAGCAGGTGCTGATTGATGCCCGCACGCCGGCCGCAACTCGGGCAAAGCACCGGCCGCACCGCAGGAGCAAGGGCAGGATCGCCGCCTGATGCGCTAGCGAACGGCGGCCGGCTCTGACAGTGCCGGAACGGGGGTCAGCATCATGGTGGAGGTGTCGATCCGTTCATCGTTGTCCTGGTCCGCCGCCAGCTTTTCCGCCTCGTTATGGCTGGTAACCACGGGCACCGAGCCCAGGAGGGGGCGTGCTGCCGTCTCGCGCATCTTCAGCAGGGCAACCAGCGCCACTGCTGAAAAGAACATCACATAGAACGCCGGGGCGTACAGGTTGCCCGTAGTCTCAACCAGGATCTGGCTGACCAGGGGCGTGGTGCCGCCGAAGATGGATATGGAGAGGTTGTGGGTGACGCCCACTGAGCCGAACCTCGAGGCGGTGGGGAACAGCTCGGACATGACCGCGGCGGTCAGCGCCAGGAAAAAGGCGCACGGCAGCGCGACCAGGAACATGGCCAGGTAGATCGACCAAAGCGTCCCCAGTTGCATCAGCGCGAAGGCCGGGACCAGCAGAACGAGGTTGCCGATGGTCGCGATGGCATAGATGGGGCGCCGGCCGATGCGGTCGGACAAACGCGCCACAAGCGGAATCATGGCGGCCAGGAGGACCAGCACGACTACCGCGGCGATGGCGGTGTGCACGGCATCCGATCCGACCTGGGTTTCCAGGTAGGTAGGCATGTAGCTCGTGAGCATGTAGCCGGAGCTGCCGTCGGCGGCAATCAGGGCACAGCCGATAAGGATTTGCGGCCAGTAGTGCTTGATGATGTTTGGCAGGTTGTGCCGGACGAAAATGGGGTCGACGTCCTGGGTACCGGCTTTCACGTGGGCCACTTCGAAGCTCGGCGATTCGGGCAGGCGGCTACGGAGGGCGATCGCCACGATGCCCAGGGGCAGGGCGATCAGGAACGGGATCCTCCAGCCGCCGTCCAGCATGGCGGAACTGCCCCAGACGGACGTGGTGACGGCCGTGGTGACCGCCACCATGCTTGCGCCCGCCGCGAAGCCCAGCATGGATCCCGAGTTCAACAGCGAGGTCATGATGCCCCGGTCCTTGTCCGGGGAGAACTCGGCGATGTACGTGGCGGCACCGGAGTACTCGCCGCCGGTGGAGAACCCTTGGAGCATCTTCAGCAGGTAGAGGGGAATGATGACCCACAGGCCCACCTCGCCTGCAGTGGGCAGCAGCCCGATTCCGGTGGTGGCGACGGCCATGATGGCCATCGTGGCAAAGAGCACCTTGCGGCGGCCGATCCTGTCGCCGAGCGGGCCGAGGATCATTCCGCCGAGGGGACGGACGATGAACGAGACCGCGAAACCCAGCAGCGTGACAAGCAGCCCCATGCGCTCGTCCATACCCTCCGTGAAGACGGAGGTCATGGTTACTGCGAGATAGCCGTAGACGCCGATGTCATACCACTCGATGAAGTTACCGACGCCGGCACCTACCTGTGCCTTCCGCAGATCGCCCTTATCAACGACGATGCAGTCTTCCGCCCTCAGCCTGCGGGCAGTTTTTGGGCGCACTGAGCGCTGTTCTTTGGACTGTTCGAACATCTTCGTCCTGTCTATGTACCGGATGACGGATCGGCAGGAGTACCGGCGGTCACACCGGACTCCCCTAGGGGAGGTTGGTAAGTATTCTGCCAGAAAGGCAACGGCAGATCGGCCTCCCTGGCAGCCAGGATGTGATCTAAGCCTCCAATTTCCGCGTAGTTAGACCGCCTCAGGGCTGTTGCAATAGAAGCAACTCTTCGCGTAATAATCACCATTTTCGCGGTTACCACGGCCTCGGTGCGCTCCAAACCAACACTCCTGTCAGCATTCCGTTCTACTTTTGACGGCCTTCCGTCCCTTGAGCGCGGCGGCGCCCCACACCGCCAGCAGCAGGGCCACCAGCAGGAGCCCGGCTTCACCCAGGTCGATTGACCCCAGCCAGCCGGTAACCGGGTGTTCCAGGGAGAAGGCCAATTCTAGGAAGCCGCCGAGCGTGATCACGGCGATGAACAGCGCCGAGAAAGCAGAGATGCCCGTGACCAGGGCATTGAAGCCCAGCTTCCGCTGGGGGTCGTCCAGAGCCGAGCGGTACATGCGCATCATGGCCATGCCGTTGAGGGAATCGCAGAGCGTCATGGCCGCAGCGAACGCCAGCGGCAGGGCAAGCAGGGTGAATGCCGGCACCCCGGCCAGCGATGCCGCCGTCGTCATCATCAGCAGCCCGATGGTGGTGGCGGTGTCGAAGCCGAGCCCGAACAGGAAACCTATCACGTAGATGTTCCGCGGCCGCCGCACGCGGGACAGCGGCTTGGCAAGGAGCCGCGCCACCAGTCCCCGCGGTTCCAGGTCGCGGAGGTCGACGGCGGCACCCGTGCGTGCCCGGCGGTAGGCCTCCGCGGACCGGGCAAACGCGGAGCCGTTGAACAGGCCCATCGCCAGCAGGAACAGGCCGGACACCCCGCTGCCCACCAGTCCGAGGACCAGGTTTCCGGTGGACCCGTCCGCCATGAATTCACCCACCACTGCCGCCCCCGCGATGACCAGCACGCCCGCCAGGGCCACCACCGAGCTGTGCCCCAGGCTGAAGGCGAACCCGACGCTGACAGGCTCCTGCCCCTGGGCCACGAACTTCCGCGTCGAGTTGTCGATGGCCGCGAGGTGGTCCCAGTCGTAGCTGTGCTTGACGCCGGCCAGGTAGGCGGTCAGGATCAGGCCCCAGGTGAGTGCCTGCGTCCCTGCCCCGCCGGCGTTTCCGGAGAGCAGGAGTACGACGGCGGCCGCGTGCAGGGCGGCCACGGCACCGAAGGTGAACAGTATCCGGGTCCGCAGCGGCAGCGTTTCCCGCTCCCGGTACAGCGCGGTGATGGTTGTCAGAGCCGTCATCAGTGTTTCCTCAGGTTGAGCGGTCCCTGCCCGTGCCAGCGTTCCCGCAGGAGGTTGGTGCAGCCAGCAAGCAGGCGGTTCAGTTCCCCGGTGCTGTTGGACAGGGCACGCAGCACCATGCCCGTGGTCCCAGAGACAGGGCGGGTGAGTGAGATCCCAGCCAGGGCGTCGTGTTTGCCTGTGAGCTCGTTCAGTTCGTCGGCAAGCGCCTGATCCACGCGGGCGTCCACCACCACCAGCGATCCCAGGTGGCTGTAGCCCTCCATGAATCCCAGGCCCGTCACGTCGCCCGCGGGCGGCCGGATCAGCAGGTTGTCCAGGACCAGCAGCTCGGCGCCGTCGTCCGTTTCGATCCGGATCTCGTTCCGCAGCCGGATTTCCTCGTACCGGAAGCCCGCCCCGTCCGGCGACCAGCCCGGCGTCACCACTTCCGCCATCACCAGCGACGACGACGGACGGACAGTCACGCAGGTCCGTTGCCGGTAGCTGGCCTCGCGGTAGGCGATGAGCTGGTCCGGCATCAGCTCCAGCCGCGCCCCGTCCCCAAGCCGCAGGTTCATCCGCTGCTCGGCAATGGACCCCGGAGTCCGGTAGACCTTCGTCGCGGATTGCGTAGTCAAAAGGAGGTCTGCCCCATCCCCAACTTCAACATCAAGCAGGAAAAGATCAGCCCCAAGGTAAGCCCCGCCAGGATTCACCACGACATAGCAAACCTGCCCGGAATCATCCAGATAATGGGGCCGCAAAACCCTGAGAGCGCCTTCGTGGAACTGGCTGGAAGCGATGGACCTATCGCCGCGCACTGTGATGCCCAGCTCCAATCGCCCTCGAACTAGGCGATCAGCGGTCGCGGATGAAGGGGGCCGCGGCGTGGCGGCACTCGTGAGGGGCCCACGGGCGCGAGGGCCCCGATCCGAGCTTGCGAGGATTGGGAGCGCCAGGGGACGGGCACGGCCCCCTTCATCCGCGGGCGCCGCCCAAGGTGATTCGACGACGGAACTGCTGGACGTCATGCCAGGTCAAGCATCAGGACGTCGCGCCGGATCCAGTGGATGACCTTGCCGAGCCCTTCGTCGGTTTTGAGGTTGGTGAAGCAGAACGGTTTGTTGCCACGGAACTCGCGGGAATCCCGTTCCATGACGGACAGATCCGCGCCGACGTGGGGGGCGAGGTCGGTTTTGTTGATGATGAAGAGGTCGGACTTGATCATGCCCTGGCCGGCTTTGCGGGGGATTTTCTCGCCTTGGGCCACGTCGATGATGTAGATGGAGAAGTCGACGAGTTCTGGGCTGAAGGTGGCGGAGAGGTTGTCGCCGCCGGATTCGACGAAGATCACCTGCAGGTCGGGGTGCCGGGCCTTGAGTTCCTCGATGGCCGCGGTGTTCATCGAGGTGTCTTCGCGGATGGCGGTGTGCGGACAGCCGCCGGTTTCGACGCCGATGATCCGGTCTATGGGCAAGATGCCGTTGGCGGCGAGGATTTTGGCGTCCTCAATGGTGTAGATGTCGTTGGTGATGGCGGCCATGGAGATTTCGCCGCTCATGTGCCGGGTGAGCCGTTCCACGAGCTGGGTTTTGCCGGCGCCCACGGGCCCGCCGATGCCGATCTTGATGGGTTCAGTCATGGTGTCCTCCTTTGCATCCACAAGCACAGTCAGCTCATGAACATCCGGGCACGCTGGCGTTCGTGCCGCATTTGTGAAATTTCCAGTCCGGGGATGACGGCCCCGAAGTCGTCCGGCGCCAGGTGGACGACCCGCTCGACGGCGGCAGCGACGTCGTCGTGCGCCTTCCGCAGCACCCGCTGCCCGGCGTTCTGGCCGAGCGGGATGGCGCGGACGGCGTTTTGCGTCAGTGACGTGGCGGTGGCGAAAAGGTAGGCGGCGAGCGCCTCCTGCTGCGGCACTCCCAGTGAACGTGCGACGACGGCGAACGCTAGTGACTGGTGTCCGGCGGCCCTGCCAGTGGTCACCAGGTCCCTGTACAGTTCCAGCGCAGGAGAGGGGAACACCTCCCCGCCGATCTCCAGCAACCGGAGCCCCATTTTGGTGCTGGCCTCCCGGACCTGCCGCGGCAACAAAGACGCCGACAAAAGGGCATCAAGTTCCGGCACCTCCCACCCCTCATAGAGAAACCGGATGGCAAGCCCATCCGAATACGTCAGCTGCTGCGCAATAAAGACGGACAACCACCGCCCAAAAGAAGCCTCATCAAAGACGAGCCCCCGATCGAGGTACGTTTCAAACCCAAAAGAGTGGGCAAAAGCCCCAACAGGAAGCGCAGAGTCAGTGAGCTGAGCGAGCGCCAGCTGATAGCCGCTCACGAAAGCCGCACCCAGGGTGAGGAACGCAAGCGACGCGAGGGATATGGGGCCGCGGCGTGGCGGGCCGCGCGGGGGGCCCACTGGCGCGAGGGCCCCGACCCGAGCTTGCGAGGGTTGGGAGCGCCTGGGGACGGGCACGGCCCCATATCCCTCGCGGCGTCCCGAGCCGGGGAAACGCGGGGAGACCTAGTGCGAGTGCTCGGCATGGCGGAAAGGTACAGGCATGACGCGTTCCTGCCGGGAGTAGCGCACTCCGGCGTGTTTGAGGTAGTCCTCGACGGTGTGGTCGTAGGCGCACACCATGACCTCGGCCTCATATTCCGAAGCCGAGTCAAAGAACTGTGCCTGCAAGTGCCGGTTGCCAAGCGAGTGGGCAGCGACGCCCATCTCGTGGATGGACCGCGGTGCGATGACCAGGACGTCGGTGGGCAGCACGGACACCACGATCATGTTTGAGTCATCAACAAGCAGGATGTCGCCGTCGCGGAGGTCCCCGGAGCCGGTGGGAAGGCGGATGCCGATTTCCTTGCCGTGGTCCGTGGTGGCGCGCTGGATGCGCTTGACCAGCTGGGCGCTGGGCAGCACCACCTTCTCCCGGTGCAGGCCGGCGTAGGCTGCGAGGTCCGTTTCGGGCAGCTCATGCAGATTGCCAAGGACTTTGTCGATAATCACGTGATTCTCCGAAGGGCTAGAAGAGGAAGTAGCGCTGGGCCATGGGCAGGACGTTGGCGGGTTCACAGGTGACGTCCTCGCCGTCGACCCTTACCTGGTAGGTCTCCGGGTCAACCTGGATGTCCGGCGTCGCGTCGTTGTACTTCAGGTCCGCCTTGGTGAGGGTGCGGATCCCGGACACGGGACGGATGACCTTCTCCAGCCCCAGCTCCTCCGGCACCCCGGCGTCGATGGCCGCCTGTGAAAGGAACGTAATGGAGCATTGCTGCACCGCCTTCCCGTAGGCCCCGAACATGGGCCGCATGGTCCGCGGCTGCGGAGTGGGGATGGACGCGTTGGCGTCGCCCATCAGGGCATACGCGATCTGCCCGCCCTTGATAACCAGCTCCGGTTTAACGCCGAAGAATGCCGGGTCCCAGAGGACCAGGTCCGCGAACTTGCCCTCCTCAACGGAGCCCACCGCGTCTGCGATGCCCTGGGCGATTGCCGGATTGATGGTGTACTTGGCCACGTAGCGCTTGAGCCGGAAGTTGTCGCTGCCCGTGGAGCCGTGAGCGCCCGCAGCGTTGTCAGCCGTACCGTTTGGGTCTTCCAGCACACCGCGCTGCTTCTTCATCTTGTCCGCCACCTGCCAGGTGCGGGTGACCACCTCACCCACGCGTCCCATGGCCTGGGAATCGGAGGAAGTGATGGAGAAGATGCCCAGGTCCTGCAGGACGTCCTCGGCCGCGATGGTCTCGGCCCGGATGCGCGAATCGGCGAAGGCAACGTCCTCGGGAATGTCCGGATTGAGGTGGTGGCAGACCATCAGCATGTCCAAATGCTCTTCGATGGTGTTGCGCGTGTAGGGCAGCGTGGGGTTGGTGGACGCGGGCAGGACGTTGGGCATGCCGGCGATCTTGATGATGTCCGGTGCGTGGCCGCCGCCGGCACCTTCGGTGTGGAAGGTGTGGATGACGCGGCCGCCGATGGCCCGGATGGTGTCCTCCACAAAGCCGCACTCGTTGAGGGTGTCCGTGTGGATGGCCACCTGGACGTCGTACTCGTCCGCCACCTTCAGGGAGGTATCGATGGACGAATGCGTGGAACCCCAGTCCTCGTGGACTTTCAGCCCGATGGCACCGGCGCGGATCTGTTCGGCGAGGGGTTCGACGGCGGATGCGTGGCCCTTGCCGAGCAAGCCGATGTTCATGGGGAAGCCTTCGGCCGCCTGCAGCATCCGCTGGATGTGCCACTTCCCGGGGGTAACGGTGGTGGCCTTGGTTCCTTCGGCCGGGCCGGTTCCACCGCCGATCATGGTAGTCACGCCGCTGGTGAGTGCGGTGGCAACCTGGTCCGGGGAGATGAAGTGGATGTGGGTGTCCACTCCCCCGGCGGTGAGGATCTTGCGTTCCCCGGCGATGATCTCCGTACTGGCACCGATCACGATATCCACGCCGTCCGTGATCTGGGGGTTGCCGGCCTTGCCGATCTTGAAGATGTGGCCGTCTTTGAGCGCCACGTCCGCTTTGTAGATGCCGGTGTAGTCCAGGATCACGGCGTTGGTGATGACGGTGTCCGGAACGCCTTCATCGCGGACCGCCTGGCCGTTCTGGCCCATGCCGTCCCGGATCACCTTGCCGCCGCCGAACACCACCTCCTCGCCGTACACGGTGAGGTCCTTCTCGATCTCGAGGAACAGCTCCGTGTCCGCCAGGCGGATGGCGTCGCCCGCCGTCGGACCGTACAGGTCGGCGTACTGCCGGCGTGGCATCTCGAAGCTCACTGCTGGTCCCCTTCCGCTGCGGCACCCGGCCAGGCCGGGTTTCCAAGGTGCGTGCCGCCGTCGAGCTTTCCGTTGACCGCGTTGCTGAGCCCGTGCACTTCGCGGGTCCCGGCGAGTTCGATCAGCCGCACGCTGCGCGAGTCGCCGGGTTCAAACCGGGCCGCGGTTCCGGCCGGGATGTCCAGCCGGCGGCCGTAGGCTGCCTGCCGGTCAAAGGCCAGGGAAGGGTTTGCTTCGGCGAAGTGGAAGTGCGAGCCCACCTGGACCGGCCGGTCGCCGGTATTCGTCACCTCGACGTCGATGGCCTCGCGCCCCGCGTTGGCCGTCACCGGCTCGGGCCGCAGGATGTACTCTCCGGGAATCATGTGGCGCCCCTAGCGGATCGGGTCGTGGACGGTAACGAGCTTGGTGCCGTCCGGAAACGTCGCCTCGATCTGGACGTCATGGATCATCTCGGGGACGCCTTCCATCACGTCGTCGCGGGTGAGAAGGGTGGTCCCGTAGCTCATGAGTTCAGCCACGCTGCGCCCGTCCCGTGCCCCCTCGATCAGCTCATAGCTGATGACGGCCACCGCCTCCGGGTAGTTCAGCTTGAGCCCCCGCGCCTGCCGCCGCCTGGCGAGGTCGGCCGCCACCACGATCAGAAGTTTCTCCTGCTCACGCGGCATCAGGTGCATGTGGGTCCCTTCAACGGGCCGCTGGTGCGGCGGCGTGGGACCCACAGTAGGTTGCGGACGTTTCCGCCACGTTTCAGGTTTGTAATGCCTGGCTCTCACAAGCGCGTCGCCTTCGAAGGCCGCTGAATTCCGCCAGGTTGGCACCCCCTGCCCAACGGCGACGACGGCGGGTTGCCGGGACACGCCGTCGTCCGTTCCTAAAGGTGGGGAGACTCAGCGGTTCAGGCGGGCGAGGATCTCTTCGCTGGACTGGACCGGCTGGCGGTAGCTCGTGGAAAGGATCCGCAGCATGTCAGCGGCGTCCTGGTTGTCCTCGGAGGCGATCGCGTCCTTCGCATAGGTGACGCGGATGTTGTGGGCGAAGGCGTCTGCTCCCGTCTGGGCGATGCAGTTGTGGGTGGACACCCCGGCCAGCACCACCTCGTCGGCGCCCCAGTTGCGCAGCCGCGACAGCAAGTTGGTGCCCACGAAGGCGCTGTCCCGCGTTTTGTTCAGCTGCGGCAGCCCGTCTATTGCAAGCCCAGGAACAGCTTCCGCCTGCTTGCTGCCGCGGAAAATGAAGCCCTGGTCGTCGTCGAGCATATTGAGCGTCCAGGTGGACTTATCCCGCTCGTGCTCCGTGCCCACCAGCAGTGCCTTGTGGCCGCTCGCCTCGAAAGCCTCCAACAACGTGTTGCACGAAGCGACCAGCCGCTCCTGCTGCGCGCCCAGTTCCGGCGCCTCAAAGAACGCGTTCTGCATATCGATGACAAGAAGTGCAATCATGCGGCGCCTTTCCCTCGTTGGACTCTGCCGGGAAAGTACCCCGTGATCGACGGACGAAACCTAGGGTGCGGATTGGCGGACCTGCAGGCGGAATTCGGCTTCCACGTGCACGCCTTCACCAGTTGTTTCGCGCCCCTCGATCCGATCGACCAGCAGGCCGATCGAGCGCTCTGCGATCTCCTCCATTCCCGGCGAGACCGTGGTCAGGGAGGGTGAGGCAAACCGGGCCTCGTCGATATCGTCGAAGCCTGCCACGGCCACCTCCTGGGGAACCCGGACGCCGCGGATCAGGAGCTCGTGCATGGCGCCCAGGGCCAGGACATCGTTCAGGCCGAACACGGCGTCAAACTCCACACCCTTGTCCAGGAGACCGGCCACGGCGCCGGCCCCGCTGTCCCGCCGCCACTCGCACTGGGCAACCAACGCGGGATCGAACGGAACCCCCGCCTGGCCAAGCGCCTTCCGGTAGCCGTTGAGCCGCAGCCCTGCACTGCCAGCGGATTCACCGGGGTGGGCACCGAGCACGGCAACGCGACGGCGGCCGCCCGACAGCAGGTGGGCGGTCAGGGCAGCAGCGGCTTCCTCATTTTTCATGGTCACCAGGTCGAAGCGGGGATCCAGGATGTGTTCGCCCAGCAACACCATCGGCTTCTTGCCCAGGCCGGCGGCGATGGCATCGGCGTCGACCTTCAGCGGCGTGAACAGCAGCCCGTCGGTGAGCTGCCGGAAAGGGCCCTGGAGGGCGTTCAGTTCCACGTCCCCCACAGCGTCCGACTGTTCCACCAGCACCCGGTAGCCCCGCCGGGACGCAGCCTTCATCAACCGGGAAGCAAGCTCCGCATAATAGGGTGCCGAAAGATCGGACAGGACAAGGCCCAGCATTTTGGTTTTCCCTGACCGCAGGCTCCGCGCTGTCAGGTTCGCCTCATAGCCCAGTTCCGCGATGGCGTCCTGGACGCGCTGCTTGGTGGCAGGACGAATGAACTCGTAGTCATTCAGCACGTTGGAAACAGTCTTGAGCGACACCCCCGCCGCCCGCGCAACGTCGTTCATGGTGACCGCCATCATGGCTCCTTTATGTGGTTCCGCAAGTATCTGACATACATCGTTGCAGAAGTTTGGGGCTGCGCAGGACCCATGGAACACCAAAAGCTGGTGCGGCGACACATTGTGAACGTATCGCCGCACCAGCTATGGTCCGCTTGGACAAGGCACCTCGGGCCCTCAACGTCCCCGGGAAAGAGCCAATGCTCCCGGCTTCACTGGCCGCGGGCAGTCCCCACAGGCTCGACCGGCTCGGTGACTGCCGTCTTCTGCTCGGTGGCTGGCGGTGTTCTCCGGAGCTTGAACCGGCTGGAGATGGCAGGTCCTCCCCCGACGCGATTCTTATTGAAGATGTCAAAGGCAACGGCCACCAGGAGGACCAGTCCCTTGATCAGCTGTTGGTAGTCGGTTCCAAGGCCGAGGATCGACATCCCGTTGTTCAGCACGCCCATGATCAGTCCGCCGATCATGGCTCCGGCGACCGTGCCCACGCCGCCCTGCACAGCAGCACCGCCAATAAAGGCCGCTGCAATGGAGTCCAGCTCGAAGCCTGTACCGCCTGCAGGCTGGGCAGAGTTTAGGCGGGCGGTGAAGACCAGGCCTGCAAGGGCTGCCAGGACACCCATGTTGACAAAGAGCCGGAAAGTGACGGCTTTGGTCTTGATACCTGAAAGTTCTGCCGCGTGGAGGTTGCCGCCGATTGCGTAGATGTGCCGGCCAAAGATGCTGTTATTCATGAGCGCCGAGTAGATGATGACCAAAGCTGCCAGCACGATCAGGACGATCGGAGTGCCGCGGTAGCTCGCCAGCAGGAACGTGATGATGAGCATGAGCAGCGCGATGAAGGCGGTTTTAATGGCGAACCACGCCATGGGCTCGTTTTCAAGATCGAATTTTCGGCGGACGCGGCGCTCCTTGAGGGCTTGGAACACGATGGCCGCCGTGCCGCCCACCCCCAGGATAACGGTGAGTATTTCGACTACCGAGTTGCCTCCCGTGATGTCCGGCAGGAAGCCCCCGCCCAACGCGCGCAGCTCCTCGGGAAAAGGTGTGATCTGCTGGTTTTTCAGCGTGATCAAGGTCAGGCCGCGGAAGATCAGCATTCCGGCAAGGGTGACTATGAAGGCAGGGATGCCCACATAGGCAATCCAATACCCCTGCCAGGCACCCACTAACGCCCCCACCAGCAGGCAGGCGGGAATGGCGATCCACCAGGCCCAGCCCCAGTGAACTATCATCACCCCCGACACCGCACCAATGAAGCCGGCGATGGACCCGACAGAGAGGTCGATATGGCCGGCGATGATCACCATCACCATGCCAATGGCCAGAATCAGGATGTAGCTGTTCTGGACGACAAGGTTTGTCACGTTTTGCGGCTGGAGCAGGATGCCGTCGGTGAGTATTTGGAAGAGCAGGACGATCAGGATCAGGGCGACAAAGATGCCGACCTGGCGGAGGCGGCTCGTCAGGAAGCCGAGTGATTCTCGTAAGGCGGACATGGTCGCTATTCCTTTTCTTGGGTCATGTAATGCATTAGCGTCTCCTGGGACGCCTCGGCAATGGGGATCTCACCGGTGACGCGGCCCGCCGACATGGTGTAGATCCTGTCGCAAATGCCCAGGAGCTCAGGGAGTTCGGAGGAGATGACGATGACGGCTTTCCCCTCGGCAGCAAGGTTCGCGATGATCGTGTAGATCTCGAATTTCGCGCCAACGTCAATACCCCGGGTCGGTTCATCAAGGATCAGGACATCGGGGTCCGAAAACATCCATTTGCTGAGGACGACCTTCTGCTGGTTTCCTCCCGAAAGCTTCCCGGTAACTGCGGCAACCGTGGGAGCCTTGATGTTCATGCTCGTTCGGTAGCGGTTGGCCACAGCCGTTTCTTCGTTCTTGTCCACCCAGCCCCTGTTGGCGAGTTTGCCCAGGCTCGCCATGGAGATGTTGCGCTTGATGTCCTCAATGAGGTTCAGCCCGTAGTGCTTGCGGTCCTCCGTGGCATAAGCAAGCCCCTGGCGGATGGCCTCGGAAACCGTGGAGGTATTGATCTCCTTGCCGTACTTGAGCACCCTCCCCGAGACGGCCCGGCCGTAGGTACGCCCGAAGACGCTCATGGCCAGTTCCGTGCGGCCGGCTCCCATGAGCCCGGCCAAACCAACCACCTCGCCTTTCCGCACGTGCAGGCTCGCGTTCTGGACTACCGTGCGCGTATGGTCCTGGGGGTGTTGCACGGACCAGTCCTCTATGCGCAGGACCTCCTCACCAATGACCGGAGTCCGCTCCGGGTAGAGGCTTTCCAGGTCCCGGCCGACCATTCCGCGGATGATCCTTTCCTGGGTTATCTCCCCTTCGTTCAGGCGCAGCGTCTCGATCGTCTTGCCGTCCCGGATGATCGTGACGGCGTCGGCCACCTTCCGGATTTCGTTGAGTTTGTGGCTGATGATGATGCTGGTGACACCTTGGCCCTTCAGGTGCAGGATCAAATCCAGCAGATGATTGGAGTCCTCGTCGTTCAACGCAGCCGTGGGCTCGTCGAGGATGAGCAGCTTGACTTCCTTGGAGAGTGCTTTGGCGATCTCGACGAGTTGCTGCTTTCCAACACTGATGTGCTGGATGGGGGTAACGGGGTTTTCATTCAAGCCGACGCGGGCCAGCAGCTTGGCCGCCTCCAGGTTCGTCTTGCGCCAGTCCACCCAACCCCGCGTCGACAGTTCGTTCCCCAGGAAAATATTCTCGGCGATCGACAGGTAGGGGCTGAGGGCGAGTTCCTGATGGATGATGACAATGCCGCGTTTCTCACTGTCGCTGATGCTCGCAAAGTCACAGGGCTCGTTCTCGAACAGTATGTCCCCCTCGAACGTGTTATGCGGGTAAACCCCGGACAACACCTTCATCAAAGTGGACTTACCTGCGCCGTTTTCGCCGCAGATGGCATGCACCTCACCGCGGTTCACGTCCAGGGTCACGTCCTGGAGGGCCTTCACGCCGGGGAACGTCTTGGTGATTCCCCGCATTTGCAGAATGGGTACGTTCATGGTCATTTCCCGCTGACTGGCGGAAGCCTGGCTCCTGCATGCAGGGGCTGCGAGGCTGCGGCCGGGAAAGCCCGGCCGCAACCTCACCGGCTCCTACTTGACGTCAGCTTCTGTGTAGTAGCCGGAGTCGATCAGTTCCTGCTTGTAGTTGTCCTTGGTGATGATCACGGACTCCAGCAGGTAGGCCGGAACAACCTTGACTTTGTTGTCGTAGGTGGTGGTGTCGTTGGTTTCCGGTTCCTCGTTCTTGAGGACGGCGTCCACCATCTTGACGGCCTGCTTGCCAAGCTCCCGGGTGTCCTTGAAGATCGTCGAGTACTGTTCCCCGGCGGTAATGGACTTGACTGACCCCTTCTCCGCATCCTGGCCGGTCACGACCGGAAGGTTCCCTCCGGAATACCCACCGGTGCTCGTGAGAGCGGAGATGATGCCGATGGAAAGCCCGTCGTACGGGGACAGGACGCCGTCGAGCTTCTGCCCTGAGCTGTAGGCCGCAGTGAGGATGTCCTCCATCCGCTTCTGGGCCACAGGGGCCTGCCAGCGCAGGATGGCGGCCTGCTCGAATTTGGTCTGGCCGCTGGGAACCTTGAGCGTTCCTGCGTCAAGGAACGGCTTCAGGGTGTCCATGGCGCCAGTCCAGAAGAAGTTGGCGTTGTTGTCGTCAGGGCTTCCCGCAAACAGTTCGACGTTGAAGGGGCCAACGCCGTCCACCTTCTTGCCCTGGCCATCAAGGAGCCCGAGGCCGGTCAAAAGCGAAGTGGCCTGCTGAACGCCTACAGTGTAGTTGTCGAAGGTCGTGTAGTAGTCGACGTTCGGCGTGCCGTTGATCAGCCGGTCATAGGCGATCACTTTGACATTCTGCTCTTTGGCTTTGGCGAGGACGTCGGTCAGGGTGGTGCCGTCGATAGCGGCGATGATCAAGGCCTTGGCGCCCTTGGTCAGCATGTTCTCAATCTGCGACACCTGGGTCGGGATGTCGTCGTTGGCGAATTGAAGGTCGGTTTTGTAGCCGAGCTCCTTCAGCGACTTCTCCACGTTGTTCCCGTCGGCTATCCACCGCTCGGACGTCTGGGTCGGCATGGAGATGCCGACGAGTGATTCGCTGGGATTGGCCGTGCCGCCGGTTTCGGCCGCCCCTCCGCGGGTCCCACAGCCGGTGGCGCCCACCGTTAGTGCCAGGGCGACGGCTATGGCGCCCACGAGTTTCCTAAATTTCACGCTATTCTCCTCCCGCGGCTACTTCAGCCACGCATCTGTGCTGGAGCGGAAGGCATCGATGCCTCCCGCCGAGCCGGGACTTTTGCAGCGTTCCCGGGGTGCTCCAAGCAGGGCCTGGCGCCGTCGAATCCGAACACAGGAGGCCCGGTAGCTTCGACCCTGTTAGCGCTAACAGAGCATGAGCTTAACCCGGCCAAGTCTATGGATCAAGTCACAATTGTGCTACGGCCCGCGAACCGGCCCCCGGAATGCGGTCAGGCCTTTGCGGCCTTCGCCGCAGCCTTGGCAGCCTGCTTGCTGGCACGCACCTTGACGAGCGACTCGGGATCCACGATGTCCGCGACGGACAGGAAGGCACCCTCCTCGCCGTAGTGGCCTGCCGCTTCCCGCCAGCCGGGCGCCTGGAGGCCGCGCTGCTTGCCGAGCAGGGCAAGGAAAATTTTGGCTTTCTGGTCACCAAAGCCGGGCAGCGCCTTCAGCCTGCGCAGCACCTCAGCACCGTCCGGATTGCCCTGGGTCCAGATCGCGGCGGCGTCACCACCCCAGTTGGTCTGGACCGCCTCGGCCAGTGCCTGGACCCGGGCAGCCATGGAACCCGGGAACCGGTGGACCGCCGGCCGCTCCTTGAACATCTCCACGAACGCCTGCGGATCATGCGCCGCGACGGCCTCCGGCTTCAGGGATCCGATCCGGGTCCTGATCTTTTCCGGCCCGGCGAACGCCGATTCCATGGTCACCTGCTGGTCCAGCAGCATTCCGGTCAAGAGCGCAAAGTCATCCTCGCTCAACAACTTATCGGCGGCGGGATCACCCGTGATGTGCAGTTCCATGCCGTCCATCCTCCCAGAGGTTGCCGCCCAGGCCAGCGGGGCGCTTAATTGTTGCAATCCGCGCCCCGCTGAAACACCCATTCCCGCTGCTACTTGCCGACGGCGAGCCGGATCATCGACCAGGACACGGCCGGAAGCTCCGCGGTGAGGCGGCCGCCGTCGGCCTGTGCCGTGACATTCTCCGCGGGCAGGACGGAGGTGGAATCGTCTGCGGTGGCCTGCCAGTAGGGGTCCTTGTTGGCGTAAGTGAGGGCCTCCACCACGCGGACGTTGCCGAGTGCGGACACCGCGGCGTCCAGCCGCAGCGCGTCCGTGGCCGAGCGGTTGACGGCGAACACCACCGCTTCGCCCTTGTCGGCGTCGTAGGTTGCGACCGCGGACACGGCGGCAAAGTCCGTCGTCTTGCCCCCGCTGACCAGCGGGGATTCGACGGCGAGCTGCAGCACAGTGCCCGATGCGTGGCGGGAGGTCAGGGCGAACGGGTGGAAGGTGGTCTGCTTCCAGGCACGTCCGCCCGGCTCGGTCATGATGGGGGCGATGACGTTCACCAGCTGCGCCAGGCTCGCTGAGTGCACCCGGTCGGTGTTGCGGAGCAGCGTGATCAGCAGGTCCCCGACCACGACGGCGTCCGCCACCGTGTAGATGTCTTCCAGCAGCACGGGGGCCACCGGCCAGTCCTTGCCGCTCGGCGCCGTGGATTCACCGCGGCTCATGTGCCAGACATTCCACTCGTCGAAGGAGATGTTGACCTGCTTGTCGGACTTCTTGACCGACTTCACGTGGTCGATGTGGGCCACGATGTCGCGGATGAAGGCGTCCATCCGGTGCCCGGCGGACAGGTGTTCCTGCAGGTCGCCGAAGTCCTCGAAATACTGGTGGGCAGAGACCAGGTCCACCAGGTCGTAGGTCTCGCTGAGCACCACGTGTTCCCACTCGCCGAACGTGGGCATGGTGGGCCCGGAGCTGCCGCAGGCCACGAGCTCAAGGTCCGGATCGATCATTCGCATGCCCCGGGCGGTGTCCGCCGCGAGCCGGCCGTACTCATGGGCACTCTTATGGCCGATCTGCCACGGGCCGTCCATCTCGTTGCCCAGGCACCACATTTTGATGCCGTAGCCCTTTTCCGCACCATTGGCCCGGCGCTGGTCCGAGAAGGCCGTCCCGCCGTCGATGTTGCAGTACTCCAGCAGGTCCAGCGCTTCCTGCGTTCCACGGGTGCCGAGATTGACGGCCATCATGGTCTCCACCCCAGCCTTGGCGGACCACTTGGCGAATTCGTCCACGCCCACGAGGTTGGGGTCACTGGAGTGCCAGGCAAGGTCCAGCCGCACCGGGCGCTGCTCCACCGGGCCCACACCATCCTCCCAGCGGTAGCCGGACACGAAGTTGCCGCCGGGGTACCGCACCGTGGAAACCCCCAGTTCACGGGTGAGTTCCAGGACGTCCCCGCGGAAGCCGTCCTGGTCCGCCGAAGTGTGCTCCGGCTCAAAAATGCCGGTGTACACGCAGCGGCCAAGGTGCTCCACGAAGGCGCCGAAAGTGCGCCGCCGGACAGGCCCCACCACAAATGCGGGATCCACGGTGATCTTCGCCGCGGCTGATTCTGCTGTAGTCACGAAAATATCCTCACTCCATTTTTACAACGTTATAGACGACCATTGTTGAGACTCCCGCAGCAGGAGTCAAGCAAATGAAAGAAAGCGCTCCAGTAAGTGTCCCCGTGGGGGACGTCGGGCCCTCAAGCCACCCACCTGCGGCAACGGGAACGGGCGGGGTGTGGCCAGCGAACCCAAGTACTACCTAATCTCAAAAACGAGTACCTCCTACGCGTTCATCCCCCACAGCCCCGCAACTAGGTTTCTTACCAGACACAAAAGTGGCGCGGCTCGCGGTACGTGGCTCACGAGGGGGTGTGAGACTGGCAATGCATGCACGACATATAAGTTCGGCCTTCCCGGTCCAACGGACACGGGTATTGAGCGGGGCCGGCGACGAGGAGGCCTACGAGACCAAGGCCTCTCCCCCAGCCGTCGTCGGCCCCCCTGTTCCGCCGCGGAACGCGGGCCCCCGCACGGCAGCCGGCATTGCCGGAGTGGCCACGCCCGGTACCGGCGGCCAGGACGTGCTGCTGGATCTGGTGACCGGCGCTGACTCGTTGGGAGAATCCCTCGCCCGCCTGGTGACCGCTTCCGCGCAGGCCGTTGTCCGCCAGGCAGGACTCCGCATCGAATGTGGGGTCATAGTCCACCAGCCCAAGAAGCCGCCCGCTGTCACCGGCACCTCGGAAGAAGTCGTCCGGCTGCTCGAATGGGAGCACCGGGCGGCTGAGGGCCCGGTGCGCGAGGTCCTCGCCGGCGGCCAGCCAGTGGCAGTTCTCCAGCGCAACGGCGACTTCCGCTGGCCGCATTACTGTGACCAGCTGCAGCAGGCCGGTTTCGGCAGCGTCCTTGGCGTGCGGCTGCCGCTGAGCAGCGAGACCCCCGCCGATGGCGCCAGGGAGGGCGGCGCTGCAGCCGGAGCTACCAGAAAGGGCCCGGACGGGACCGCTGGCACCCAGCACCGGGAAGAAAGGCCGGCCGCCCTGGCATTCTTCGCCCAGGACGCCAAGGCCTTCCCACTACAGGTCATCGCGGAGGCCCGCTCGTTCGCAGGTCTTGCAGCCAACAGCCTGCAGATGGCCATCGACCTGCATACCGCCCGCTCCATGGCCACCGACCTGCGCTCCGCCCTGGACAGCCGCACGTCGATCAACGTTGCCTGCGGCGTCATCATGGCGCAGAACAGGTGCTCCTACCACGAGGCCTTTTCCATCCTGGCGAAGGCGTCCAGCCACCGGAACATCAAGGTGCGCAGGATCGCCGAGGACATTCTGGAGCGGCTGCCGGAGGGTCCCCCGCGCGCCCACTTCGGGCATTGAGCGTACACCTCAGCCAGCGCCCACCTCCTTAGAGTTTTTGTCCAGGTATGGAGGCTTCAGGGGAAGTTAGCTCGACATATCTGGACAAAAACTCGCAGGGTTCGCTAGATGCCGCCAGCCAGCTTGTAGTAGGCGGCGTTCCAGTTCAGGTCCTTCTTGAACTGGCGGATGGTGGTGCCTTCGTCGATGGTGAGCAGCTCGGTCTTGGCAATCTCGGCGAAGTCCTCGAACACGTCCATGCCCACCTGGGTGGACAGCACGGTGTGGTGCGCGGCGCCGGCGGTCAGCCAGGCGGCGGCGGACGTGGCGAAGTCCGGCTTGGGCTGCCACAGGGCGCGTGCGACCGGCAGGTTGGGCAGCGGCTGGTCCAGGGGAACGACGTCGACGGCGTTGGCCACCAGGCGGAAACGGTCCCGCATGTCGGACAGCGCGACGACGACACCCGGGGAGGCATCGGCGTCGAACACCAGCCGGACCGGGTCCTCCTTGCCGCCGATGCCCAGCGGATGGATCTCCAGCCGCGGCTTGCCGGCGGTCAGGGACGGGCAGACCTCCAACATGTGGGCGCCCAGGATCTTCTCCGAGCCCGGTTCCAGGTGGTAGGTGTAGTCCTCCATCAGGGACGCGCCGCCCGGCAGGTCCCCACCCATCACTTTCGCAGCCCGGACCAGGATGGCGGTCTTCCAGTCGCCTTCGGCACCGAAGCCGTAGCCGGCAGCCATGAGCCGCTGCACCGCCAGGCCGGGAAGCTGGCGGAGCGCACCAAGGTCCTCGAAGGACGTGGTGAACGCTGCCGAACCGTTGGCCTCCAGGAAGCTCCGCAGGCCCAGCTCGATCCGGGCACCGTATCGCAGCGACTCGTGCCGGGCCGCGCCTGGGCGGAGCTCCGGAACAACGTCGTAGAGGTCCTCATACTCGGCCACCAGGGCGTCGACGTCGGACTCGGCGGCCGCGTGAACGGCGTCCGCGAGCTCGTTCACGGACCAGGTGTTGACCGCGACGCCAAAACGCAGCTCCGCCTCGGTCTTGTCGCCTTCGGTGACGGCGACGTTGCGCATGTTGTCGCCAAAGCGGGTCAGCTTGAGGGTGCGCACGGCGGCCCAGCCGGCGGCAGCGCGCTGCCAGGAGCCCACTTGCCGGGCCACCTCGGGGTTGGACACATGCCCGACGACGGTCTTCCGTGCGATGCCGAGGCGGGACTGGATGTACCCGAATTCGCGGTCGCCGTGGGCGGCTTGGTTCAGGTTCATGAAGTCGAAGTCGATGTCTGCCCAGGGCAGGTCCCGGTTGGCCTGTGTGTGCAGGTGCAGCAGTGGCTTGCGGAGCAGGTCCAGGCCCTGGATCCACATCTTTGCCGGGCTGAATGTGTGCATCCAGGCGGTGACGCCGATGACGGAATCGTCTGAGTTTGCTTCCAGCGCCGTCCGGCGGATTGCGTCCGAATCGGTCAGGACCGGTTTCCAGACCAGCCGGACCGGGACGTCGGAGCTGGCGTTGAGCTGGTTGGCGATTTCCTGCGACTGCGCTGCCACCTGCTTCAGGACGTCCTCGCCGTAGAGGTGCTGGCTGCCGGTGAGGAACCAGACCTCATAGCCGTCAAGGGAGGTGGATGCTGCGGTGCTCATGGGTTCTCCTGGGATGTAAGCCTGAAAAGGGGCCTGATGGCTATTGGCCGTAGACGTTCTGGTAGCGGGCATAGAGCGAATCGATGTTGCCCTGGTCGATGGGCTTCGGCTCGCCCAGCTGCCGGGAGATGTGCACCGTCCGGGCCACTTCCTCACACATCACCGCTGCCTTCACCGCGGAGCGGGCGTCCTTGCCGATGGTGAACGGTCCGTGGTTCTGCATCAGCACCGCTGGCGAGTTCGAGTTCTTGAGCGTCTCCACGATGCCGTGGCCGATCGAGTCGTCACCGATCAGCGCGAACGGCCCCACCGGAATTTCGCCGCCGAATTCGTCGCTCATCATGGTGAGCACGCAGGGGATTGCCTCCCCGCGGGCTGCCCAGGCGGTGGCGTAGGTGGAATGGGTGTGCACCACCCCGCCCACCTCGGGCATATGCCGGTACACGTAGGCGTGCGCTGCCGTGTCCGACGACGGCGACAATGGCGGGTTGCCCCACTCGCCGTCGTCGTTCCCCGCCACGGGCACCCCGTAGAGATCGGTGACCACCATCTGCTCCGGGGTCAGGTCCTGGTAGGACACACCGGAGGGCTTGATCACCATCAGCTCGTGACCGGGCACCCGGGCGGAGACATTGCCGGCCGTCCACACCACCAGTTCATAGCGGGTCAGCTCGGCGTGCAGGGCGCAGACTTCCTCCCGGATACGGCCGATTGCCTCGAGGATCGGGCTGCTCATGCCGGCACCTCCACGGCGGCCGGGCCGGAAGCCAGGAGTGAGCCGGAGGCCCTTCGCTGGATGGCCTTGAGCCGGTGCATCACGTCGTTGCCGCCCCGCCCGAAGTAATCGTGCAGCGCCTTGTACTCCTGGAAGAGTTCCTCGTAGGCTGCCACGTTCTCCGGAATGGGCGTGTACACCTCACCGGGTTCCGCGCCCATGGCGGCGGCGGCCTCCCGGATGTCCGCGTACTTCCCGGCGGCCACGGCGGCGTGGATGGCGGAGCCCAGCGCCGGCCCCTGGGCGGAACCGATGGTGGAGAGCTGCAGCCCGGTGGCGTCGGCGTAGATCTGCATGAGGAGCCGGTTCTTGAGCAGCCCGCCGGCCACAATGAATTCCTTGACCGGGACGCCGGCCTCCCGGAAGGCATCAACGATGGTGCGGGTGCCGAACGCGGTGGCCTCGAGCAGCGCCCGGTAGGTGTCCTCGGGTTTAGTGGCGAGGGTCTGGCCCACCACGATGCCCGAGAGCTCGTGGTCCACCAGCACCGACCGGTTGCCGGAGTGCCAGTCGAGCGCGATCAGCCCGTGTTCACCGATGGCCTGCGACGAGGCCAGTTCAGTGAGGTATTCGTGGATTCCCATTCCCGCGGCATCGGCAGCCTCATGGTACTCGCGCGGCACGCCGTACTTGGTGAACCAGCCGAAGATATCGCCGACGCCGGACTGGCCGGCCTCGTAGCCCCACAGCCCGTCCACGATGCCGCCGTCCACCACACCGCACATTCCCGGTACTTCCCGGAGTTCGGTGCCGTTCATGACGTGGCAGGTGGAGGTGCCCATAATGGCCACCAGCTGGCCCGGGTCCACAGCCCGAGCGGCGGGAGCGGTGACGTGCGCGTCCACGTTGCCTACCGCCACGGCGATGCCCTCCGGCAAACCGGTCCAGGCGGCTGCTTCGGCAGTGAGGTACCCGGCGGCGTCGCCAAGGCGTCCGATGGCGTGCTCCAGTTTGCTGCTCACGAAGTCCTTGAACTGCGGGTTCAGGGCCGCAAGGAACTCCTCCGACGGGTAGCGCCCGTCCTGGTAAATGCCCTTGTATCCAGCCGTGCAGGCATTGCGGACATACCGGCCGCACAGCTGCCAGACGATCCAGTCGGCCGCTTCCACCCAGTGGTCCATCGCCGCGTACGCTTCCGGGTCCTCCTCCAGCAGCTGCAGGCCCTTGGCGAATTCCCACTCCGAGGAGATCAGTCCACCGTAGCGGGGCAGCCAGTCCTCGCCGCGCTCCGCGGCGAGCCGGTTGATCCGGTCCGCCTGCGGCTGCGCGGCATGGTGGCGCCACAGCTTCACATAGGCGTGCGGGCGGTTCGCAAACCCGGGCACCTCATTCAGCGGCGTTCCGTCAGCCTTGACCGGCACCATGGTGCAGGCGGTGAAGTCCGTGGCGATGCCTACGACGGCGGCGGGGTTGATCCCCGCGTCAGCGATGGCCGCAGGAACGGCGTTCCGCAGGACGTCCCGGTAGTCGTTGGGCACCTGCAGGGCCCATTCGCCGGGAAGCCGTGCGGCGCCGTCGCCCGCTGTGTCCGCGGGCAGGGCATGGGTGACCACGGCATGCGGGTAGTCATACACCCCGCTGCCGAGCTCCTTGCCGTCCCGGACCCGCACCACAACGGCACGGCCGGACAGCGTTCCGTAATCCACGCCGATAACAAAGACGTCCGAGCCGTCAAATGCGTCCATTGAAAATCCTCCAGATAGCTGCCGCAGCACTGCGGCCTGGTGTCAATTGTGAGCGCTAACAAGAGTGAAGTCAACAAGCCTTCCCCTGCTCCCCCTCCCCCACTTGGAGTTTTTGTCCAGATATGGAGACATCCAGGGTGCTGAAGTCGCCATATCTGCCCAAAAGCTCCAACGAAGGAAGGGCAGGGGAACCGGCTTCTTGAAAAGTGCGTCAGGGCGGCGCCAATGGGTAAGGGAAGCAGGGACCGAAACTTCCATCAACGGGGAGAGCCCATGACCGACCCCGAGCCACCGCCGTCCGCCGGCAGCCGCTCCCTGGCCTGGCTGGCCGGCCCCCTCGCCACGGGCCTGGGCTGGACCGCACATATGCTCGGCGGAGGCCGCTCCCCCGCCCTCCTCATCGTCGTGGCGTTGGCAGCCTTGCTTGGGATGGCAGCGGCCATGGCGGGGCGGCGGCGCCTTCCGCCCTGGGCGGTCCTTGTTTCTGCCGGGCTGGCGCAGCAACTCCTGCACCTTGCCTTCAGCGCGCTCTCCTTCGCCAGCGGTTTCGCCCTGCCCGGGCACGGCCATGGGAATGCGCCGTCCCCGGAGGCGGAGGAGGAGCCAGGCCAGGCCGCCGCCCAGGACCTGCACCTGCTGCTGTACCTGCACGCCGCGGCCGCACTGCTGACTGCGCTTGCAGTGACCCAGTGGGAAAGAATCAAACAGTGGCGCAGGCAGGAACCGGCAGCAGGAGACAAAACGGGCGTCAGGAAGTGAGTGTGCCCCGGACGATGCTGACGCTTGAGTGTGCGGGATTCCCGTCCACCGGTTCGTCCGAGACATCAACAATGGGGTACTCGGAAAGCTCCAGCCCCGCCGGCACCTGGAACGTCCCGGTGTCCGCGTTCATCACGCCCAGGCTGACCAGCTTCGACAGGTCGGGCGCGATCAGCCACACCTCCTGGTAGCCCTGCGCCTCGTCCTTGCTGAGCTCGACTTCCAGGGTGCGGGCACCGTCCTGCGTCTCCACCACCCGGGCCGAGCCCGTTGCCGAGAACGATGCCAGCGGGGTCAGCTGGGCCTCGGCCAGCGCCAGTGGCTGGGGCGGCCGGTTGAGTGCCCAGATCCCGCCGAGGGCCACCACCACTGCAGCGGCCGCAGCCACCAACCAGGTTCCGCTGCGCTGCCACCACGCACGGCCTTTCCTTGCGGCCCGGGCTTGGGATATGTCCGCCGGCGGGGCAAGGACCGACGACGGCGCAATGTCCGACGGCGGAACGCGGCCCTGGTGCCCGGCGGAGGCCAGGGGATCCTCCCGCACTGACGCCGACAGCCCGAGTTCCCGGTGGATGCCGTCCCACACCTGGGGCCCGGGAACGGAGAGCCGGCTGCTGTCCGGCGTCGATTTCACTGCATCCACGGCTCGGCGCAGCGCGGCAAACTCGGAGGCGCAGGCCGGGCACACCTCCAGGTGCTCCCTGCTGCCGTCGTCCCAGTCGTCATACAGGGCAAGGAGGCTCAACTCTTCCGGATCAAGATGCGGCATGGTCTACCTCCAATCTTTTCCTCAAATGCGTCAGGCTGCGGCGGATGTGGCTCTTGACCGTACCAAGCGGAAGGTCAAGTTTCCGCGAAATCTGCTCGTGCGTCAGGTCTTCGTAGAAGGCGAGCTTCATGATGGAGCCCTGGGGTTCGCCCAGCCGTTCCAGTTCCCCGTCCAGCAGCAGCCGGTCCGCCAGGACCTCCGCCGCCTCGGTACCGGAGCCCGGTTCGTCGGCCATCCCGGCGCCTGCTGCCGCCATTGCCTTTCGGGCTTCGCGCGCGGACGCGGACCGGGCGTCGGCAATGGCGTTCCGGGTGATGCCAACAATCCAGGCCGGAAGCCTGGCGGTGTGCGGGTTGAACGTACTCCGGGACCGCCACACCCTGATGAAGACTTCCTGGGTGACGTCGTCCGCCGCTGCACGGTCACCCAGCGAGCGCAGGGCCAGGGTGTGCACCAGCGGGGCGAACTCGCGGTAGGCCGTGGCCAGCGCCTGCTCATCACCGGCCAGGAAGGACGCGGTCAACCCGTCTTCCCACCGGTCGGTGGCCTGCCCAGGAAGTGCCACAGTGGACTCCTTCCCGGCTGCGGTGGCGAGAATCACGGCTGGATCACCGCTCATTCAAGGACCGCGGTGACAATCACATTGTCGCTGTAGTCCATCCGCTCGTCCAGCCATCTCCCGCCGCAGGTGACAACCTTGAGCTCATGTGGCCCGGACCTGCGGAAGAGGGCTTCACCGTCGAATTTGTCCTTGGCCATCAGTTCCACCCGAACCACCCGGTAGGTCAGCGCCGGAGCGCCCTCCCGCCCCACCTGGATGGCCGTTCCCGCCGGCACGGATTTCAGCTGCGAAAACGGTGCGCGATCCGAGGTGGTGTCGATGTGCCCCGCTATGACGGCGGTTCCCTCAGCGGCCCCCGGCGCCGGACCGAACCGGTACCAGGCGGCCTGGTCGAAGGCGTCGGGGATTTCCATGGCCCCCTCAGCTGACACACCCCCCGGAATCACGGGCATGTTGATGGCGGTCCCGGCAACGGTGAGTGCCGTGGGGGCCGGCTGCGCCGGGGCGGCCGGCCCCAGGGTGGCGGCACGGACCGGGACGTCCATTGCAGGAGTCTGAGGTGAGGGGGAAGCCGGGGCGACAGTGGGATCGGCCGCGGCGGTGACCGGCGGGGCCGAGGCTGCTGCCGGCGCGGCTGCCTGGCTGACAGCGGCCGGCGCCGGATCCTGCGCCGGCCCCGCCGGCGCGCAGGCCGGGAGAAGCAAAGCCGCAGCGAGGAAGGCAGCGCCGGCGAAACCGGAGGAACGACGGCGGGACTCCCCTGCCGTCGTCGTGGTGCTGTTCATTTCTTCGCCTTCCCGCGGCCGCCGAAGGATTGCCGCTGTTGAATCAGGCGCCGGCCGCCCGGCTGGAACCGGGCGGCCTGCTTCCTGCTGCAATGTTGTGTGACTGGTTGTTGCTCCTGGTTACCGCTGTGCGCGGGCTGCCCCGATGGCCCGGGCCGCGCCCATGCCGGCGAACACGAGGGCCAGGGCTGCTGCGCCGAAGCCCAGGGCGAGTGCGGCAGGTTCTGCCGGTGCTGCTGAAGCAGCATTGGCGGAGCCGTCAAGTGCACCCGGGACCGAACCCGGCGAGGAGTGCATGCCTTCGATGGTCTGGACGGCCAGCTGCAGGTTGTTGTTGGCCAGGCTGCCCCATGCGTAGACGATGGTGTGCGTGCCCTCTGCGACGGTGACGTCCGCAGGTCCGATGACCGGGGTTGTGGTGCCGGCGGCCGCGACGGCTGCCGGGATGGTGCCGGGGTCAAGGGTCAGGGTCTGCTCGTTCGGGTTGGCCAGGTTGGAGATGACCGCGGTACCGCCGGCCAGGACGTCGACGGCGGGTGCTGCCGCTGCGTGCCGGACGGTGAGTTTGCCCTTGCCTGCCGCGATCTGCGAAACGTCGTTGGTGTAGAGGTTGGCGGTGGGGTTGCCGCCGGCGTCGAGGTTGGCCACGGCGGTGTAGTTGCCGTTGGCCGCCAGGTTGACGCTGACGGGCCCGATCACTGCTGCGCTGGCATCGGCGGCATCCGAGGCAGTGATGGCGAGCTCGTAGGCGCCGGCCGGAAGCGCCAGGGGTCCGGCCAGGGTGCCGGGGGTGAAATCATCCAGGGTCCGTTCGCCGTTGACCCAGACGTCTACGGTGAGTTCGGGAACGCCGTGCAGCACGGAGAGCTGGGCGTCCCCTTCGGCTGCCTGGGCGGGGCTGGCGAGAGCGATTGCTGCCGCAATTGCCGCTGCACCGGCACCTGCTGTGAAGATCCTGTTGCGCATGTCCTTCTCCTTCATCGGCCCGCGTTTGCGGGCGTTTTTTGCTTACACCCCTAGTACTGGTGCAGGCCGGGAGTTGGATGCAGATTCATGGAAAAATCTTCGGGCAATTTTTTCGGACGGGGTGCGCCGGCTCTACCCCGCCGCTGCCGGCGGCGCCGTGCTGGCCCGCAGCACCAGCTCCGGGGTGACGATGGTGGAGCTGACGGCCGCCCCCGCCTCGATTTCTTTCAGCATGATGTCCATGCAGCGCCGGCCCAGCTCCTCGAAGTCCTGCCGCACGGTAGTGAGGGGCGGGGTGAAGTACCCCGATTCCGGCTGGTCATCGAAACCCACCACGGAGACGTCGTCGGGCACGCGGACGCCCGCCTCTGCGAACGCCCGCAGCAGGCCCAGGGCCATCTGGTCATTGCCCACGAAGATTGCCGTGGCGCTGCGCGTTTCCGCCAGTCTCCGGCCGATCTGATAGCCGCTGCCCGCGCTCCAGTCGCCTTCCACCAGGAGCGCGTCCGGCAGGCCGGCGGTGCGGAGCGCGTTGCGCCAGCCCTCGGCCCGTTCGGCGCCGTCCGTCCAGTCCGGCGGCCCGGATAGGTGGCCGATCTGCCGGTGCCCCTGCCCGATGAGGTGTTCGACGGCGAGCTGGGCGCCCCGCCGCTGGTCCACCATGGCGCCGCTGACGTTGCTGTTGCCGAGGGATCCGACGGCCACCACGGGCACGGAAAGCGTCATCTCATCGAGGGCCTTCAAGGTGTCCGAGTGCGGGACCAGCACCGCGATCCCGTCCACTGCCTGGTCCATGAAGTGGCTGATGGCATCCGCGATCGCCTCCCGGCTGATCTCGCGCAGCGCGGCGATGCTGACAAAGTAGCCGGCGTCGCGGGCGGCGTGCTCCACGCCGAGGAGGGTATTGGCCGGACCGTACTGGGACAGCTCGTTGGCCAGGACCCCGATGGTCTGCGAGCGCCGGGTCACCAGGCTCCGGGCCGCAGTATTCCGCCGGTAGCCCAGTTCCGCGATGGCCGCCTCCACTTTTTCGCGGGTGGCCTTGCTGACGTTGGGGTGGTTGTTGACCACGCGCGAAACTGTCTGGTGGGAGACACCCGCCACGTCCGCCACATCTTCCAGACGCGGCATCCTGCCTTTGCTGCTTTTTGCCATGAGCCTATTGTCCCTGCAATACAAAACAGCAGGCCGGAGGCGAATCGCCTCCGGCCTGCCGTGCGGGTGGGCCCTGTGGGGCTCGAACCCACGACCCACGGATTAAAAGTCCGATGCTCTACCAACTGAGCTAAAGGCCCCTGCCGGCCGGTTCAACATGTCTGTGTCGTGCCGCCCGGCCCAATCCATTTCTGGACGTTAATACTCTAACGCATGGTTCCGGCGCCTTCGCACGCCTGCCGGGCACCGCCGTCGGGCTTTTTCCGGAAGGGCCGGGGACGCTCGTATCCGGCACGGCACAGGAGTAGCGTGGGGGCATGAGTGAGCAAGCAGGATCAAGTCCCTACGGTGGCGCGCACCGGCACCACAAGCCCAAACCCTTCGCTCCCATCGACTTTGAGCCCTTCGCCGGCGGTGCCGATCCCGCCCGGGTTTCCGAGGCCGCACACCTTGCCGCCCAGGCGCTGGTCCGCCACGGCCGGGACAGCGACGACCCCGTAGTCACCCAGCGCCTGGTCAAGCTCGCCGATGAACAGGGCCTGGAGGCCATTGCAGAGATGTGGGCCGAAAGCCCGGCACGTTCACTTCCCGGCGCGCTTTGGCGCTTGTACGCGCTGCGGGCGGCCACGGTCCAGGACCCCGAGCGCATTTCCGTGTACTTCCGGGCGGGCAGGGACACGGCGCAGGTCTCCAACGTGGTGGCCGGAGCAGCCGAGCCTCCCGGCGCGGACGAGATGACCGCCATGGCCGACGCCATCCTCTCCGGAGCGTTCGACGGCGAGTTCGACGTCGCACTGGAACGTTCCGCCGCCTTCTGCCGCGTAGTGGCACTGGGCCAGGCGACCATCGCCGACGGCGCCGAGCACGCCAACGAGGCCCACGCCAGCAAGCTGACCCGCAATTCGCACCAGCTGGTCAAGACCGCGGAGGACCTGGAGCACGCCGCCAACGCGTGGCGGCTGGGCGAGCTGGACTGATTCCGTCATGTCGCACCCTGCGGGCCCACGGGCCTGCCATTTGGGCCCGTGGGCCCATCACGGCCCAACTGTCAAGATTGACTTGGGAGCGGCATCGTAGAACACTGAAACTGGTGTCGGACCGCGAAACCCCCGGGCTTCAAAACTCAGCCGCCTAGAGCGGCCTACCGCCGAGAGGCGTATCCGGTTCGGCACCATTTTTCTGCCCTTTTCCTGTTTTCCCATTTCAAGGGTGCAGTTACGGCCCGGTAGAGTTAGCGTCAGTTGCCTGCCGGGGTCAAGTCACACGGCAGCAATCCCCGCCCTGTACTTTCCCCGGAGACGGAACCACGTGAAGCTGCGCCTTTTTCCCCAGGAGCCCGCCGGGCTGAACCTTCTCTCGCAGATGGCGCAGCAGATTGTGCTGGCCGGGGGCACGCTGGCCGAGATCCTCGGCGTTCCCGCAGCCGATCATTCCAAGCTGGTCGAGGACATGCACAACCACGAGGCCAAATGCTCCGAACTGCAGTTCGCCCTCCTGACCCACATGCGTACCAGCTTCGTGAACCCCCTCCCCCGCGAGGACATGTACGCGCTCTCCCGCTACCTCAATGAAGCGATGGAAAAGATGGACGCCGCCGCGGAACTGGTGGCCCTGTACAAGCTTGACCGGCTGCCCGGGCGCGCAGCGGACCAGCTGGAGATCATCAGCAGGCAGGCCGAGCTGACCGTGGATGCCATGCGCCGGCTGGACAACCTGGACGACCTCGAGGACTACTGGATCGAGATCCTCCGCCTGGCGAAGCGGGCCGAAAGGACCCACCGCCTATGGGTGGCGGACATGATCACCGACATGAAATGGGCGCAGTACTCCCGCAACCGGGACGTGGCCAACCAGCTGGTGGAGGTCACCAAGGATATGCGGCGGATCGCCACGCAAGTGGGCAGCATCATCGTCAAGGAATCCTGAGGTGGTGGCAGCCATCTTCGGCGTGGTGGTCCTGCTGACCGCCGGGTTTGCCTTCCTCAACGGCTTCCGGGATGTCTCGAATGCCGTGGCACTGGCTACGCGCACCCGGGCGCTGACCCCCAGTGTGGCAGTACTGCTGGCCGCCTTCTTCAACTTTATTGGCGCCCTGCTGAGCGCCACCCTGGCTGTCGCGGTGAGCCAGCACTGGATCACGCTGCCGCCGGGAACGGATGGCCTGAGCATCCTGGTTGCCGGGCTAATCAGCGCTTCCGCCTGGGGGCTGCTGATGTGGTGGCGTGGCATTCCCGCTTCCTCCACCCATGCCCTGGTGGGCGGCCTTGCGGGTGCCGGGCTGGCCAGCCTTGCCGTGGGCGGGGCAGGCGTGGGCGGCGTGGACCAGTCGCTGCTGTTCCAGGTGGTCCTCCCCCTGGTCCTGTCCCCGCTGGTGGCCTACAGCGGGGCGTTCCTGATGGTTTTTCCGGCCACCTGGGCGGCGCGGTACACCCAGCCCAATGTGGTGAACCAGCGGTTCCGCCGCAGCCAGGCCATCGCTGCGGGGGCTGTGGCATTCGGCCACGGCCTGCAGGACGGCCAGCGGGTCAGCGCGGTGCTGCTGCTTGCCTTGCTGGCCGCCGGCTATACCGACGGCGGGACCATCCCCCTGTGGGTTGCACTGGTGTCCGCGGTGATGATCACGGCCGGGACCTTGGGCGGCGGGTGGCGGATCTCGCACACCATCGGCTACAAGGTAACGCGCGTTGATCCGTTGCGGGGCTCAACGGCCCAGATTTGGAGTTCGATCATGCTGTTCGTGGGCGCCATCGCCCTGCATTGGCCACTGTCCACCACCCACACCGTCACATCGGCGGTCCTTGGCGCGGGCGAGAACCAGCACTTTTCGGTGACCAACCGGAAGCTGGTCATCCGGATCCTGGGGCTCTGGGCCCTGACCCCCGCTGCCACGGCCGCCACTGCCTTCGTGCTGGCACTGGCCATGTCGCCGCTGGCCGGCTGAGCGGCGGCCAGCGGTCCCGGACGGTACCTTGCAGCCCTGTACAGCCCGCCGCTGGTGACGTAGATTCAAAAGTACGTCCCCTGGCAATGCCGGGGACAGCCGCCCGCCGCCGTGTGCAGGCCCCGCGGGCGTTCGCCGCTGCAGCCAATCGGCGGCTTGGATGCACATTGCGGAAAAGAGCAGGCACCATGTCCATCCCGGATTCGCGCCGCCCTGCGCCCCAGCCGCGGCAGCTCCGATGCGAGACCTGCGGAACCGAACACCAGCTCACCATCCACGCCATCACGGCCCTCGGGGCCGGGGGCGGCGACCTCGTCACGGTCTCCTACACCTGCAACGACTGCAGCCTGTTCCAGGAGCACCTCGCCTATGCGTCCGACGTAGCCGCTGCCCTGCATCAGGTGCGATGGATGGCGCAGGTGATCATGTTCGGCGACGACTACATCCATTGCGGCTTCCCCATGGAAGAGGCCGAGTTCGAAATTGAACGGCTTTGCTACCGCAGCAGCAACAGCGGAAGCGGCCTCAGCGCCGTATGCCTGCCCACCCGGGTCCTGCGCTGCCGCTGCGGCTTCCAGCTGGAAGTTCCGGAATAGCCCCGGGGCTTCCGCCGCATGCGCTATAGCGCTGCCGGAAAGGCAGGCGGCAGTTCCTTGAGGACCTCCGCCAGCTCCTCGGTTGTCAGGTTCGCCGCCTTGCACAGCTGGTCCTGCCCCACACCGGCGCCCGCGGCCTGCCGCAGTGCCTGCATCAGGGCTCCTTGCGCCGCATCGAGCTCCCACTGCATGCTTTCGAGATGAGAGCTGGTCCGCCAGACGGCCGCCAGCAGATCACCGTCTCCACTGTCTCCGGAGCCCGGGACGGCCTGCCCCGCCGCTGCAAAAGGCTCGGCGGCCACGTCCTGCAGCATGGGAAAACCAAGGGCGAAGGGGTCTACGGGCTGGGAGTTGAAGGCCGGAGCGTGGGCTGAGCCGTAAAGCTGATGGCTCCGGGGATTGCTGGCGATCTGTGTCAAGGCAAATTCCTAGGCGTCTTATTACTAGCTCGAAAAGTATCTAGTTCAGCGTACTAAATACTTTCGGTGCTGGCTAGCTTCAGGGTTGAAGACCCGGTGGATAACGTCGCCGGCGTGCGCAGCAGTAGCTGGGGCTTATCCGAAGCGGCCGGAGACGTAGTCTTCAGTAGCCTTCTGGACGGGGTTGCTGAAGATGGTGTGCGTGTCACCATACTCAATCAGCTTGCCGGGCTTGCCGGTGCCGGCGATGTTGAAGAACGCCGTCCTGTCCGAAACACGTGCTGCCTGCTGCATGTTGTGGGTCACGATCACAACGGTGTACTGGTCCTTGAGCTCGTTGATGAGGTCCTCAATGGCCAGGGTGGAGATGGGGTCCAGGGCGGAGCACGGCTCGTCCATGAGGATCACCTGCGGCTCCACGGCGATGGCACGGGCGATGCAGAGACGCTGCTGCTGGCCGCCGGACAGGCCGGAGCCGGGCTTTTCGAGGCGGTCCTTGACCTCGTTCCACAGGTTGGCGCCCTTCAGGGAACGTTCCACCAGGACGTCGGCCTCACCCTTGGAGATCTTCTTGTTGTTCAGCTTGACGCCGGCCAGCACGTTGTCCCGGATGGACATGGTGGGGAACGGGTTGGGGCGCTGGAACACCATGCCGATCTGCGAACGGACGGTGACCGGGTCAACACCGGGGCCGTACAGGTTGTCGCCGTCGAGCAGGACCTCGCCTTCAACGCGGGCGCCGGGAAGGACCTCGTGCATGCGGTTCAGGGTCCGCAGGAAGGTGGACTTGCCGCAGCCGGACGGGCCGATAAAAGCGGTGACGGACTTGGCCTCGATGTTGATGGTGACGTCCTCCACGGCGAGGAAGTCGCCGTAGTACACGTTCAGGTCCTTGACGTCGATGCGCTTAGACATGGTGTTCCTTCACTTGCTGGGTATGTATTGAGTCTAGGTTTCCGCCCGGCAGGGCGGTAGGGACAGCGCCGGGAAGCGTGCGTCAGCGGCCGGTCTTGGGCGCGAAGAAGCGTGCGATGAGCCGTGCGGCCAGGTTGAGGATCATCACCAGGATGATCAGCACCAGGGCTGCGCCCCAGGCGCGCTGGGAGGACGGATCCGGGTTGGCCGGCGAGGTGGGGTTCAGGATCTGTGTGTAGATGAACGTCGGCAGCGAAGCCATCCAGCCGCCGAAGACGTTCGAGTTGATGCTGGTGGCGAAGCCGGCGGTGACCAGGATGGGGGCCGTCTCGCCGATGACCCGGGCGATGGCCAGGGTGACGCCGGATGCAATGCCGGAGATCGCCGTCGGGATGACCACCTTGAGGATGGTGCGCCACTTGCGCACGCCCAGGGCGTAGGCCGCTTCGCGGAGTTCGTTGGGAACGATCTTCAACATTTCCTCACTGGAGCGCACCACGACAGGAATCATCAGGACGGAAAGCGCGACGGCGGCCACGGCACCTGTCTTGGTGCCCGGTCCCACCACGGCAAAGAAGAAGGCCGCGGCAAAAAGGCCGGCCACGATGGACGGGATGCCGGTCATGACATCCACGAAGAAGGTGATGGCACGGGCCAGGCGGCCGTCGTTGCCGTACTCCACCAGGTAGATGGCGGTGAGCAGGCCGACCGGAACGGAGATGAGCGTTGCCAGCAGGGTGATCTGGATAGTCCCCAGGAGGGCGTGGTAAATACCGCCCAGGACAGGCGCGCCTTCCTCCACGGCCCGGTTGTCGTAGACGCCGGTGACGCCGTTCATGGACGTGCTGAGGAAGCCGGGGGTCAGCAGTCCGGGTACGCCGTTGACCAAAACGGTCCAGATCACCGAAACCAGCGGAAGCAGGGCCACCAGGAAGGACCCGACCACCAGGCAGGTGGCCAGCTTGTCCTTGGCTTTGCGGGATCCCTCCACCGCGGCGCTCCAGGACACCAGCCCGACGGCGAACAGCAACGCCGAAACGATGCCCCAGCCGAAGGCATTGAAGCCCAGCAGGGCCAGGATGGCCGCACCGATGATGAGCGCGCCGGCCAGGACCACGTAGGGGGCGTACTTGGGCAGTTGGCCCTTGGTGAGTGCCGAGCGCTTGCTGCGCACCGGGGTAAGCGTGGAGGTCATTTAGTTGGCTCCCGAGAATTCTTTGTGCCGGCTGATGATCCAGCGGGCGATCATGTTCACGGCCAGGGTGATGATGAACAGGACCAGGCCGGCGGCGATCAGCGTGCTGACCTTGAGGCCGCTTGCCTCGGGGAAGTTCAGGGCGATCTCCGCGGCGATGGTCTGGTTGCCGGATTGGATCAGGCTGGCGGTCAGGGCGCCGGAGGAGAGCACCAAGGCCACTGCCATGGTCTCGCCGAGTGCGCGTCCGAGGCCCAGCATGACGGCGCTGATGATGCCCGGACGGGCGAAGGGGAATACGGACATTTTGATCATTTCCCAGCGGGTGGCGCCGAGCGCCAGCGCGGCTTCCTCGTGCAGTTTGGGGGTCTGCAGGAAGATTTCGCGGGACAGCGAGGTGATGATGGGCAGCACCATGACCGCGAGGACAATGCCGGCGGTGAGGATGGTCTTGCCGGTGGCGGAGGCCGGTCCCTGGAAGATGGGCAGCCAGCCCATGTTCGCCGCCAGCCAGTTGTAAGCCGGTGAGATTTCCTTTGCCAGGAACGCCGCGCCCCAGGCGCCGTAGACGACTGACGGGATGGCGGCGAGAAGGTCCACCACGTAGCCCAGGCCGGACGCGAGGCGGCGCGGCGCGAAGTGCGAAATGAACAGGGCAACGCCAATGGAGATCGGCGTGGCGATGACCAGGGCGATGACGGCGGCGATGAGCGTTCCCACCACGATGGGCCAGATGTAGGCGAAGAACCCTTCGCCACCCTGGATTTCCGCGGCGGGAGCCGTCAGTGCCGGGATGGCCTGCACTACCAGGAACAGCGCGACGCCGAACAGCACGGCAAGGATGAAGCAGCCGGCGGCCAGCGCGGCGGTGGAGAAGACTTTGTCACCGGCACGGCCGGCGCCCTGGGTGCTGGTCAGGGAGGTGGCGGTCATTCGACGGCCCTTCGATCGTTAACTGACACTGAAAGTTGGTGCGTCCAAACCCAAGTTCCCCGCGCTGCCTTTCGGCAGGCGGGGAACCCGGTTATTGGCGCGCTGGTTAGGACTTGACCTTGATGGACTCGATGGCCTTGGCGGCCTTCTCGGCCAGGGCCGGGGACAGCGGTGCCGACTTGGCGGAATCCGCGGCGGTCTGCTGGCCGTCCTCGGAAACTACGTAGCTTTCGAAGGCCTTGACCAGGTCGACGGTTTCCTGGCTGTCGTAGGCGCTGCAAACCACGTGGTAGGAAACCAGCACGATCGGGTAGGCCCCGGAAGCGGTGGTCTTGCGGTCCAGCTTGATCGCGATGTCGTTGGCGGAGCGGCCTTCAACAGGCGAGCCGGCCTCGACGGCCTTGGCTGCTGCCTCGGCGGAGATCTCGACGAATTCCTCGCCCACCTTGATGGAGGCGGTGCCCAGCGAACCGCCCACTGCGGACTCGTCAGCGTAGGTCACGGCGCCGGGGGTGTCGGTGACGGTCTTGACCACGCCGGAGGTGCCCTTGGCGTTCTCGCCCTGCAGGCTCGCCGGCCAGACGCCGGAGGACTTGTCCGTCCAGACATCAGGGGCTGCGGAGGCCAGGTAGTCAGTGAAGTTGGTGGTGGTGCCGGAGTCGTCAGAACGGTTCACCGGGGTGACCTTCAGGTCGGGCAGGGTGACGCCCTCGTTCAGGGCAGCGATCGCGGGATCGTTCCAGTTGGCGATTTCGCCGCGGAAGATCTTGGCCACCGTGGCGGCATCGAGCTTCAGCTCTTCGATGCCCGGCAGGTTGAAGGCCACGGCGATCGGGGAGATGTACACCGGGATGTTGATGGCACCGTCGGGGCCACAGACGGCCTTGGAGCTTTCAAGCTCCTCGTCCTTGAGGTACGCGTCGGACCCGGCGAACTGGGCTGAGCCGTCGATGATGGCCTTGCGTCCGGCTCCGGAACCGTCGGGGGAGTACTGCACGGTGGCGCCGGAGTTTGCGGCGGCGAAGCCTGCCTTCCAGGCGTCCATGGCTGCGCCGGTAGAGGAAGCGCCGATGCCGGTCAGCGTGCCGGTGACCTTGGTGCCCGAGGTCTGGCCACCGGCAGGAGCGGTGCCAGTGGCGTTGTCTGAACCGCAGGAGGTGAGCGCGAGTGCGCCCGCTGCGATAACAGCGATAGCCGCGTGGCGGCCGATGCGGAGTGCCTTCACTTAGATGTACCCCTTCCAGGGTTATTCAGGTGCGGGGCAGGGACGGAGAACCCTGCAGCGCGATGCGTACGTTTTGTACCTTCAACGAAGTTAAGGGCCGCAGGTAAAGGGATGCCCTGCCCAAGGTAAACGGAAGATTAACGACGACGGGATATTCACTTAAAACTGCCGGGTTCCCATTGCGCAGATCACATCTGCAGTCGTAGGGGCAAACTGCAAACTAGAAGGCCACGGGCAGCAAATAGACTGGACGGCATGGCCCCCGCAGCAGGACTCTCAGCAGGCAGGCGGTTCCTGCGCGGCAGGGTCCGCACCGGGCTGATCCGCAGCCGCAATTCATTGGTTCCGGCCATCCAGATGACCGTATGTGCGGTTGGCGCCTATGCCTTCGCCGAGTATGTGCTGGGGCACTCGGGCCCCCTGTTCGCCGCCACCTCCTCACTGATTGCCCTGGGCTTCTCCCGTGAGCCGCGGCTGCGGCGGGTGCTGGAGGTGGGCCTGGGCTGCACGATCGGGATCGCGGTGGGCGACCTGCTCCTGCACTGGCTGGGCGGCGGGATCTGGCAGGCCGCCGTCGTCCTTTTGTTCTCCATCCTGCTGGCCCGCTTCCTGGACAGCGGCAATATCTTTACCACGCAGCTGGCGCTGCAGTCCCTGCTGGTGGTGCTGCTGCCGGCGCCGTCCGGCGGGCCGTTCACCCGGAGCATCGACGCCGTCATCGGCGGCCTGTTTGCCCTGCTGGTAACCATCGTGGCGCCCAAGGACCCGCGCCGGGAGCCGCGCAAGGACGTCCGGAACTTGCTGCACGAGCTTGCGGAGGTGCTGCGTGAATGCGCTGAGGCGCTGTCGGACAGTGATTCCACCCGGGCATGGCACGCGCTGGTCCGGGGCCGGAACTGCCAGCCGCTGGTGGACGGCATGCGGCATTCCCTACGGGCTTCGGGCGAGGTGGCGAGGCTGGCGCCAGCGTACCGCCGGCACCGGGATGAACTTGACCAGCTGAAGCAGTCGCTGGACTTCATTGACCTCGCCCTCCGCAACAGCAGGGTGTTCGCGCGGCGGCTCACCAGCGCCATCAACCACGCGGCGTTGTCGGACGAGGCCACCGAAAACATCGCGGAGGTGCTCCAGGAGACCGCTGCCGCGATTGACGAGCTGTCGCTGGGGCTGGCGGAAACGCACGACGGCGTCCGCCGCGCCCACCTACGCACGGCCCGCCGGGACCTCAGCGAAATTGCGCTGCGGCTGCATCCGAAGCTCCTGGAAGTCCAGCGCCTGGAGGGCGAAACCGTGGTGATGCTGTACCGGCCGCTGATGGTGGACCTGCTGGAGGCGACCGGAATGGATGCCCGCGAGGCCAGGGACATCCTTCCGGCGCTCTAGCGCTCCATGATCAGCCCAGCCTCCCTATGTTCTGCCAGTCGCGTCCGGGGCGGTCTGGCGGGTAATGTCGGTGGCCGCCTTTAGGGTTGAACGCATGGCAACAAAGACTTCCCGGGCGTCCAAGGCGCCCGGCTACAAATGCGCTGAGTGCGGCTGGACCACCGTCAAATGGGTGGGACGCTGCGGCGAGTGCCAGGCGTGGGGCAGCGTCGAGGAAACCGGGACAGCGGTGGCGCGTACGACGGCGGCCACAACGGTTGTTGACCCGGCCCGCCCCATTGCCGAGGTGGACGCCACCACCGCTGCCTTCATGCCCACCGGAATGGATGAACTGGACCGGGTACTGGGTGGCGGACTGGTTCCCGGCGCCGTCATCCTGCTGGCCGGTGAACCCGGCGTGGGCAAGTCAACCCTGTTGCTCGACGTCGCGGCCAAGTTCGCCCGGACAGCCCAGGACGTCCTCTATGTCACCGGCGAGGAATCCGCTGCGCAGGTGAAGCTTCGCGCCGAACGGATCGACGCCGTGGCGGAATCCCTGTACCTCTCCGCGGAAACGGACCTTGGCCAGGCACTGGGCCAGGTGGAGAAGATCGAACCGCGGCTTCTGATCGTGGACTCGGTGCAGACCCTCAGCAGCGCGGACGTGGATGGCAGCGCGGGCGGTGTGTCTCAGGTCCGGGAAGTTGCGGCGTCCATTATCGCCGCCGCCAAGCGCCGCAACATGACCACGCTGCTGGTGGGCCACGTGACCAAGGACGGTTCCATCGCCGGGCCCCGGCTGCTGGAGCACCTGGTGGATGTGGTGTGCCAGTTCGAAGGCGAACGGCACTCCCGCCTGCGGCTGCTCCGCGCGGTCAAGAACCGGTACGGGCCCACCGACGACGTCGGATGCTTCGACCTGAATGAGAACGGCATTGAAGGCCTTGCCGATCCCAGCGGGCTCTTCGTCAGCCGCACCAAGGACCCGGTCTCCGGCACGTGCATCACGGTCACCATGGAAGGCCGCCGTCCGCTGCTCGCGGAGGTGCAGTCGCTGCTCGCCGAAAGCCCCAACTCGCAGCCGCGCCGGGCCACCAGCGGGCTGGACAGTTCGCGCGTTTCCATGCTGCTGGCCGTGCTGCAGCAGCGCGCCGGCACCCTGCTGCACAAGGACGACTCCTACGTGGCCACCGTGGGCGGGGTGAAACTCAGCGAGCCGGCCACCGACCTTGCGGTTGCCCTGGCCGTCGCATCAGCGAAGGCACGCAAGCCCCTGCCGGTCCGCCTGATCGCGTTTGGCGAAGTGGGGCTCGCGGGCGAGGTCCGGCCCGTGCCCGGGATCAACCAGCGCATCCAGGAGGCGCACCGGCTGGGGTTCACCCACGCGGTGGTCCCCGCCAGCCATACAGGTCCGGGTCCGGTGCCTGCGGGCTTCTCGGTGCGCGAGGTATCCCATCTGACGGAGGCACTCAGTCTCCTGATCGGGTAAGCGCTCCCGTCCGTCCGAGCCAGCTCTCCCACTGTGCCTGGCGGTGGCGGCCGGTGGGCGGTCCAGGACACAAAAGCAATTCCTTGTTCACCGCGCCCCGGTTCACCGGTAGCCTGAGGAAAAGCGCCTTCATGCAGACGGGGGTTTCTGTATTTGCGCTGGGGGCGGAAATGAAACAAGCCGTGGAATCCACTATCGACGCGGCCCGTGCCGGCAGTGCCGGGGCTCTGCCGGCGGATATGCCCGTGATCGGCCATCTCGACGGGCTGTTCGACGGCCTCGGAATCCGCAGCCGCATTGTGCTGGGCCAACTTCCCCTGACGGTGACGGTTGTCCTTGTGGCAGTGGCCGCAGCGGTCTTCAGCCCCGCAACCTTGGCCACCAACCAGTTCCAACTGGCCCTTCTGGCCCATACATTGCTCTTCGCCGCCTGTCTAGTCCTGCCGTGGAGCCGGCTGCCAGCCGGCGCGTTTGCAGCGATACCGGTCCTGGACTGCCTGGCCATCGGGTTCACCAGGGAGGCGGGGGGACCGCCGTTCAACGTCCTGAGCCTGATGCTGGTCTTCCCGGTGGTCTGGCTGGCCGCCCAACCGCGCCGGTACATGCTCTTCTTGGCCATCCTTGGCACGGTACTCAGCACTCTGGTGCCTTCCGCCGTCGCCGGTTCACCCCCCACGTCAGCTTCCATGATCCGCACCCTCGTCCTGCCCCTTATCCTGTCCGCCGTCGCGGTGACAGCACATGTGGTGTCACGGACCGTCCGCCACCAGCGCCAAAAGCTGGTGGACAAAGAGCATGTACTGGAAGCGACACTCGCCGAAAGCTTCCGGAAGCAGCGGCTGTTGGACGCAGTGCTGGGAGCCGTTGGCATCGGCGTCTGGGTGGTGGACCGGAACGGCTGCACCGTCCTGACCAACAAGGCACTTCAGGCGGACCCGGCGCTGGCCACCCTCCGCAAAAATGCCGGCAACGGCCTTCTTCTGCCGGACCGCGCTTCTGCCGTACCCGCAACCGCGTCGCCCATTGCCCGCGCAGCCGCCGGCGACGAGTTCCGGGACGAGCTGTACTGGGCGGGCGGCCCGCAGGAACAGCACGCCTACTCCGTCAGCGCCCACGGCATCCCTGCCCACAATGGGAAGGACGGCGGCGCAGTTGTCACCTTTGTGGATGTGACAACCCTGATCCGCGCCCTGGCCGCCAAGGACGACTTTGTCTCAACTGTTTCCCATGAGCTGCGGACACCGCTGACGTCAATCCTCGGCTACCTCGAGCTGGTGCTGGAAGAGCCCGGCCACGAGGACATCCGGGAGGAACTCCTGGTGGTCCACCGGAACGCCGGGCACCTGCTGGCCCTGGTCAACGACCTGATAGCCGTTGCGTCGGGACGGGTGGACCTTTCACTGGAAGAGGCAGACCTGGCGCAACTGGTGACCGAAGTGGTCGGCGCGGCGGTTCCCAAGGCGTCCCTGAACGGACTCCAGCTCGACCTTGACGTCGAACAGCCGCTGCCGGCCCGCGCTGACCCGGGACGGATCCGGCAGGTTGTCCGGAACCTGCTCTCCAATGCGGTCAAGTACTCGCCGGGCGGAGGCCGCATCACCGTTTGGGCACGTAAAAGCGGCGGTCAGCTCACCTGTTCCATCTCCGATTCCGGCGTGGGGATGGACGCGGACGAGCAGGAGCAGGCCTTCACCAAGTTCTTCCGTTCCGCCCGGTCGCGGGCAACGGCCATCCCCGGGGCGGGCCTGGGACTGCCGGTGAGCAAGACCATTGTGGAAGGGCATGGCGGCTCCATCACCCTTGCCAGCGAACCCGGGAAAGGCACCACCGTTACATTCACCCTGCCGGCGGCATCCTGACCACGGACAACAGGAGGGGCGCTGCCTACCGCCTAGTGCTGTGGAAGCTGGTCCGGTTCGTCGCGGTGGGAATTGAAAAGCCAGCCGGACACGTCGCTGCGCAGCGCCAGCAGCGGACCGCCCGTGGCGCTGACGTTGCCGGTGGGGACGTAATAGCCCCGCCCTGAACCGGGGCCGCCCGCAGCCCGGTCCAAGGCATCCCGGAGATGCCGCGGCAAGTGGCCCTGCGGGCCCAGGCCGCGGAGCTCATCAAGTTCTTCCGGCGTCAGCCGACCCAACACTTCAGCAATATTGGCCATGACGGGTCCCCTTCGAGCAGAGTGCTTGAAGGAATAACCTAAAACAGCACCGTGAACTGCGGGTTAACACCGGACGGCGGATTCGGGACGTTTTTGGCCACACCAGGCCGCACCACTGGAGGAGATATGCCGGTACGAAGCGCAGGAATCCTGTTGTACAGAAGGGCGCACGGCGGGCCCGCGGGACTGGAGGTGTGGATCGCGCACATGGGCGGGCCGTTCTGGGCCCGCAAGGACACTCATGCCTGGTCCATCCCCAAGGGCGAGTACACGGATGATGAGGACCCGCTGGTGGCCGCCCAGCGCGAATTTGCCGAGGAGATGGGCACCGCGGCGCCGGACGCTGACTACCACCATCTTGGTGACTTCAGGCAGCCCTCCGGCAAGATCATCACCGTGTTCACGGCTGAGCAGGACTTCCGGCCTGGACCCATCACCAGCAACACCTTTCCGCTGGAATGGCCCAAGGGCTCCGGCCGGATCCAGCAGTACCCTGAAATCGACGACGCCCGCTGGTTCCCCGAGCACGAGGCCCGGCTGAAGCTCGTCAAGGGGCAGGTCCCGGCCCTCGACGCACTTGCGGAACAGGTCCGCCGTCGAACGTAAAAAGCCGGCGGCCCCTGCTGGGAACACCGGCTTTTCCTCCACAGGCGCAGCTAGGCAGCGGCAAACTCCCGCTGCCTGGCCACCTTGGTGACTGAGACGTCGTCGCCCGAATACACCATGGTCCGGCCGGCACCGTCGCTGCGGACCACCCAGAAGACACTCCGGTTTGCGGCGATCATGTCAATGGTTCCAGCGATCACCTCCCCGCGGGAGGTGCGCACCTCCACGTAATCGTCCCTGGCGAGTTTTGACCAGTCGGGCACCGGCGCCTGGGGAAGTGCTGCCCGCCGGACCGGGTTGTGCCTGTACATGCTGCTTCCGTCCTCCCGCTGCTAGAAGTTTCCGCCGTCGGCCTTGACAGCGAGCACCGGCCGGTCCGCCTGCATCAGGATTTGCTGCGCGTGGCTGCCCAGGATGAACTTGCCCACCTGGGTGCGGTGCCGCAGGCCGATGACGATCAGCGAGGCGTCCTCCTGCCTGGCAACGTCAAGGAACTCGTCGGCGAGGTCGTGCTGATAGGGCGGCTGGATAACCCTCGCCTCCACGCCCGCGTCCGCTGCGCGCTTCGCGGCATCGGCCAAAACGCCCTCAGCGGCCACGGACTTGTCCATGAGCGCGCCCTGGCGGGCCGAGTTCACGATGATGAGCTCCTGGTTGCGGAGCTTCGCCTCGGAAATGCCTGCGGCGAGAGCTGCTTCACCTGCCGGCGTGGGAACGAATCCAACGATGATGCTCATACCTTCTCCTTGATCTTGTTGGTGGCGGCCGAAGCCACGGTGCCCTTGCGCTTGGCGATCAGGCTCCGAATTCCCGGCAGCACGGCCACCAGGACGAAGACCATCAGCAAGGTTGCCGAGATGGGGCGGGTGAGGAATCCGGTGGGGTCACCGCCGAAGACGAGCAGCGAGCGCCGCAGCGAGTTTTCCAGCAGTTCGCCAAGAACGAAGGCCAGGACCAGCGGTCCGGGTTCAAAGCCAAACTTCTTCATCAGGTAGCCCACGACCCCGAAGAACACCACCAGCGTGACATCGAACATGCTGTTGTTGATCGTGTACGCGCCCAGCAGCGTGATCAGCGCGGTGATCGGAGCCAGGATGGCCGCCCTGACCCGAAGGATCCGCACGAAGATTCCCACCAGCGGCAGGCTCATGATCAGGAGCAGGATGTTGCCGATGTACATCGAGTTCACCACGCCCCAGAACAGCTCCGGGTTCTGCTCTACGAGCTGCGGACCGGGCGTGACGCCCTGGATCAGCAGTGCACCGAACATCAAGGCCATGGTGGCGTTTGCGGGAATACCGAGGGTCAGGAGCGGAATGAACGACGACGTCGCTGCCGCGTTGTTTGCGGTTTCCGGTCCGGCGACACCCTCGGGCGCGCCCTTGCCGAATCGCTCCGGCTGCTTGGCGCGCTTCTTCTCCATGGCGTAGGAGGCCATGGAGGCGATGGTGGCGCCGCCGCCGGGCAGGATGCCCAGGAAAAACCCCAGCACTGAACCGCGTCCGATTGCTCCGGAGGCCTGCTTCAGGTCCCCCCTCGACGGCCAGACATTGGAGACCTTCGACGGCGCTTTGGCAGCGCGGTGCCGTTCCTCCAGGTTGTAGAGGATCTCGCCGAGGCCAAAGATGCCCATGGCGATCGGAACGAAGTCGATGCCGTCGGCAAGCTGGAGGCTGCCGAAGGTGAAGCGGCTTTCGCCGGTGAACATGTCACGGCCTACCGTGGCGAGCAGGAGGCCGACGGCTGCGGCGATCAGCGCCTTAGCCTTTGCGCCGCTGCTGATGGTGGCAACCAGCAGGATGCCCAGCAAGGCCAGCGCGGAGTACTCGGGCGGGCCAAAGTCCAGCGCGAAGCTGGCAACGAGGGGGGCCAGGAAGGTCAGGCCGACGATCGCTGCCGTACCGCCTACGAAGGACCCGATGGCGGCGAGGCCAAGAGCAGTGCCGGCACGGCCCTGCCGGGCCATCTGATAGCCGTCGAAAACGGTGACCACGGAGGACGCCTCGCCGGGAAGGCGCAGCAGGACCGAGGTGATGGTGCCACCGTACTGGGCGCCGTAGAAGATGCCGGCAAGCATGATGATGGCGGTGACAGGTTCCACGCCGTAGGTCAGCGGAAGCAGGATGGCGATGGTTGCCGCCGGCCCCAATCCGGGCAGCACGCCGATCAGCATGCCGATGACGACGCCGACCACGCAGTAGAGGAGGTTCGTCGGCTCCAGGACGACTGAAAATCCGTTGATCACAGGATTCAGGAAATCCATGGTGGTCTCCTAGAAGAGGTGGGGAATGGAGGTGTCGAGCGCCAGGACGAAAATCCCGTAGAACGCGGCGACGACGAGCGCACTGACCAGGAGCGTGGACCGCCAGGTCTCACCGCCGAGGAACCGCATCCAGATGATGCAGAGGATCAGGGCGGGGATCTCGAATCCGATAAGCGGCATCAGCGCCACCATGGCTGCGAGCGTCAGCAGTCCGGTGAGCGGGGCGGCAGACATCCGGGTGAACTTTTCCGCGTCCCGGTTGTGCCGGCCCAGGATCAGCTGGAAAAGCCCCAGCGCCACCATGACGCAGCTGATCATGAACGGCCAGAGGCCCGGTTGCGGGCTTGCGGGGGTGCCCAGGCCCATGGCTACCGACAGGACGAGCGCGCCGGTTCCGACGCCGAGCACCACCAGGGATGAGCCGGCGTTGGCGAGGGCGCCTGCCGCGGGGGGCTTTTCCGCCTCCCACTGGGCGGCCAGCTGTTCCGGGGTCAGCGCTTCGGGCAGGTCGTTGCGGGCGTCCCCGCCGGACGGGACGGCTGAGCTGCCGTCCCGTCCGGCGGACACTGCTGGAGTGGTCTCCATTGCTGCTACTTGTTTCCGCTCAGGCTGATGTCGTACTTCTCCACCAGTTCCTTGTACTTCGCTGCATAGCCCTTCCACTCGCTGACAACTTCTTCACCGGAAATTTCCTTGGGGGTCAGCATGTTCTTCTCGTTGAACTCCTTGTAGGCGTCCGACTTGAAGGTTTCCTGGAACGCGGCGAGCAGCTTGTCCTTCACGTCCTGCGGGGTACCCTTAGGCGCTGCCACTGCCCGGTACTGGGCCACGGGAACGTCGTATCCGGCCTCCTTTGCGGACGGAACATCGGGAAGGAAGCTGTTGCGCCCTTCCGAGAAGACGAGCAGCGGTGAAACCTTGCCTGCTTCGATCTGGGGCATTGCCTCGCCGAGCTGGATGGTCGCCAGCTCAACCTGGTTGCCCATGACGGCGGTCAAGGCAGGCTTGCCGCTGTCGAACGGGACGTCGGTGCCCTGGACGTTGGCCTGCTTGAAGAGAACGGTCTGGGCCAGCTGGCTGCCCGTGCCGACGCCGGTGGTGCCGAAGGTGACGTTGCGCCCGGCGTCGGTGACGTCCTTGAAGCTCTTGAAGCCGGAGTCCGTGCTGGCGACGAGCACGTAGTCGTCCTGCGAAAGCCCGGCGATGACATCCAGATCGTCAATGTTGACGGCCTCGTCCGCGCTGACGGCAAGGGGGGTGATGGTGACCAGGGAGGCTGTCAGCAGGACGAGTTCCTGGCCGTCGGCGGGCTTCCCTGCGACTTCCTTGGTGGCCAGGGCGCCGTTGGCACCGGGCTTGTTCACGACCGGCATCGGGGCGCCGAGGGTCTTGGTGGCTCCTTCGGCAAGGGCCCGGGCGATGAGGTCGGTGCTGCCGCCCGCAGCCTGGCCGACCGTGAGTGTCACAGGGCCGCTGGGGTATTTCGACGTGTTGGCGGCACTGCCGCCGGCGACGTTGCCGCAGGCGGTCATGGCCAGGAGGGTGATGGCTGATGCCGCGCCAAGGACGGCGCGGCGTGTGGGGAAGTGCTTCATTGGAACTCCTCGATAAGTCTCCGGGCGGGGGTCCGGATAATCTGTGAACCGGGTCACCCCGTTCGCTTTGTCGAGTGTAGGGAGGAGTTATGATGCCTGTCTAAGCCCAAAACTGCATCAAGTGATACCTGGAAGGCATCATGTTCACATTCGACCAACTGGCAGGGTTCATCGCCGTTGCTGAGGAATTGCATTTCGGCCGGGCGGCCGAACGCCTCAACATGACACAGCCCCCGCTCAGCCGTCAGATCCAAAAGCTGGAAAAGATCATCGGGGCCGAACTACTGGAGCGCGACAACCGGAAAGTCGAACTGACAAACGCAGGCAAGACTTTCCTTGAGGAAGCCCGACGCCTCATGGCGCTGGCCGAACGCGCCCCGGTCTCGGCGCGCCGGATAGCTTCGGGAAGGTCAGGCGTTCTGCGCATCGGATTCACCGCTGCGAGCGGCTTCAGTATCCTTGGCCCGATGCTGGAAGAGATTGCGGCAATCATCCCGGACGTGGATGTGGATTTGCAGGAGCTCGTCACCGGGGAGCAGATCAGCCGGCTGATGTCCGGGGAACTGGATCTCGGACTCGCCCGGCCGCCATTCGACCGGGAAACGTTCGACTCCCACCTGCTGTACCAGGAGTCGCTGGTCCTTGCGGTTCCCGCCGGACACCCCCTGACGCTTCTGGCGCGGGAGATCACGGCTGAGGACTTCAAGGACGAGCCGCTCATCATGCATTCACCCATCCAGGCCCGCTACTTCTACGACCTCGTGGTGAGGACCCTTCCCATCCACCACGCCAACGTGGTCCACACGGTGAGCCAGGTGCTGACCATGGTCTCGCTGGTTGCAGCCAAACGCGGCGTCGCATTCGTGCCGCATTCCGCCACCCTGCTGGGGATCAAAGGCGTGGAGTTCCTGCGGTTACCAGACAACCACGGCGGGCAGGTGGAACTGCACGCCATCTGGAACCGCAGGATCACCAACCCCGCACTGTCCCGCCTCCTGCGGGACTTCGAGTTCGCTATGGAGTGAGCACCGAAGAATCAGCCGCAATGCGCTAAAGGTATCAATGCATTCAAAAGTGCACTTAGACAGGCATTGCATCGCCTGCCTAACCTGAACAGGAATTCATCACCCGCGGCCAGTAGGCGCTCGAACCAAGAGGACAAGATCGTGGCAAAGTACACCCCCCAGGAACTGGCAAACACCCTGAAAGACGGCCTGCTGTCGTTCCCGGTAACGTCCTTTGATGCCGCACTGCAGTTCGATGAGGAGAACTACCGCAAGCACCTCGCCTGGCAGGCCAGCTTCCCCGTTGCGGGCCTCTTCGCAGCAGGCGGCACTGGCGAAGGGTTCTCCCTGACCCCGGCGGAATCCGCCCGCGTGGTCAGTGCCGCCGTTGACGAGGTGGGCGGACAGGTTCCCGTGCTGGCCTCCGCAGGCGGCTCCACCGCCCAGGCCATCGAGAACGCCCAGGCTGCCGAAGCTGCGGGCGCCGAAGGCATCCTGCTGCTCCCGCCATACCTGACCGAAGCGGACCAGGGCGGACTCATCGACCACGTCAGCGCCGTCTGCAGCTCCACCTCCCTTGGCGTCATCATCTACAACCGCGCCAACGCCATCTACAAGGACACCACCGTGGCCACCCTGGCGGACCGCCACGAGAACCTGATCGGCTTCAAGGACGGCGTGGGTGACCTGGAACACGACGCCCGCGTCTACGCCAAGCTCGGCGACCGGCTGTTCTACCTCGGCGGCCTTCCCACCGCAGAGACCTTCGCCCTTCCGCTGCTGCAGCTGGGCATGAGCACCTACTCCAGCGCCATGTACAACTTCGTCCCGCAGTTCGCACTGGACTTTTACCAGGATGTCCGCAACAACGACCGTGCGGCCGTCAACCAGAAGCTCAACGACTTCGTGATCCCCTACCTGGACATCCGTGACCGCGTGAAGGGCTACGCCGTCTCAATCGTCAAGGGCGGCCTGGGCGCCATCGGCCGCTCCGCAGGCCCCGTCCGTCCCCCGCTGCAGAACATGGCCGAGAAGGACCTGGCAGACCTCAAAGCCCTCATCGCACGCGTTTCCTGACCGTCCCTGCTACACCGCTACACAGGAGGAACCCACGTGACCCTCACCGGACACTCCCTGATCGCCGGACAGACCGTCGTCGGCGACGGCAAGACAACCTTCGGCTTCAACCCCGCCACCAACGAGGCGCTGGAGCCCGCGTACACACTGTTGACCGAAGAGCAGCTCAAGTCCGCCACCACCGCCGCGAAGGAGGCCTACCCGTCCTTCAGCACCCTTGACCCGGAAACGCACGCCGCGTTCCTGGACGCCATCGCTGACAACATCGAAGCCATCGGCGACGAACTGATCATCCGCGCCGGCCAGGAAACCGGGCTGCCCGCGGCCCGGCTCCAGGGCGAACGCGCCCGCACTACCGGCCAGCTGCGCCTGTTCGCGAACGTCGTCCGCCAGGGCGACTTCCGCGGCGTCCGCATTGACCCCGCCATCCCGGACCGCACCCCTCTCCCCCGCCCCGACATCCGCCAGCGCCAGATCCCGCTCGGGCCGGTCGCCGTCTTCGGCGCCAGCAACTTCCCGTTGGCCTTCTCCACCGCCGGCGGCGACACCGCGTCGGCCCTGGCCGCAGGCTGTCCCGTGGTCTTCAAAGCGCACAACGCCCACCCCGGCACCAGCGAACTTGTCGGCCAGGCAGTCACGAAGGCCGTCAAGGACTTCGGCCTGCACCCGGGCGTGTTCTCCGTGATCTACGGCCCCGGCGCCAGCATCGGCCAGGCCCTCGTTTCCGATCCCGCCATCAAGGCCGTCGGGTTTACCGGCTCCCAGGCTGCCGGCGTCGCGCTCATGAAGACCGCCGCCGCCCGGCCCGAGCCCATTCCGGTCTACGCCGAGATGTCCTCCCTAAACCCGGTCTTCGTGTTCGACGGCGCCCTCGCAGGTGACGTCGACGCCCTCGCCGCCGCCTACGTCACCGCCGTCACCGGCAGCTCCGGCCAGCTCTGCACTTCCCCCGGCCTGCTGTTCGCCCCCGAAGGCGAGGCAGGCGACAAACTCGCCGCCGCCGTCGCACGCGCCGTGGCAGCCTGCTCGGGGCAGACCATGCTTACCGAGGGCATCGCGGGGTCCTGGAACGCCGGAACCGAAGCGCTCGGCAAGGCCGACGGCGTCGAACTCCTTGGCCAGGGCACCCCTGGCCCGACGCAGAACGCCCCCGCACCCGCCATCTTCGGCACCGGCGTGGACCAGTTCATCAGCAACCACGTCCTGCACGAGGAGATCTTCGGCGCCGCGTCCCTGGTCATCCGGTACAAGAACGTCCAGGACCTGCTGCAGGCCGCCGGCCGCATCGAGGGCCAGCTCACCGCATCCCTGCACCTTACCGAAGCGGACTACCCGATGGCGGCACCCCTGATCCCCGTCCTGGAACAGAAGGTGGGCCGCATCATCGTCAACGGCTGGCCCACCGGCGTCGAGGTAGGCCACGCGATGGTCCATGGCGGCCCGTTCCCCGCCACCTCCGACACCCGCACCACCTCCGTGGGCACCCTCGCCATCAACCGGTTCCTCCGCCCGGTCGCCTACCAGAACATCCCCCAGGGACTGCTCCCCGAGGCCCTCCGGGACGCCAACCCCTGGCACCTCAACCGCCGCATCAACGGCGACGTGGTTCCCGCCGCAGAGAAAGCAGAGGTCAGCGCATGAGCCGCCAGCCCACCATCGCCGGAGTCGAGGTAGTACCGGTTGCGGGCTACGACAGCATGCTGATGAACCTCAGCGGCGCCCACGGCCCTTTCTTTACGCGCAACGTTGTGATCATCACCGATTCGGACGGGCGCACCGGCCTGGGCGAGGTTCCCGGCGGCGAGAAAATCCGCACCACAATCGAGGAAGCCGGTGCCCTCATCAACGGGAAGCCGGTGGCACGCTACCGCTCGCTCCTGCGTGAGGTGGCGGCTGAGTTCGCAGACCGGGACGCCGGCGGGCGCGGCCTGCAGACCTTCGACCTGCGCACCACGGTCCACGCCGTCACCGCCGTCGAATCAGCCCTGCTGGACCTGCACGGCCAGTACCTCGGCGTGCCGGTGGCGGAACTGCTCGGCGATGGCCAGCAGCGCACGTCCGTGCCGATGCTCGGCTACCTGTTCTTCGTCGGCGACCACGCACGCACGGACCTGCCCTACCTGGTGGAGGACGCGCCCGCCGACCGGTGGGAAAAGCTCCGCCGCCAGGAGGCCATGACTCCGGACGCCGTCGTCGCCCTGGCCGAGGCCGCGCAGGAGCGTTACGGCTTCAGCGACTTCAAGCTCAAGGGCGGCGTGTTGTCCGGCGACGAAGAAGTGGACGTGGTCACGGCCCTCGCCAAACGCTTCCCGGAAGCCCGGGTCACCCTGGACCCGAACGGCGGCTGGCTCCTCGAGGACGCCATCCGCCTGGGCAAGCGCATGCAGGGCGTCGTGGCCTACGCCGAGGACCCCTGCGGCGCCGAAGGCCGGTTCTCCGGCCGCGAGGTGATGGCGGAGTTCCGCCGGGCCACAGGCCTGAAGACGGCCACCAACATGATCGCCACCGACTGGCGGGAAATGTCCCATGCCATCCGCAGCAACGCCGTGGACATCCCGCTGGCGGACCCGCACTTTTGGACCATGCATGGCTCGGTCCAGGTGGCACAGCTGTGCAACGAGTTCGGACTCACCTGGGGCTCGCACTCGAACAACCACTTCGACATCTCGCTGGCCATGTTCACGCACACCGGCGCTGCTGCCCCGGGCGAAATCACCGCGCTGGACACGCACTGGATCTGGCAGGACGGCCAGGGCCTCACCAGGGAACCGCTGCAGATCAAGGGCGGCGCCATCGAGGTGCCTGACGCCCCGGGGCTGGGCATTGAGCTGGACCGGGATGCCCTGGACAAGGCGCACCAGCTGTACCTCGAGCACGGCCTGGACGCCCGCGATGACAGCATCGGCATGCAGTACTACATCGAAGGCTGGTCCTTCGACCCGAAGCGGCCCTGCCTGGTCAGGTAAGCCGCAATCCACTGCGCCTTCCCGGCAGTACGCCGGCATCAACTTCCGCACGGCCGGAACCTCCCCGCAACAGAGGCCGGCCGTGCGGAATTCCACCTTGGAGCCCCCATGAATGCCCAAACGGCCCTCCTCGAACGCACACATGCAAGCGCGGCTGCATTTGCCGCGCAGCCGCGTCCCCTCGCCGGCAACGACCCGGCACCCGTAGGCGCCGACTGCGATGACGAGTGCCACTTTGCCAGGGACCAGAAACAGACTGACCCGAATTTGGCGCTCCCCTCCCGCGCCGCCGCGGCAGGGGCGTCCCGGTGTCGCCTCTTCCGGGGCGACCATGCCGACAGGGCATGAAGCGATGCGGATTGCGTGTTGGACGCGCATCACATCGGGAACCTAAAGTAGTGGAGTCGCTGTGGCGGGCCCCACATCCCATCGCCCCGCAGCCGCCCTGCGTTACCCAACCCCCAAAGGAAACATTCGATGATGTCTGTGGACAATGCCGTCACGGACGTGGCCTCGGCCACGAAAAAATTCTTCAAGCGCGTGCTGCCCATCATGCTGGTCATGCTGGTCTGCAACCAGCTGAACCGCTCCAACATCGGCTACGCCCAGGACCACCTCCAGGCTGATGTTGGAATCGGCGCTGCCGCCTACGGTTTCGGCGCCGGGCTGTTCTTCATCGCCTATGCCATCTTCGAACTCCCCAGCAACGTCATGATGGAAAAGTACGGCGCCAAAGTGTGGCTGACCCGGATCATGATCAGCTGGGGCACTGTTTCTTTCCTCATGGCTTTCGTGCAGAACGAAACCATGTTCTACGTCCTGCGCTTCCTGCTGGGCGCCGCCGAGGCCGGGTTCTTCCCCGCCGTCATCTTCTACTTCGCCCGCTGGGTCCCGGCCGGCCAGCGTGGCAAGGCCACGGCCATCTTCATCGCCGGGTCCTCCATCGCCGCGGCAATTTCGGGCCCCATCGCCGGGATGCTGCTGAGCCTCCACGGGGCTCTTGGCCTGCGGGGCTGGCAGTGGCTTTTCGGCTTCGAAGGCGCACTGTCCGTCGTGGTGGGCTTCGCAGTGTTCTTTGTCCTGGATGCCAAAATCAAGGACGCCAAGTGGCTGTCCACAGCCGAGAAGGATGCACTGTCAGAGGCAATCGCCGCTGAGGATGCACAGCACTCCCAGGCCCACGCCGGCAAGGCCAACCGCTGGAAGATGCTCCTGAACCCGCAGATCCTGCTGCTGTGCGGCATCTACTTCTCGGTGCAGCTTTCCATCTACGCCAACACTTTCTGGCTTCCCAGCATCATCAAGCAGATTCCCGGGACCACGGACCTCACCGTCGGATTCCTTTCCTCCATCCCGTGGGTCTGCGCCGTGTTTGCGATGTACTTTGCCGCCAAGCTGCAGGACAAGGCAAAGTCCAAGCGTCCTCTGCTGGTGGTGGCGCTCCTGGTGGCCGCCGTTGGCACCTTCGCGGCCGCCGTGGCTTCGCCGGTCATGGCCCTGGTGTTCCTCGCCATCGCGGCCATGGGCTTCAAGAGCGCTTCGCCCCTGTTCTGGACCATCCCACAGTCCGGGCTGCACCCGCTGGTGCTTGCCCCCGCGATCGCCATCATCAACTCGCTGGGCAACCTGGGCGGCTTCGTTGCCCCCTTCGGCTTCGGCATCATCAAGGAACAGACCGGCAGCGTCATCCCCGGCCTGTTCGCCCTGGCCGCCGCATCCACCATCGCTGCCGGCATGGTCTACTTCCTCAAGGAAAGGCGCACTGACGGCGGGGAGGTTGCCCCGGACGAGGAGCCCGTGCTGGCGGCTCCGGTTCCCAGTCGGGCCTGACGCCCCTTTACATCCGGATTGCCCGAGCGGTGCCGGAGCGTTGTAGCGATACGGCGTTCCCGGCACCGCTCCAGCATTTCCAGCGGAGGTTTCCGGGCGGCGCCTACCGGCCGGTGATGACCAGGGCGACGCTGTGCCCGCCAAAGCCGAAGGCGTTCACCAGCCCGGCCGGGGAATATCCTGCCCGGAGGGTGTGGACGTCGTCGGTGACGACGTTAAGGTCCACTTCCGGGTCCAGCTCTTCGACGTTGAGGGTCCCCGGAAGCTGGCCCGTGCGCAGCGCCTCCAGGACCACGACGGCGGCCAGCGCGCCGGCGCCGCCCAGCAGGTGGCCGGTGTGCCCCTTGGTGGAGGTCACCGGCACGTCCGCGCCAAAGATCGCGTTGATGGCCTGGCCTTCCAGCCGGTCCCCCACGGGCGTGGATGTTGCGTGGGCGTGGACGAAGCCGATGTCCGCGGGCTGCATTCCGGCCGATTCCAGGGCCTTCTGCATCACGCGCCGCTGCATGGCAGGGTCCGCTGCCACAATGTCGTTGGCGTCGGAGGTGACGGCTCCGCCGGCCACCGCACCCAGCACCGCCGCTCCGCGGGCTCGCGCGTGGTCCTCGCTCTCCAGCACCACCACACCGGCGCCCTCGGCCAGCACAAAACCGTCCCGGCCGCCGTCGAACGGGCGGGAGGCGCGCGCCGGCTCATCGGAGCGGGTGGACAAAGCGCGGATCTGCGAAAAACCGGTGATCACGAGGTCGTTGACGGACGCGTCCACGCCGCCGGCAATCACGACGTCGGCCGCACCGGAGCGGATCATCTCCGCCGCCTGCACAATCGCCTCAGCCCCGGAGGCACAGGCGCTGACCGGCGTGCGGGCGCCGCCGCGGGCGCCGAGGTCGATGGACACCCAGGCCGCCGGGCCGTTCACCATGAGCCGGGTCAGTGTGTGGGGCGACACCTTGCGGGGGCCGGACTCGGCCAGGGTCCGGTCCTGTTCAAGGGTGGACCCCAGGCCGCCGTAAGCGGAGCCGATCACCACGGCGAAGCGTTCGGGGTCCACTTCAGGGGCGCCGGCCTGGGCCCACGCTTCGCGCGCTGCGATGAGCGCCAGCTGGCCGCAACGGTCCATCCGTTTGATCTCGCGGGTGCTGAGGTGGCCGGAAAGGTCAGCTGGGGCCTGGCCGGCGATCTTCACCGGAAGCTGCTCCGCCCACTCTGCGTCCAGCGCGGCAATGCCTGATTTTCCGGCTACCAGGGCGGCCCAGGTTTCGGCAACCGAGGATCCGAGCGGGTTGACGGTACCGGCGCCGGTCACAACGGCGCGGACAGGTGATGGATTCAATGTCATGGTGCCTTACTTCGCGGGGTTGTGCGTGCCGATGGGCACCAGGATGAGGTCCGGGTGGTTCTTTTCGATCCGCCGCAGCGCCCAGACGTCGTTGAACAGGGCGAGGTATTCGCCGTCGGACCGCAGCAGCACCTCGGCGCCCGGCACGTTGGCCAGCGCCGGCATGGCCTCCGCCGTCGAAATCCTGGCCAGCGAGTAGGGCAGGCGTTCCAGGCGCATGGGGGCGCTGAAGTCGTGCGCCATGCGGTCCTCCACCACCTCGAACTGCATGGGTCCGACGGCGGCAAGCACCGGCGCCTGGTCGCCACGGACGTCGGAACGGAGCACCTGGATGACGCCCTCGTGCTCGAGCTGCTCGATGCCGCGGCGGAACTGCTTGAACTTGCTGGGGTCCTTCGAACGCGCCACCTGGAAGTGTTCCGGGGCGAACAGCGGGATGGCCGGATACTCCACCGGCTCCTCGAGGTACAAGCTGTCGCCAACGCGCAGGGATGAAGCGTTTACCAGTCCCACCACGTCGCCCGGGTACGCCTCGTCAATGACTTCGCGTTCCCGCCCGAACACCTGCTGGGCGTACTTGGTGGCAAAGGACTTGCCGGTGCGGGTCTGGGTGACCACCATGCCGCGCTCGAAGACACCGGAGCAGACGCGGATGAAGGCAACGTGGTCGCGGTGGGCCTTGTTCATGCCGGCCTGCACCTTGAACACAAACCCGGAGAACGGCGATTCGACGGGGCGGGGGCTGCCGTCCACATCGGGGCGCGGCGCCGCCGGCGGGGCGAAGTCCACCAGTGCGTCCAGCAGTTCCTTGACGCCGAAGTTGAGGGCGGCGGAGCTGAACAGGATGGGGGTTGCCTTGCCGGCGTGGAAGGCGTCGACGTCGAATTCCAGGTTCGATTCGATCACCAGGCCGGCCTCGTCCACGGCGTCGGACCAGTTGCTGCCCTGGCTTTCCGCGGCTTCCTCCGGGGTGAAGTATTCGGTGATGGCGATCTGCGCGCCGGCGTTGTTGCGCTGGAAGCGGGCAAAGCGGTCGTTGCGGAGATCCCAGACACCGCGGAAGTCGCCAGAGATGCCGACAGCCCAGGTCAGGGGCATGGGCTGCAGGCCGGTGCGTTCGGTGATCTCGTCCATCAAGGCCAGCGCATCCAGGCCGGGCCTGTCCCACTTGTTGATGACCGTGATGATGGGCAGGTTGCGCTGCTTGCAGACTTCGAACAGCTTCATGGTCTGGGTTTCCAGGCCCTTGGCTGCGTCCACGAGCATCACGGCGCAGTCGACGGCGGCGAGCACGCGGTAGGTGTCCTCCGAGAAGTCGGCGTGGCCGGGGGTGTCCAGCAGGTTGATGACCGTGTCCCGGTAGGAGAACTGTAGGGCGGCGGAACTGATGGAGATGCCGCGGTCCTTTTCCATCTGCATCCAGTCGGAGACCGTTTCCTTGCGGTTCGCCTTGCCGCTGGAGGCGCCGGCGGTCCCGATGACCTTGGCGTGCAGGGCGAGCGCTTCCGTGAGCGTGGACTTGCCGGCGTCGGGGTGCGAGATGACAGCAAAGGTCCTGCGGCGGCCGGCCTCTTTGTGAATCGCGGAGATCCGGGCGGGGGTCAGGACATCTTGGGACACGGTGCTACTTTCGCTGCGGTTGGGATTGCCCAGGCGCTGGCGGCGCCTTTCGAAGCACTGCGCTCCAGGCACTGCACTTAACGGAACGGCGGGCCGCGGGGCCGGTAGGCGGGCCGGCGGACAGCCAAGGTACAAGTTTATCGCAGCACCGCAAACCGGCTCCGTGCCCGCTTAACGCCCGTGAAACCAACCGTTCAAAACCGGGAAACGGCAGGCGGTTAGGTTGGCACCATGACGACGCAGGGCAAGCTGTTTTTCGATCCCATCACCACCGGTCCGGACTCCGCGCGGGACCAGGACCGTAATGCAAGCTCTGCGGGCCGCGGCACCCAGACGGCGGTGGAGCTGAAGGCGCTGCGGGCGGCGTCGCTGGCCGCCGTCAGCAGGGATCTGGAGCGCATGCTCCGGGAGCGCGCACGCCAGCCCTTTCCCGGATGAAGCTGCGGTAACGGCATGATTTGTTCATGCGCAGCATCGAGCTGGTCCTGGACGCCTCTTCCGATTCCCTCATCAGGGCCGACTGGGCAAGGCTCGCCGCTGCCGGCGTTCCCAGCCAGGCGGGCCATACGTCCGCCAGCAACAGCCCGCATATCACCCTTGCCGCCGGCCAGGACCTGACGGTGCCGGACAACGCCGATGACCTCTGGCAGGGACTGCCGCTGGGCATCGGGTTCTCCTGAGTCCAGGTTTTCGCTTCGGGGGCCGGCAGGTATGTCCTTGCCCGCTCGGTTGTGGTAACGGCGGCACTCCTTGACCTGCACCGGGCCCTCCATGATCGGGCGGCAGGCGCATTGCCGCTCACCCGGCCAGATGCCTGGACGCCGCATGTCACCCTCGCCCGCCAGGTTCCCGGGCATCTCGTAGCGACGGCGCTGGACCTGCTTGAGCTGCGAATGGAGGCCCAGTGCACCGCCGCCAGGCACTGGGACAGCACCACCAGGACCATCACTTCCCTGGGACCTGGCGGCCAGGCGCTTCCCCGGGTCCCGGGCTAACCAGGGGCAAAGTGGCCATCACCGGGCTGCAGGACAGGCCGGTTCGGCGGTACTTTCAGGAACCCCCTTAATGGGGCACTTTGGGGCTTGCCCGTGCGGAAGTTGGAGTTCTTGCCCCTATCATTGAGCTTGCGGGAAAATGAGCACTTTTTATCCTGCCGGCAAGTGTAAAAAGCCGGCATCTTGCGGGCGGCGGTCCGCACCTTTGAAGGGAATATCTATGGCGCGGAGCCCCGAGGAATCACTTAGGGCGACTCTGGGCAGAGTGGCACCCGGAACTCCCCTTCGTGACGGACTGGAGCGCATCCTCCGCGGCCGGACCGGCGCGCTGATCGTCCTGGGCTCGGACCGGACGGTCGACTCCATTTGCTCCGGCGGATTCGATATTGGCATCGAGTTTTCGCCCACCCGGCTCCGTGAGCTCGCCAAGATGGACGGCGCCATCATCTGTGACCGGGACGCCGGGAACATCCTGCGTGCGGCCGTCCAGCTGGTGCCCGATTCCAGCATTGAGACCCAGGAGTCCGGCACCCGGCACCGCACCGCCGAACGTGTTGCCATCCAGACCGGAGTCCCGGTCATCTCCGTCAGCCAGTCCATGCAGATCATCGCGCTGTACGTAAACGGCCTGCGGCATGTGCTCGAGGGCTCGGAGAAGGTCCTGGCCCGCGCCAACCAGGCCCTTGCAACCCTTGAACGCTACCGGTCCCGCCTTGACCAGGTGACCAGTTCGCTGTCGGCTCTGGAGATTGAGGCGATGGTAACTGTCAGGGACGTGGCGGTTACCCTGCAACGGCAGGAAATGGTCCGCCGGATCTCCGAGGAAATCTCCCAGTACGTCCTGGAGCTGGGCGAAGACGGCCGGCTCCTGTCACTCCAGCTCGATGAGCTGACAGTGGGCCGGGGCCCGGGCAGCGACGTCATCATCCGCGACTACGCCAGCCCGGACGCCTCGCCCGAGGACATCGAAAAGGCCGTCAGCGCGCTGGTTAATCTCGGTCCCACCGAACTGATTGACCTCGGCAAGATTTCGGGCATCGTGGGGTTCGCCGGCGGGGAGGCGAACCTCGACGCCGTGGTCCAGCCCCGCGGCTACCGGCTGTTGTCCGGCCTGAAGGCGGTTCCCAAGGCTGTTGCCGACCGCCTGGTGGACCACTTCGGCGGGCTGCAGTTCCTGATGGCGGCCACCATTGACGACCTCATGACCGTCGACGGCATCGGCGACCAGCGCGCACGCACGGTCCGGGAAGGCCTCAGCCGGATGGCAGAGGCCAGCCTGCTGGACCGCTTCCTGTAAAGACCCCGCGGAAAGTCAGTTCAGCTGGAAGACGGCTTTCGGGCTTGCCTTGGAACCCAGCTTGGCGGTGAAGATGTAGTACGCCCCGCCGGCACCTGGCTTGGCGTCCACCGTCTGGCACCCCTCAACGCTCCGGTTCCGGGGCCATGGGAAGTTGGCGGTTTCGCTGGCTCCCGGAGCGATCACCTTCACCAGGTCCTCGCTGGCCGCCTGGCAGTCCCTGGAAGAGAAGACCCTGTCCGGGCCGCTGGTCACCAGGAACTCCATCTGCGAGGTTCCGATGTTCACCTGGCACGGCACCTCTCCCCCGTTCGTCACCTTTAGGGTCAGCAGCGGGTTTTCGTCGGGCCCGTAGGCAGCCTTGTCCGTGGACGCGGAGACCGTTACGAGGTTCTGGTTGCACGTTGGCGTTGCGGAGGCGGTCGGCGTGGGGGCGGCGGAGGCTGACGCAGACACGGACGGGGAGGCGGAGGGAGCGGCGGAAGCGGAACCGCTTGCCGGATCCGTGGACGAGGCCTGCTCGGAAGCCCCACCTAAGGCCCCGGCCAGGGCTAACCCGCCCACCACGAGAGCCAGGACCATCAGCAGCGCACCGCCAACCACCAGCCGCCGCCGGCGGTACACGGCAGGGCTGGGCTTCCGGACGCTGCTGGATCCGGATGCCGAAGCCTTGCCGCGTGCTGATGAAGTGCCCTGCTTGCCCATTCTTCTAGGCTAGGGAACCGCCCGGGTTCTGCCCCGCCACCACGCCGCCGGGCAGCCAACGCTGTCGGTCACATCCGGTTTCGGGCCTGCAAAACGCATCCACTACAGTGTTGGAATCGACACCAAGACTTCCGCTCCAGCAGCCCCCGACGCCGTGCCAGGCACCGCGGGCGGGCTCCAGCAGCTTCACGCCAGCATCACCGGCTGGTTCGCCGAAACCGCACGCGACCTTCCCTGGCGCAGCCACTCCTGCTCCCCCTGGGGCATCCTGGTCAGTGAAATCATGCTGCAGCAAACGCCAGTGGTCCGGGTTTTGCCTGTCTGGCACGAGTGGCTTGAACGCTGGCCCACTCCCGCCGGACTGGCGGGCGAACCGGCCGGTGAAGCCGTACGCGCGTGGGGCAGGCTCGGATATCCCCGCCGTGCGCTGCGGCTGCACGCCGCCGCCGCGGCGATAGTCCGGGAGCATGCCGGCAAGGTCCCGGACACCTACCCGGAACTGCTCGCACTCCCCGGGGTGGGAAGCTACACGGCCGCCGCCGTCGCGGCTTTCGCCTACGGCCGCCGCGAAACCGTGGTGGACACCAACATCCGCCGGGTACACGCACGCCTGGTGACGGGGTCCGCGCTGCCTGCCCCCGCCCTGACCGCTGCGGAGATGCGCCTGGCCGCCGAGCTCCTGCCCGACGACGAAGCCACGTCCGTGCGCTGGAACGCGGCAGTCATGGAACTGGGCGCCCTGGTCTGCACTGCCCGGGTGCCCAAATGTCCAGTGTGCCCGGTGAAGGACTCCTGTGCCTGGCTCGCGGCCGGCGAGCCCCCGCCGTCGTATGTTCCCAAGGGCCAGGCATGGCACGGCACCGACCGCCAGGTCCGGGGAGCCGTGGTGGCGGTGCTGCGCCTGGCCGATGCGCCCGTGCCGGCCGAGATGTTCCACCATGCCCCTGCGGACCTGGGCTACGCACCGGAGGGTATCGGCGTGCCGCTGGCCGCGCTGCACCGGCTGAACCCGCCCCCGGAACAGCTGGAGCGGTCACTGGCGGGGCTGCTGGCGGACGGGCTGGCTGAACTGCATGACGGCGGATACCGGTTGCCTGCCTGACGCCCGCCGGCGGCGCTCGGCCGAACTATGCACGGGATGGCATACTTTCTGGTGACCGGAACCGGGGGATGCCTTGCGAATCATCTTGTACGTTGTCTGGGCGCTCTTCGTCGCCGCAGCTGTCTTTGCCATGGTCCACGCCGCACGGAAAACCCGTCGGCAGGAACAGCTCATGGCACGCTGGCCCAAGGCCCAGGCAACTGTTACCGGCAGCGTTCCCGGCTGGACCAGCGGCGGGGGCGGCTCAAGCCGCAGCCGGCGGTTCTTCCCCACCTACCAGTTCAGCGATTCCTCCGGCACGCTGTACATGGGCAAGTCAGAGATTTCCCGGGCGGCGGAGCCCGTGCCCGGATCCCTTATCGAAGTGGCCTACAACCCGGACAATCCCAATGAATCCTTGCAGGTCTCCTCGGCGCCCTGGACCACGCTCGGCTGCCTTATCCCGTTTTTCGCCGTCTTTGCACTGGCACTGTTCTGGTTCATCGGCATCTTCCCGCTCGACTGACGCCTTCCTCAGTCTCCTTTTGGGTGTCAGCAGCATCCGGGCCATAACAATGCCGGTACTACTCGCCGCCTCCGGGCCCATCCGGCCCCGCGCCGTCCTACCCTGAAGTATGCGCAGGCAGGGACTGCTTTTGGTTTTGGTGACGACGGCGGGGCTCGCCTCCGGCTGCGGACCCGGCGCAGTTGCGTGCCCGGCAATAGCCCAGGCCACGGTGGTCTCGGTTACGGTCGCCGCGGACTACGCACGCCACGTCGATGCCCTCCATGTGAAAGCCTGCCAGGACGGCAGCTGCAAGGAGGCCGACGTCGAACTCCAGCCTGGCAGCGCCTCTATCGACCAGGGCTGCACTCCGGAAGGCGTCTGTTCGGCCACTGCCTCCCCGGACGGGACCAAGGTGGGGATGCTCATGCTGGACACCCTGACGGAAGCATTGATGACAGTGACGTCCTCCGGCCACGCGGCTGACGGGGCACCGCTGCCCGTGCATACCCTGGAGTTCCGGCCGAAGGCCGACTATCCGTTCGGAGTGCAGTGCGGAAAATTCATTTCCGCCTCCGTGATCCTGGACGGGACAGGCCTTCGCGAGCGCAGCTGAGGTAGCGTGCCCTTGACTAGAAAAGCGCCGGCTGGCTGAAGGGCTCCCCTGCCCTTCCCGGATCCGAAGGCTCGACGCGCCATTCGAAACCCAGGTCCGCGAGCAGTTCCTCCACTGACGTCTGCCCGTCCAGCACTTCGATTGCCGGGTAGCTGCCTTCGGGATCCTGCCGTTCCATGCCATCGAGCTTATTCGCACGGGCAGGTGTAGCCTTTCGGAACACACCGCGTGGCAGGGATTTCGGCCGGAAGGGCCTTACGGCTCGCCAAAGCCCGCCTGCACCAGCCCGCCCACGTAGTTCACCGCCCGTTCGGCATCCACTCCGCGGGCCTCCACATGCAGGACGGATCCCTTGCCTGCTGCCAGCGTCATGAGCGCCGTCATGGATGCGCCGTCTACGCCGTTGACGGTGACTTCGGCGTCCAGGGCGGACAGCCCGCCGGCGATCTTTGCGGCGGGCCGGGCATGCATGCCTGCCTGGTTGATGAGCTCGAAGTCACCGGTGAAGTCCGGGCCCTGCCCGGTGACAGGCCCCTCCAAGATCTCCCGCTGGGGCGGCGGTCCGGAATTTTGCGAGGGTCCACGGACAGCTTCCGCCGCACGCTTCACCGCCTGCACGTCCGCCCCGCCCTGCGCGGCCACGGACGCGGCCACCAGGCCCTCCACCAGCGGGGCATCGGCCAGCAACACGCCGGCCGGATCCTCGGCGAACTCCAGGGCGGACTCCGCTGTCATCACCGCCGAACCAAGATCCGTGAGGATCACGGTACCGTCACCTCCGGCGGCGTTGTCCAGGGCGGCAAGCACTTTTTCCAGGCTGGTGCCGATCCTGCCGTCGGCGGTGCCCCCGGCTGTCAAAACCAGCACGTCGGGTGCCATCTGGGCGGCCAGCTCCGCGGCGCCGTCGGCAATCTTTTCGCTATGGGACACCACCACAATGCTGACCGTCACGCAGCAGCCCCCACCGCAGCCCGGAGGATCAACGCGGTGGATGCCGCCCCGGGGTCCCGGTGGCCCGCGCTCCGCTCACCCAGGTAACTGGCGCGGCCCTTGCGCGCCACCAGCGGATCAGTAGCCACGGCCCCGGCCTCGGCTGCCTCGGCGGCGGCAACCAGCACGCTCAGGACGTCCGGGCTGCCGGTGTCCGCGGCAGCCTTCGCGGCCGCGGCGGCGGGCGCCCAGGCATCCACCATGGTCTTGTCCCCGGGCTCCGCCTTCCCGCGGACCACGATCCCGTCCCGAGCGGCGCTGACCGCCGCGGCCCAGCCGGCGGGATCGATTTCCGCGGCATCCCCCATGGTTCCGGCGGCCCTAAGGAAAGCGGTGCCGTAAAGCGGTCCGGCGGCCCCGCCCACCTTGGACATGAGCGTCATTGCCGCGAGCTTCAGCGCCGCACCCGGGGTCTCCGGCGGTGCTTCCGCCAGCTTGTCCAGGACCGCCTGGAAGCCACGGTCCATGTTCTCGCCATGATCGGAATCACCGATCGCCCGGTCCAGTTCGATCAGCTCAACCCGGTGTTCGGCCATCGCCTGCGCGCACAAGGTCAGCCATTTCACTGCCCAGTTGACGTCCAGCACCACGGCTACGCACCCCACCGGAGGGCTGCGGTATGGACGGGCGCATCCCACAGTTCCGTCAGTTCGTCGTCCAGTCGGAGGACGGAGATGGAACAGCCCTGCATCTCCAGGGCCGTGATGTAGTTGCCCACCAGCGAGCGCTCAACCCCGGCACCCCTGTCCGCGAGGACCTGCGCGGCACGGCGGTAGACGATGTACAGCTCACTCAGCGGGGTGCCGCCCATTCCGTTGACAAAGAGCAGTACCCTGTCGCCCCCGCTGATACCGAGGTCCGAAAGGATTGGTTCCAGCAGCCTGTCCGTAATGCCGTCCGCGCTTTCCAGCGGGATGCGGTGGCGGCCCGGCTCGCCATGGATTCCAATGCCGATTTCCACCTCGTCCTCGCCCAGGTTGAAGCTGGACGTACCGGCGTGGGGGACAGTGCAGGCGGAGAGGGCAACCCCCATGCTGCGGACATTGGCATTGACGCGCGAGGCTATCGCTGCCACCGCGTCCAGGCCGTAGCCGCGTTCGGCGGCCGCACCGGCGATTTTTTCCACCAGCACAGTCCCGCCCACACCGCGTCGTCCTGCGGTGTACAGGGAGTCCTCAACAGCAACGTCGTCGTTGACCAGGACGGTGCGGATGCTGATGCCTTCCGCCTCCGCAAGTTCCGCCGCCGTCTCGAAGTTGAGGACGTCCCCGGTGTAGTTCTTTACGATATGCACGACGCCGGCGCCCGAGTCCACAGCGAGGGTTGCGGGCAGGATCTGGTCCGGCGTGGGCGAGGTGAACACCGCTCCCGGTACGGCGGCGTCGAGCATCCCTTTCCCCACGAACCCGGCATGCAGGGGCTCGTGGCCGCTTCCCCCGCCGGACACGATGGCCACTTTTCCGCTGACCGGAGCGTCCAGGCGCCTGATGAACGTGGGATCCGTGCTAACCGCGACAAGGTCTGCGTGGGCCAGGCCAAAGCCCTGGACGGATTCGTCAACCACAGACTTGGGGTCGTTGATGAGTTTCTTCACGGCGGCTCCCGGCTGTGCTGCTGAAGGGTGTCTTTTCGACCCTACTACCGGGGCACGCCGGAACGGTAGGTTTCCGCTGGTGGGAGGCGAATGCGGCAAAGGGACAGCCCCCAATGACTGTCCCTTTGCCGGGCGCCCATCCCGGCCCGCTCAGTTTATCCATCAAATCGAGTAAAACCAAGGCCGGGGGCGGCAGTACATCGAGCGGCGGTCATTGGCAAGGACGGCCGCTCCCTCTTCCTCTTCCCCCTGCCACGCGAACCGCAGGTGCATGACGAACTGTCCGCGCAGGAAGCCCGGCACTTCTTCCAGCTCGGGCAACCGCAGGAATGCCAGCGAGGCGGACGCCTCCGGAGGCAGGCCCTGCGTCCTGCCGCGGAAACCGGCCAGGACTTCCCTGGCGTGGGCGCCAGCGTAGAAAATGCCGCCCGCATAAAGTTCTCCGGCCGGGAATAGGGTGAACTCCATGGCGGTCACTATGCCGAAGTTGCCCTTGCCGCCCCGGAGAAGCGAGAACAGCCGCGGCTCGCTGCGGGCATCAACGCGCCGCAGCCTGCCGTCAGGGGTGACCAGGTCGAAGGCGATGGCATGGTCGGACGCAAAGCCGTACTTTCGGCCCAGAAGCGGCAGTCCGCCGCCGAGGGTGTAGCCCACCACCCCGACGTCGGTGGTGGAGCCGTGCAGGCCCGTAGGCCGAACGGGGCGGCAGCACGGAGGACATCGCGCCAGCGCACGCCTGCACCGACTCGGGCCGTGTGCTCATCGGGGTCGATGGACAACTCAAGCATGTGGCGGATGCTGATCAGGAGCCCTCCGGTGATGGCAGTGGCGGCGCCATGTCCGGTGGACTGCACGGAAAGGGACATGTCACGGGCGGAAGCCCACTTGACCGCAGCCGCGACGTCGTCGGCGTCGACTGCGGCCAGGACCAGGTCCGGCGTATGCCGGGTGGCCAGATTGAAGGCGGCGGTTTCCGATTCAAAGGAAGCGTCGCCGGGGGCATAAACCAGCCCGCGGACAAGGAGCTGCAGTTCGGTTTTGGCCGTATGGAAACGGCCGGGACATGCCTCCTAAAGGAAGCGGATCATGCGGGTGTTACCGAGGGTGTTGGGCTTGACCCGCGCCAGGTCCAGGAACTCGGCGACGCCCTCGTCGTGGGATCGCAGGAGCTCCGAGTAGACCTCGGGATCCACGGCGGACTGGTCCGCCATGACTTCGAAACCGTGCCGCTTGAAGAAGTCCACCTCAAAGGTGAGGCAGAAGACCCGGGCCACGCCCAGGGCGCGGGCTTCGTCGAGCAGGCTCTCCACGAGCACGTGACCCACTCCCCTGCCGCGCCAGTCCTCGGAGGCGGCCAGCGTGCGCACTTCAGCCAGGTCCTCCCACATGACATGCAACGCCCCGCAGCCGATGACCTCGCCTTCGCTGGACTCCGCGATCCTGAACTCCTGGAGGCTTTCGTAGTAGGCCACCGTTTCCTTTGCCATCAGGATCCGCTGGTCTGCCAGCGGCGCCACCAGCTTCTTGATGGCGGACACATCACTCGTACGGGCAGGGCGGATATGGAAGGAGTCGGTCACAGGCCAATCCTAGTTCGCCCGCGCTCAAGGGCGGCGCTAAGTCAGTCCCGCAGCCTGGAACCTGCCCTCACGCCAGAGCCACAGATCAGGAGCTTCATAATCAGGGGTAGTAACAGCAATGCTTATGCTCGGACGCGCAAAACCGGGGCGACTCCGCAGACTTCCAAGATGCGGGCCGGCTGCGTTTGCGCAGGTGAAGCGCCACCCAGCAGTGTTTCGACTGTTACCCCCGTCACCCTATGGGCAACGTCGCCCGTCCCGGAGGAAAAATGGCTTTAGGCTCCCCAACCCTGTCAGACAGCATTACCGAGGAAGAAGGACAGCGGGGACTTCGGCGCTCCATGGAGGCCCGGCACCTCGTGATGATTGCGATGGGAGGTGTCATCGGCTCCGGGCTTTTCCTCAGCTCCGGCTACACCATCGCCCAGGCCGGCCCGCTCGGCGCGATTATCGCTTATCTCATCGGGGCCGCCGTCGTTTACATGGTGATGGCGTGCCTGGGTGAACTGGCCGTGGCCTACCCGGTGTCCGGCGCCTTCCATATCTACGCCGCCAGGGCCATCGGCCCGGCCACCGGGTTTGCTACGGCGTGGCTTTACTGGTTGTGCTGGGCGGTAGCGCTTGGCTCGGAGTTCACCGCCGCCGGGTTGTTGATGCAGCGCTGGTTTCCGCAGGTTGATGTGTGGGTCTGGTGCCTGGTTTTCGCCGCCGTCCTGTTCACGTTGAACGCCGTTTCCTCCCGCGTCTTTGGCGAATCTGAGTTCTGGTTTGCCCTGATCAAGGTCGCCGCAGTAATCGGACTGATCGTCCTGGGCGGCGCGGCTCTGCTCGGCTTCCATCCGCTGGCCGAGGACGGCTACCCGTTGCTGGGCGAGAACCTCAACACACCCCAGGGCCTGTTCCCCAACGGAATTACCGGCGTATTGATAACCACGCTTGCGGTCTTCTACGCTTTTTCCGGGTCGGAGCTTATTGGCGTGGCCGCCGGAGAAACAGCCAATCCCGCCGTCAACATCCCAAAGGCGATGCGGACCACCGTGATCCGGCTCCTGATCTTCTTCGTTGGCGCGATCACCGTGATCGCCTGCACCGTCCCGTACGAGGAGACGTCGCTCGAGGTCAGCCCCTTCGTCGTCGTCTTCTCGCAGCTGGGCATCCCCTACGCCGCCGACATCATGAACTTCGTCATCATCACGGCGCTTCTGTCGGCGGGCAACTGCGGCCTGTTCTCCTGCGCCCGCATGCTCTTCTCACTCGCTGACGAGGGACATGCACCGAAAGCGCTGGGCAGGCTGACCAAGAGGGGCATCCCGATGCTCGCCCTGTGCGTCAGCATGCTGGGCGGCCTTGCCTCGCTGGTCAGCAGCGTGATGGCACCCACCACGGTGTACCTGGTCCTGGTGTCCATTGCCGGTTTCGCGACAGTGGGCGTGTGGATGTCCATCACGGCGTCACACTTTTTCCACCGCCGGGCATTCCTGCGCGCAGGAGGCCGGCACGCTGACCTCGGGTACAGGGCGCCGCTGTTCCCGCTGCTGCCCATCACCGCGTTCCTGCTGTGTGTGATCTCGCTGATCGGCATCGGCTTCGACCCCACCCAAGCCACGGCCCTCTACTTCGGAGTCCCATTCGTAGCGGCCTGCTACGCCTACTTCCACGTCAAATACGGCCGAAAGCGTCCCGTCGGTAAATAGATGCTCACGACGACCTAGGTGTCCCGGGGCGTTGCCAACGGGACATGAAGTACAAGCGCGCGCCGGGGCCATTTGTGTAGCTTGCGTCAAAGCGACGAAGGAGCAGCAAGCGGCAAATGACGCCGGCGGCCGCGCGCCCTGGCCAGAGGAACGCGCGGCACACTGTGGCTAAAGTCCCAGCTCCGGCGGGAGCGCAACCTCCTTGCCCAGGACGTTTTTGGCCAGGAACGATTCCACAACCTGGTACCAGACTTTGGCGTGCTGCGGCTGGAGGACCCAGTGGTTCTCATCAGGGAAATACAGGAACCGGTGGGCGGTCTGGCCGTCGGCGTCGGCGGCCAGCTGGGATTTGGAGAGCAGCTCGTACCAAAGCCTCAGGCCTTCCCCGATGGGCACCCGGTAGTCCTTGTCCCCGTGGATGACCAGCATGGGCGTGCTGATTTTCTCTACATGGAGGTGCGGAGAGTTCTCCAATGCCATCTCTTCCGTCATTTCCTTCAGCCAGTACTGGGAGGCGTCCGTGGTGGGGCCGAACTGGTCCAGGGCCCACAGGCTGGCATGGGTGACGATGGCGTCGAACCTGTCCGTTTGGCCGGCCACCCAGTTGGCCATGTAGCCGCCGAAGGAGCCGCCCATGGCAGCCGTCCGTGAGGCGTCAATGTCCGGCCGCTCGACGGCGGCGTCCGTCACGACCATGAGATCAGTAAAGGGTGCTTTCCCCCAGGCGCCCCATCCCCGCTGGATGTAGGCCTGGCCGTAGCCGGTGGACAGGGCGGGGTCCGGCAGCAGCACCGCATAGCCGCGGGCGGTTAGGAGCCACGGGTTCCAGCGCCACGTCCACGCGTTCCACGATGCCAGCGGCCCGCCGTGGATCCAGAGGAGCAGCGGGGCCGGGCTGCCGGCCGAGGCTTCCTCCGGCAGGGCAAGGTAGGCGGGGACCCGCGACCCGTCCCGGGCCGTGGCCGCGATGCGCTGCAGGCTTCCCGGACACGCGGGCCTTTCCGCGGGTGCCGGCAGCCGCGTGGTTTCCCCTGTTGCCAGCTCGATGCGTACCGCTTCGGGAGGAAAGGCATAGGAGCTGCGCAACGCGTAGGCAGCGCGCCCGTCCGGTGAAACCACGACGTCGGTATAGGCCGCCGCGTCCTGCGTCACCCGGGAGACGCTCACTTCAGCGGCAGACGCCGGAAGGCTGATCCGGAAAAGGGGCGACGCGCCGTCGTCGTCTGCCGTGGCCAGGATGGCTGAACCGTCCGGCAGCCAGGCAGCCGGCTTGGCCCAGCGGTCCCAGTCGTGGGCCAAGGGCCGCAGGTCCGCGGCCCCATCGGCGGGGTTCGAGACGTCCAGCAGGTGAAGCTTGACCTCCGGCGCCCGGCGCGGCGTGGAGTCGCTCTCGCTGACCACCACCAGCGTCCTGCCGTCGGGGCTGACGGGGCCGGGAAAGTAGCTCATGCCTTCATGATCCAGAACCACAGTCATGCCGCCGGACGCCACGTCCACGGCCACCAGGACGGACCGGCTGTCCGCGCGGGCGAGTGGCTTGGTCATGCTCGTGTAGATTGTCCTGCCGTCCGGGCTGGCAACCGTCTCCGCCTCCCGCAGCCGGTTCCCGGCGCCGGGTGTCAGGTTCCGCAGGGCCAGCGGTGCGGACGCATCCACCGTAGTCGGCTTGCCCGGCCCGCTGTCCTCTCCCGGTTCGACGGCGAAGATCCGCGGCTGCCCGGGCCCAAGGTCGGCATCCCAGAACCTCACGGGATATTCACTGTGCAGGATGGCCGAGACCTTGTTGTCCTTGCGGGCTTTGCGGCGCCGGGCGTCGTCTTCCTCGTCGGCGGAGCCGGCCAGGACCTCGGCGGTCACGAAGGCGGCGTCCGCGTCCCTGGCCGTCAACACCCCGGCGACGCCGCCGGGCCGGTTGAGGACCACCCGCGCTTCACCGCCGTCGGCAGGAAGCAGCCAGAGGGCATTGACAGGATCCTCATCCGGGCTGTCCGGGTCGGGCCGCGCGGAGGTGAAGTAGACGTCGCCGTTCGCGGCGAAGGCGGCGCCGGCCTCGCCCTTGGCGCTGCGGGTGATGCGCCGCGCGTGCCGGTGACCGGCCGGATCCAGCTCCCACAGCGCAGTGGCGAACTCGGTGCCTTTGCCGTTCAGGGTGCTGACGGTTGTGACAAGGCGGGATCCGTCGGGGCTCAGGGTAAGCCCGCTGACCCGGGGGATGGACAGGTAGTGGTCGAGGTCGTGGAAAGGGGTCTGTGGTTGATCGCCCGGGATCGCCGGGTTCAAAATAGCCATGCCTCAGATTCAACACGTTTTGTGCCCCGCATCACAGTACCGGGGGCCGTTTCGCCATGCCGTGCGGGAGGGATGCAAAAGCCCCGCCGGCTCCTTTCGGAGCGGCGGGGCTTTTGTGGAGATGGAGTTAGACGCTCGGAGCGATCTCCGGGATGCGCGGCTTGGCGTTGCCGGCGAACGTGAACTTGGCGTCGTCGCCTTCGCCTTCCACGTCCACCACCACGATGTCGCCGGCGTGGATGTCGCCGAAGAGGATCTTCTCGGAGAGCTGGTCCTCGATCTCGCGCTGGATGGTGCGGCGCAGCGGCCGGGCACCCATTGCGGGGTCGTAGCCACGGGTTGCCAGGAGCACCTTGGCGGCCTTGGTGAGCTCGATGCCCATGTCCTTGTCCTTGAGGCGCTTCTCCAGGCGGGTGACGAACATGTCCACGATCTCGATGATCTCGTCCTGGGTGAGCTGCGGGAACACCACTACGTCATCCACGCGGTTCAGGAACTCGGGGCGGAAGTGCTGCTTGAGTTCCTCGGTCACGCGGGCACGCATCCGGTTGTAGCCGGTCTGCGTGTCGGTGCCGGACTGGAAGCCGGTGGCAACGCTCTTGGAGATGTCCCGGGTACCCAGGTTGGTGGTCATGATGATCACGGTGTTCTTGAAGTCCACCACCCGGCCCTGGGAGTCGGTCAGGCGGCCGTCTTCCAGGATCTGCAGGAGCGAGTTGAAGAGGTCAGCGTGGGCCTTCTCAACTTCGTCGAACAGCACCACGGAGAACGGACGGCGGCGGACCTTCTCGGTCAGCTGCCCGCCCTCTTCGTAGCCGACGTAGCCCGGAGGGGCACCGAACAGCCGCGAGACGGTGTGCTTCTCCGAGTACTCGGACATATCCAGCGTGATGAGGGCGTCCTCTTCACCGAACAGGAACTCCGCGAGTGCCTTGGCCAGCTCGGTCTTGCCGACGCCGGTGGGGCCGGCGAAGATGAACGAGCCACCGGGGCGCTTGGGGTCCTTGAGCCCTGCACGGGTGCGGCGGATGGCCTGGGACAGTGCCTTGATGGCCTCGTCCTGGCCGACGACGCGCTTGTGCAGTTCCTCTTCCATCTTCAGCAGGCGCGAGGACTCTTCCTCGGTCAGCTTGAAGACGGGGATGCCCGTGGAGTTGGCCAGCACCTCTGCGATGAGGTCCTCGTCCACCTCGGAGATGTCATCCATGCCGCCGGACTTCCAGTGGCGTTCCTTCTCGGAACGCTCGGCGATCATCTTTTGCTCCTTGTCGCGGAGCGAAGCTGCGCCTTCGAAGTCCTGCGCGTCGATGGCGGATTCCTTCTCCATCTTCAGCTTGGCGATGCGCTCGTCCATGGCCTTAAGCTCCGGCGGAGCGGTCATGCGGCGGATGCGCAGCCGTGCGCCTGCCTCGTCGATCAGGTCGATCGCCTTGTCCGGGAGGAAGCGGTCCGAGATGTAGCGTTCGGCGAGGCTGGCGGCAGAGGCCAGGGCGCCGTCGGTGATGGTGACGCGGTGGTGTGCCTCGTAGCGGTCACGCAGGCCCTTGAGGATCTCGATGGCGTGCGCCACGGAGGGTTCCTTGACCTGGATCGGCTGGAAGCGGCGCTCCAGCGCGGCGTCCTTCTCGATGTGCTTGCGGTACTCGTCCAGCGTGGTGGCACCGATGGTCTGCAGCTCACCGCGGGCCAGCATGGGCTTCAGGATGGACGCAGCATCGATGGCGCCTTCGGCGGCACCGGCACCAACCAGGGTGTGGATTTCGTCGATGAACAGGATGATGTCGCCGCGGGTGCGGATCTCCTTGAGGACCTTCTTCAGGCGCTCTTCGAAGTCACCACGGTAACGGGAGCCTGCCACCAGGGAACCGAGGTCCAGGGTGTACAGCTGCTTGTCCTTGATGGTCTCCGGGACGTCGCCGCGGACAATCGCCTGGGCAAGGCCTTCGACGACGGCGGTCTTGCCGACCCCGGGTTCGCCGATGAGCACGGGGTTGTTCTTGGTGCGGCGGGAGAGGACCTGCATGACGCGTTCCATCTCCTGCTCGCGACCGATTACCGGGTCCAGCTTGTTCTCGCGGGCAGCCTGGGTCAGGTTGCGGCCGAACTGGTCCAGGACAACGGAACCGGCGGGAGCACCTTCGGGCTGGCCCGACCCGACGCCGGCGCCGGTGCTTTCCTTGCCCTGGTAGCCGGAGAGGAGCTGGATGACCTGCTGGCGCACGCGGTTGAGGTCGGCACCCAGCTTCACCAGCACCTGGGCGGCAACGCCCTCACCCTCGCGGATGAGGCCGAGCAGGATGTGCTCGGTGCCGATGTAGTTATGGCCCAGCTGGAGTGCCTCGCGCAGCGAGAGCTCCAGTACCTTCTTGGCACGGGGAGTGAAGGGGATGTGCCCGGACGGCGCCTGCTGGCCCTGCCCGATGATCTCCTGCACCTGCTCGCGGACGCCGTCGAGCGAAATGCTCAAGGACTCAAGAGCTTTGGCGGCAACGCCCTCACCCTCATGGATCAGACCCAAGAGGATGTGTTCGGTACCGATGTAATTGTGGTTCAGCATGCGTGCCTCTTCTTGGGCAAGCACAACTACGCGACGGGCACGGTCCGTAAATCGCTCAAACATTTCGCCACACTCCTAGCTACGACGTACTTTGATGCTACGTGGCGGGCCCGGACTTGTGGAGCGTGTTCGCCACAGGGGAAACCCGCACAGTTCGGGAATATCCCGCAGGCGTTCCCTCCCGGCCCATCCCGGCCACCGGGGACAGGCCGGAAAACGGGCCTCCGCCTCCTGTTAAAGAGCCCGTTGGCGAAGGTGGCGCCGAACTTTTAAAAGTACTGCAGCATCCCTATGCAGGCTGCACCGGTAAATTGCACCGAGGGCGCCACCGGACCCCTCCTCTTTTTTGTGCGCGGAAACAGAAAAAACCCTGCTTCCCGGTGAGGGGAAGCAGGGTTTAACCAGATCCTGGCTGCTGCTAGGAATTTGCCTTTTGGTAGGCTTCCTGGATTTCCGCCTGAATTCGGCCCCGGCTGTTTACGGTGTACCCGTTATCCCGGGCCCACTGCCTAATCTGGGCTGAATCATTGCTGCGGCCGCCGGCCGGAGCCTTGGGCGTGCGGGCGGCGGTGCGGCCTCCCGATGCCTTCCGTGCAGCAGCTATAAAGCGCTCCAGCGAAGACCGGAGTTCAGCGGCATTGGCCGCCGAAAGGTCAATCTCGTAGTTCGTCCCGTCAAGGCCGAACTTCACATTCTCGTCTGCGGATCCCCCATCCAGATCATCAACGAGGATGATGTTTACTTTCTGTGCCATTTAACGTCTTCCTCTTGGAAAGGGTGGTTTTTCAGAAAAGCAGGATGTTTCCCTAAAAAGTATGACTCTCTTTATGGCAACGCGTCAAAGCGCCTAATGGTTCCATGGGGATAACCGCAGAAGATTAGGGGTTTTTATTTGGCTTCGGGGTTCGGCTGGCCGGACGGCGGCTCGTCGGTCTGCCGGCGTTCGGCGGACTCTGCCGCCCGCGCGTCGGCCTCGGCCTGGGCACGGGCTTCCGCCTGCCGCTCTGATTTGTCGGCATTGAAAATCGCCTTCATGGCAAACCAGAAAAGGAGGCCCACCACTACGGAGGGCAAGAGGACGGCTACATATTCCATTCCTACTGGCCTTCGGGCTTTAGCAGGGGGAAGAGGATGGTCTCCCGGATGCCTGCGCCGGTGAACAGCATCACCAGGCGGTCAATGCCCAGCCCGATGCCGCCCATGGGCGGTGCGCCGTACTCCAGCGCCCGCAGGAAGTCCTCGTCCAGCTGCATGGCCTCGTCATCGCCGGCGGCGGCGTGGCGGGACTGCTCCGTGAGCCGCTCGCGCTGGATGACGGGGTCGATCAGTTCGGAGAAGGCCGTGCCGCGTTCCATGCCGCCGATGATCAGGTCCCAGGCTTCGATGAGCCGGCCGTCCTTGCGGTGCGGGCGTGCCAGCGGCTGGGCGGAGGGCGGGTAGTCGTAGACAAACGTGGGGTTCAGCAGGGTGGGTTCCACGATTTCGCCGAAGAGCTCCACGGCCAGCTTTTCGGCGTCCCACTTGGGGTCCACCTTGACCTCGTGCTTTTCCGCCACTTCGCGAAGCACCTCAAGCGGGGTGTCCGGAGTGACTTCCTGCCCGACGGCGTCGGACAGCCCCGGGTAAACGGCAAGCCAGGCCCACTCGCCGTCGAGGTTGATCTCGCCGGCCTCGGTCTGGATGGTGCGGCCGGCGCCCACGGCGTCAGCGGCGTCCAGGATGATCTCCTTGATGCGCTCCGCCATGACGAACTGGTCAGCCCACGCCTCATAGCACTCAAGGGTGGTGAATTCGGGGCTGTGGGTGGAGTCCACGCCCTCGTTCCGGAACACGCGGCCCATGTCGTAGACGCGGTCGATGCCGCCCACCACGGCCCGCTTCAGGTACAGTTCGGTGGCGATTCGCAGGGTCATCTTCTGGTCGAACGCGTTCATGTGCGTCTCGAACGGACGGGCCAGTGCGCCGCCGTGGACCAGGTTAAGGATGGGGGTTTCGACTTCCACGTAGTTGTGGCGGAACAGCGTTTCGCGGATGGAGCGGGTGATGGCAGCGCGGGTGTACACCATCTCGCGCGCTTCGTCGCGGACCATCAGGTCCACGTAGCGCTGCCGGACACGGGTTTCCTCATTCAGTTCGGCGTGCAGCACCGGCAGCGGGCGCAGCGCCTTGGAGGCCATGGCCCAGGAGTCGGCCATGATGGAGAGCTCGCCGCGGCGGGAGGAGATGACCTCGCCCTTGATGAACACGTGGTCACCAAGGTCCACCAGGGCCTTCCAGTCGGCGAGCGCTTCCTCCCCGATGCTGGCCAGGCTGAGCATGGCCTGGAGGCGGGTTCCCTTGCCGTCGGTGCCACCCTCCTGGAGGGTTGCGAAGCAAAGCTTGCCGGTGTTGCGGATGAACACCACGCGGCCGGTGACGCCAACGATGTCTCCGGTGGTGTCGTCCGCCTCGAGGTGGGCGTACTTTTCCCGGATCTCGGCGAGCGAATGCGTCCGCTCCACTCCCACCGGATAGGCCTCCGTGCCGCGCTCGATCAGTTTGGCGCGCTTCTCCATGCGGATCCGCATCTGCTCGCTGGCGTCGAGGGGCTCGGGGGCGTTCTTGGGGGCGGGGGTGTTTTGGGAAGTCACAGTCATCAAGTTTACCGGGACTTCGCGCGCCCGCTCCCGCCTAGGATGGGGCGGGTGAAAGAACGGTTCCTTCCAACACACGACGGCGGCCGCCTGGCCTTGTACAGCTACGGCACGGTGGGTGCCCCGGGGGAACGCCGGGTGGTGCTGATCGGTGGAGCGTTCCTGACGGCCCTGATCTACCGGCCGTTCTCCATCGCCCTCGCCAAGGGCCTGGGTGAGGGCTGGGCAGTGGACGTGTACGACCGCCGGGGACGCGGCCGTTCCTCCGAACAGCCGGCCGATTACAGCATGGGCACCGAGATCGCCGACGTCCGCTCGGTCCTTGAGGCCACGGGTGCCAGGAACATCCTGGGCCACAGCCTGGGTGGCTCCGTGGCCTTGAACGCGGTCCAGGAGTTCACCGGAAGCCCGCATGTCCCGGACAAGCTCGCCGTGTACGACGCAGCCGTGAACATCGACGGCAGCATCGATACCGCCTGGCTGGACGGGTTTGAGGACGCGGTCAACAACGGCAGGGTGGGCCACGCCCTGGCGCACATGAAGAAGGCGACATCCCCGGGGTCGGCCCTGGCCCGTATCCCGGAACCCGTCCTTGCCGGGCTGATGGCGTTGCTCTCACGGACCAAGGTCAACAGGATGTTCCGTGAGGTGATGCCCAGCGGCGTGGGCGAACTGCGGGCCGCCTACAAGGAGGCCGACCATGCCAGGGACTTCAGCGTGCTGCCCGCCAATACCCATTTCATGGCGGGCGGCAAGAGCCCCAGCTACTACAAGGTCACGGCGGAGCGGCTGCACGCTGCCGTTCCGGGGAGCACCTACGAGCTCTCCCCCAAAGGTTTCCACGGCTCGATCCCGGCGGCGGTCAACGAACTGGTGGCGGACATCTCGGCGTACTTCAAAGGGTGAGCCCACCCCCGTAGTTTTTGTCCAGATATGGCGACTTCGACGGCTTGGAACTCACCGTATCTGGACAAAAACTCACAAGGCACCGCGCGTTTCTCCTGAGCAGCATCCGGGCGGCGTGATGCTGACGCCCAGCTTGCTCGGCTAGGCTCGGACCATGACGCGTGAGAACATCAGGACCCCCGACGGCGGCACTCTGGAGCTCTTCTCCACCGGCGCGGAACTTGCTTCCGCCGGTTCGGGCGTAGTAGTCATCCCGCCCTCCATGGTCACCGCGGCCGACTACACCAAGTTCGCACAGAAGCTCAGCGCAGCCCTGGGCCGCCCGGTGCACACATTCAACCGCCGCGGCCGGGGATCGTCGTCGCCCCAGCCGGAGGATTACACGCTGGATGTGGACATCCGCGACCTGGACACCGTCATGAAACACACGTCCAGCACGGATGTCTTCGGCCACAGCTTCGGCGGCGCCGTGGCCCTTCACGCGGCGCGGACCCTGCCGGTGGAGCGGCTCGCCGTGTACGACCCCGCCGTCTCCGTCAACCATTCCGTCAAGGCGGAGTGGATCGCTGAATATGAGGCCGCGGCTGCCGCCGGTGATGACGACCGCGCCCTCGCCGTGATCCAGCGCGGGCTCGAAGAAGGCGGGCCGTTCTCGTCCAGGATGCCGCTGTCCATGCTGACCTTGGCCAACAAACTGACCGCCGGCACATCCGAGGGCAAGCAGCAGCGCGAACTGATGCGCACCGGCGTCCGCGAAATCAAGGCGATCATCGCCGCGGACATGCCGGCCGAACCTTTCCTGGCGTTGCCGCTGGAAACCCTGATCGTGGTGGGCGAGAAGAGCCCGGCCTACTTCGGAGTGGCGTGCGGCCAGATCCACGACGTCCTCTCCGGTTCCAGCTACACCATCCTTCCCGGGTATGGACACGACGGCGCCATCAAGGCACCGGACGTCCTCGTCAAGGAGCTGGCGGAGTTCTACGCCGGGTAACAAAGCAAAAAAGCCCTTGCACCCCCGAGGGGTGCAAGGGCTATTTCATTTGCTTGCCAGTCAGTGCCCTGCGCCGTGTCCTGCGGTTACGCCTTCCGTCTTGCGCATCATCGCCGAAAGCACGACGGCGGCAAAGGCTATGACGGTTGCCGTCAGGAAGGCGGCGCTCATCCCGGCGACGAGGCCCGACGTCGCCGACACCACCGCGAAGATGGATACCAGCAGCGCCGTCCCGGCCGCACCGGCCACCTGCTGCGTGGTGCTCATGATCGCAGAACCGTGCGAGTACAGGTGCGGCGGGAGCGGGTTCAGGCCGGTGGTGAACGCGGGAGTGAACAGCAGTGCCAGCCCGAAACTCAGCCCCACATGCAGGGTGACAATCCACCAGACTGCCGTGCCGGCGTCGAGCATTGAAAACTGCCACAAGGTGAGAACCATCAGGATGGAACCGGTGACGGTGAGCGGCAGCGGGCCCACCTTGTCGAAGAGCCGGCCGATGACCGGGCCCAGCAGGCCCATCGCGAGGCCGCCCGGGAGCAGCGCGAGGCCCGTTTCGAGGGATCCCAGGCCGCGGATTTCCTGAAGGTAAAGCGGCAGCAGGATGACGCCGCCGAACAACGCCATCATGGCCACCACCATCAGCAGCACCGAGACGGTGAACATCCGGAAGTTGAACGCACGGAGGTCCAGCAGTGGGGCCTCGGCCTTTTGCAGTCGAACCTGCCGCAGGACGAAGACTGCCAGGCTGGCGACGCCAATCACCAGTGCCGCGATGGCACCCGCGCCCGGACCGGCCTGCCCGCCGTGGCCGCCGCCGATCTGGCTCAGGCCGTAGACCAGTCCGCCGAACGCGGGAACGGTCAGCAGGACGGAAAGGAAGTCCAGCTTGGTCCGCTCGGCTTCGCCAACGTTGGTGAGGTATTTGGCACCGATTGCCAGCGCGGCCAGGGCCACGGGCAGGACGAACACGAACATGAAGCGCCAGGTGAAGTGCTCCAGGATCAGGCCTGAAACAGTGGGCCCCATGGCCGGCGCCACCGAGATGGCGATGCTGACGTTGCCCATAACTGCGCCGCGCTTCGCCAGCGGCACCAGCGTGAGGATGGTGGTCATCAGCAGCGGCAGCATGATCGCCGTGCCGCCCGCCTGGATAATGCGGGCGAGCAGCAGGATCTCGAATCCGGGTGCCACGGCCGCGAGGGCGGTGCCGCCGGCGAAGAGCCCCATGGCAAGCATGAAAACCTTGCGGGTGGACAGGCTCTGGAGGATGAAGCCGGTGGTGGGAATGACCACTGCCATGGTCAGCATGAACCCAGTGGAGAGCCATTGGACGGTGGGGGCATCCACCTGCAGGTCGACCATGAGCCGCTGGAGGGCGACGTTCATGATGGTCTCGTTGAGGATGACCACGAACGTGGCCACCAGCAGCGTGCTGATGATGGTCACGGACTCCCGGGACATCTTCTCCGGCGCGGCGGGCTGTATTCCTTCGGATTGGACGGACTGGCCGCTGGCGTTCGGCGAGACTTCGGTAGACATGAGTGTTCCCTCAGGGAGATTAATGAGTGTGATGCGCGGACCTGGCCGCTGCAGATGCCAACACTCTACCGGCTGGAGTAATTCCTCCGCGCGGGATCTTTTTCAAACCCTGAGGGAACAGAAGGTGTCAGGCCGTCTGGCCTGCGTGCTGGCCTTCGGAGACTTCCTCCACCAGCTTGCTGTTGAATGCCGGAAGGTCGCCCGGGTTGCGGCTCGTCACCAGGCCCTGGTCAACCACCACTTCCTGGTCAGTCCAGTTGGCCCCGGCGTTCTTCAGGTCTGTTTCCAGCGTGTGGTAGGACGTGACGTTACGGCCGCGCACCACGCCGGCGTCGATGAGCATCCATGGCCCGTGGCAGATGGAGGCAACGGGCTTGTGTTGCTCAAAGAAGCTCCGGGTAAAGCTCTGCGCATCCTTGTCCACGCGGAGGTGGTCCGCGTTGACCACGCCGCCCGGCAGGACCAGGGCGTCGAAGTCGGAGGCGTTAGCCTCGGCAACAGTGAGGTCCACGTCAAAGGTGTCGCCCTTTTCCGTGCCCTTGAAGCCCTGCAGCTTGCCGCTCTTGAGGGCCACGAGTGTGGGCTGTCCGCCGGCGTCCTTCACGGCCTGCCAGGGGCTGGTCAGTTCAACCTGCTCCACGCCGTCCGTCAACAGGAATGCAACCTTCTTGCCTGCAATGTTGTGTTCTGACATTGTTCCTCCTCATTTGAGGCGGCCCAGGCCCGCTTTTGGCGCGCCAAGTTCCGCCACGAGAGTTGTTTGCCTGACAGCTACCAGCCTAGGAAGCCCGAAAGTAATAAGCAAGCTGACTATTACGCTTCAGCTGGGGTAGCGGGAACTACGGCGGTGGGCTGGCTGGGCTTGGCCTCCCTCCTGGGGCGGGCGTGCACAGAGAATGTCGTACCCTCCCGCGATGATTCAGGTATGGGAAACGGCGCAGGCACGGCAGCGGTGATGGCGGCCATTCATGCCTCTGTCACAGCCCTCGACGCCTTGTTCCTTGAAGACGCGCAGCTGCAAAATTCCGTAGATGAAGAGACAGACGTCTTGCAGCGCGCCTATGAGCTCCGCCTGGAACGACTGGGCCTGGAATCCAAGCTCGAGGCGCAGGTTGCCGCGCTCAAGGCCCGCGACGCCGCCCAGTGCCTCGACTTGCAGCAGGCCACGACCCCACTCGACGCCTCCACCCACGACCGCACCTACACGGAAATATCGGCAGTGGAAGAAATCGCCGGGATCCTGACCATCAGCTCCGGGGCCGCCGGGGCGTTCCTCACCCAGGCCCGGCGGGTCTGCTCCCTCCCCTCGGTCTACGGCAATCTGTCTTCCGGGGCGTTGTCTTGGCAGGGCGCCAGGATCATCGCCGACGAAACCGAGAACCTGGACCACGCCAGCGCTGTGGCGTTAGCGGACCACTTCCTGGACCCTGATGCGCCGAATCCTGCCCGGGGCTGTCCGGCTGGGCAGCTGGTTCCTTCACGGTTGAGGTCGAAGGTGCGGGCCTGGCGCGAACGCCACCACCCCAACTCCATCGAAAAACGCCACGCCAAATCCGCGGTTGACCGGCGGGTCGAATTCACCCCTGACCGGGACGGCATGGCCTGGATCTCCGCCTACCTCCCCGCCGACACCGCGTTGGCGGCCTGGAACAAAACCACGGCCATCGCCCGCGGCCTGCAAGGCCCCAACGAAACCCGGACCCTCACCCAGATCAGAGCTGACGAGTTCACTCGCCACCTCCTCACCCCCGCCCAAGCCATAACTACCACCACAGACGCCGTAGCCGGCAGCACGCCCATCGGCAGCACCCTCGCGCGCAGCGGGGACACGGAGGGCGCCGGTGGACAACGCAGCAGCCAACCCGGCAGCAGCACCACTGCAACCGGCGACGGCAGCGGCCACCCCGACACCGGCGATGAGGTTCAACGCGTTGCGGGGGAACAGTTCCCTGATGAATTTCTCGGGCTCGCCACCCTCGTCGGGTCCGACGAACCCACTGCGGACCTCGGCATCCCCGACGACACTCGCTTCGGAACCAACGATCACATCGACGCAACCAATAACCCCGGCGACCAGGACAACAGCACCGACCAAGCGGGAACCAGCACCAACACCGCGGTCCCTGGCGCAACCAGCCCCGAAGCCGGGAAAGTCCCCACACCCCGCGCCGACGTCCTGGTCACCGTCCCCGTGTTCGCCCTGTTCGGCCAAACGGACGAACCGGCCATCCTCGACGGCTACGGCCCCATACCCGCGTCCATAGCCCGCAAACTCCTCACCGACGGCGCTGACTCCTTCACCCGCGTCCTCATCGACCCGCGCGACGGAGCCCCGCTGGAAATAGGCCGCACCAGCTACCGCATCACCAAAGCAATGAGACACGCCCTCCGGCTCCGGGACGGCAAATGCACCTTCCCCGGCTGCAACAACAACGCCCTGGACAACGAAGCCGACCACCTCACCGCCTGGCAACACGGCGGCAAAACCGGCATCAGCAACCTGGCACAACTCTGCCCAAAACACCACCGCCTCAAACACAACACCGGATGGACACCCACCCAAGCAACGGAAGCCGAACCACCCGGCTGGAAATCACCCACCGGCCGCCACTACGCCGCCGAACAACCCGACCGGGAACCAACCATCTGGCCAGACAACGTCCTGGTTCAGGAACTGAACACCGCGCCGCACCAGCTGGATCCCCCATGTGAAGAGCCAGATGACGACAACCTCATCGATGCCGACGACATCGCACCCTACGACCCCGTGTGGGACGACTTCTACGCCATGCCCGTCGTCCTCCCACCGGACCCAGAAAAGGACCTAACCCTCAGCGGCTGGACCCTAACCGTCGGGCTTCGGGCGTCCCAACCTTGCTTCACACCTGACCGCGCCCGAAGAACCCAGCTACGGCTGAAGCCACGCAAACCTGCGGAACGACGGACAGCGAATCAGGAACCGGGCCGGTGGTGCTCAATCAGCCAGCCCGCCATCTGCTGCGCGCGCTTGTTGGCTTTCATGTCACCCTCGGTGGCGGAAATGATGGAGCCCTTCATGAGGATGTGCCAGGACCGGGCGAATTCCTCCGGACGGACCAGCCCGCCCTCCTCCGCGAGCACCTGCACATGGCCCCGGATCTTGGCCAGGTAGTCGATACTGGCCTGGCCCAGCGGATGGGCGGGACCCATCTCCAGCAGGACGTTGATGAAGGAGCAGGCCTCAAAATCTTCCCGGAGGAACCAGTCCCCAAACACGTCGAAGATGGCCAGCAACTGCTCTTCGGGAGTGCTGCCGCGGCGGCGGGCCTCCGAAACGATGGCGTTGACGGTCCACTGTTTGTCACGCTGCTCAAGGAAGGCCAGGACCAGGGAATCCTTTGACGGGAAGTGCCGGTAAAACGTCGCCTTGGCCACGCCGGACTTGTCGATCAGCTCGTTGACCCCCACATCCCGGACACCCCGCCTGGAGAAGAGCTCATACGCGACGGCCAGGATCCTCTCCACAGAACCGGCAGGAGTGATGGCCGCATCTGCCGCCAAAGGAGCGGCAGGCGGTGTGAACTCTGCTTCGGGATTCATCGCAATTCCAGTCTATCGCGGGGAAGACAGACCGGTCTTTCCCGCTGTAGTGTTTTTCCTACACGCAGTGCTAAGGACACCGTGGAGGCCAGCCACACCGGCCACTTCGGATTGGTGCAAGGAGGCCCCGATGTCAGCAGAGCGGTTGTTCCAGAGCGTGCCTTCGGACCCCGACCCCTGGATGGCCAGTGATACCCCTGCCGAGGTCAGGCAGTTCGCCATCGAATCCCTCCGGTGGCAGGCACAGGAAATCATTGATGAACTGCTCTGCAGCAAGGACCCCGGCGAAGAGCTCTCCCGCGCGAGGCTCCGACGGTGCGTGGCCCGGAACCCTGGCCGCCCTGAGCGTGCACTCCTCGAACAGCTCATGACCAACCGCGAGCACCCGGGACTGTAGCCGGCGGAATGGCCCCTGCGCCGGGTCATGAGTTCAGGGGTGCCGGTCACGAATTCAGCGGCACGTTGTCGATCAGCCGTACCGGACCCACCCTGGCGGCGATGAGTGCCAGCCCCTCGCCACGGAACGGGGTCTCGCGGCAGTTCTCGGCAAGAGGCTCAAGGGTGGCAGGATCCACCACGTCGAAGTAGTCCAGCTCCACCAGCGGCTGGGACTTCACCAGGTCCACGGCCGACTCCAGGTCCAGCGGTTCCCGTGCGGCGGCCCTTTCCTCCAGCAGCCGCAGCGCCCGGGACAGCACCAGCGCTGCCTCCCGCTCGTCGTCGGACAGGAAACGGTTACGGCTGGACAGCGCGAGTCCGTCGGCGGACCGGACGGTGGGAACCCCCACAATCTCCACGGGGAAGTTCAGGTCAGACACCATGCGCCGCACCAGTGCCAGCTGCTGGGCATCCTTCTGCCCGAAGTAGGCGCGGTAGGCCGGCAGCCGGTTCCCGGCAGCATCGGCTGCTGCCGGACCGGAAGCGGGCAGCCCCGCGGCAGGGATGCCGTAGTGCAGCAGCTTGGCCACCACGGTGAGGGCGCCGTCGAAGTGCCCGGGACGGGAGGCGCCCTCCCACTTCTCCCCCAGCCGTCCGGACGTGATCCGCACCAGCGGCTCCCCGCCGGGATAAACCTCCTCCACCGAAGGCGCGAAAGCCAGGTCCACACCCTCGGCGTCAAGCAGTGCAAGATCAGCGTCCAGCGTCCGCGGGTAACGGTCCAGGTCCACTGCATCGCCAAATTGCAGCGGGTTGACGAAGATAGTGGCAACCACCACGTCGTTCTGCGCGACGGCGGCACGCGCCAATGCGGCATGGCCCTCGTGAAGCGCGCCCATGGTGGGCACCAGGGCCTGGGATACTCCCTGCTTGTCGTCCAGGAGCCGGGCGCTTTCCGCGTGCAGTTCCGCCACTGTGGCCACGAGCTTGATGGGCAAGGTCAGTCCTCCCCCTGTTCCAGGGCGCGTCGCAGCCCTTCCAGCTGATCAGGCTTCAACAGTCCACGCCCTTCGGACCGCCGCGCCGTGGCCCGGGCCATCGAAAGGTAGGCCTCCAGCACATCTCCCTGCCCGCCGCCGTCGTACTCCCGAAGAGCCTCCGCGTGCGCCCGCACCGTTCCGACGTCGCCCCGCGCCACCGGTCCGGTCAGGGCTGACTCACCCGAGGCCAGTGCGTTCTCCAGGGTGGCGCGCAGCAGCGGGCCGAGCATGCGCTCAGGCTGCTCGACGCCCACCTCGCCCAGTAGCTGGGAAGCCTGCGCCACCAGGGTAACCAGGTGGTTTGACCCGTGCGCCAGGGCTGCATGGTAGAGGGTGCGGTCTGCCTCGGCGATGGCCACCGGCTCTGCCCCCATCTCCACCACCAGCGCCTGGGCGATCGGTAGCATGGCGGCGTCCGCCGTGACCCCGAAGGTGCAGTCAAGCAGCCGGGTGAGGTCAAGGCTCATCCCGGTGAAGGTCATGGCCGGATGGAGCGCCAGCGGAACCGCACCCGCGGCGCGCACGGGATGCAGGACGCCCACGCCGAACCGGCCCGACGTGTGTGCCACCAGTTGGCCCGGCTGCCATGCACCCAGGGTGGCCAGCCCGTCCACGAGATCCGGCAGGGCATCATCCGGCACCGCGAGCAGGACCAGTTCGGCGCGCTCCACTATTTCCTGCACCTGCAGGACCGGGACACCGGGAAGCAGCGATTCGGCCCGCTCACGGCTTGCGTCAGACACCGCAGACACCCCGACGACCGCGTGTTCGGCAGCGCGCAAGGCGGCGCCAAGGACCGCCCCCACTTTCCCTGCACCAATAATTCCGACGCCCAGGCGTCCGGGCTTAGCCATGCTGGCGGCCTTCCTGTTGATCGTGGGCAGGGGCTTCCGCAGGCTGAACCAGCGGCGACGGCTCAACTGCCGCCGGTGCTGGATCAACTAGAGCCGGTGCCGGCTCCATCCCCGCCGGGGCCACCTGCCGAAGCCATTGTTCTGTGGTCTGCCGCTTCCTGGCGAGCCTGGCCCGGGCTGACTGGGCGTCGAACAACGCGAGCGCCTGGTGGCTGTCCGCCTGGGCAAGCCGGGGCGTGACCGGACCGGCCGTGGTGTGCAGGACCAGGTCGGCAACACGGAACCGGCGGGCCAGCGGTCCCTGGTGCAGCGCCATGGACTGGGTTCGCTGGTGCGGCACCACCACAAGTTCCCGCCACCACCGTCCGGACCGGATGAGCAGGGCAGTGCCGGTGGCCCTGAACCCGTTCCGGCGCCAGCCCAAAGGGGCAAGAAGCCGGGCGCGCCGCGGAGTGGTGACGAAGCCGCCGTCGGAACCCAGTCCGGTGAGGCCGGCTCCAAAGACTGCAGCCGGCTGGTCCGTTCCGGGATCGGGCAGCACCAGTGCGAGCATGCTCATGACGTCGTCGAGCTTCCCCACGGGCAGCAGCGTGGTGCGGGAAGTGCCCTCCCCCGCGTTCTCCACCAGGCCGTAGCCGGCAACGTTGACCTGCATCCGGTACCAGCCGAAGGGGCGCCACAGCGGTGGCTGGGTGATCTTGAGGGCTTGGATCCGGCCGGGCGGGAGCGTCTGCGCCTGCGTGTCCAGCAGCCCGTACCGCAGCCGGATACCGTCCGGCGAGATGGCGGCAGTGAAGTTGTAGCCCTTGTTGAACAGGTTCCAGTAGCTCGCCGCGAGGCCCAGAGCCGCCGGGATCAGGTACAGGTAGAACCCCTGGTTGTCCGTCACGGCGGACAGGACCACGGACGCCACAGCGCCCAAGGCCACGAAAAAGCTCTGCTCGCTGAGCAGCAGCGAACCGGCAAGGCGCGACGGCGGCACCGCAAGTACCGGGAGTTCCGGCGCCTCGGGCGCGGCCTCGCCAGTCCCTTCCGGGCCGGGGTCCACACCGGCAGCCCGGGCGAGGATGGTGGCGCGGAGCTGCCGGGCATCGTCGATCTTCAGGTAGGCCAGGCGCACCGCGGACTCCCCGGCGTCCGCCACCTCGAACCTGAGTTCGGCCAGCCCGAAGATCCGGGCAAGCAGCGGCTGGACGATATCAATGGCCTGCACCCGGTCCAGCCTCGCCTGCCGCTGCTGGCGGAACAGGAAGCCGGTGTTGACCCTGACGTAGCCGGCGGATATCTGGTACTTGGTGAAGTACCAGGTCAGGACGAAACCCAGCACGGTGAGCAGCAGCAAGGTCCCGCCGCCGGCCAGCAGGAAGGGCGCCCGGCCCGCCAGCTCTTCCTCGAACACCGGCCGGCCCTGGAGGGACCGCTCAAAAATGTCGCGGCCGAAGAAGAAACCTATCGCGGCCAGCGCCACCCAGCCGCGGACGAACGGCGAGGCGGGGTGCACGCGCAGCCACTCGCCGTCGGACGCCGGATGGCCTGGAGCGGGCGGCGGAAACGCGGCAGGCAGGGGCGCGTTTGCCGGCTCACCCGGGCCGGGGATCCGCCCGTCAGCGGTCACAGCCCTGCCAGCCTGGCTTCGCCCCGGGCTGCCAGCTGTTCACGGAGCCGGGCACCTTCAGCTGCCGGCAGGCCCGGGATCCTGGCGTTGGTTCCGGGCGAAGCGGTGTGCAGCTTGAGCGTGCACAGGCCAAGCCCGCGTTCCACCGGCCCCACCCCGATATCCACGTACTGCATCCGGCCGTACGGAACGGCCAGGGTGCGCTGGAAGAAGATCCCGGTGCGGATCAGGAGGTCGTCATCCCGTTCGGCATAGCCAATGGCCCGGACCTGGCGCGGAATCAGCACCAGCCGCCAGATGGCCACCACCAGCATCACGGCTGGAACGGCAATGGCCAGCCACAGCGGTGGCCAGATCCACCAGCCCTGGAGAACCAACACCAGGGGCAGGGACAGCAGCAGCACCGCCACCACATTGCCCAGGGCCCACTCCACCAGGCGGACTGTGACGTACTTGGGCGATACCCGCTGCCAGTCGATGCCCGGCGGATCAATTGCCTCGGTATGCATATTCGCCTTCCCCCGTGGCTTCCCCGCGGACCGCGCGGCCGGGCTTGCCGTCCACGCCCTTGGTGTCGCCGTCCTCCGGCGGGATCCGGCAGAAGCGCTCCACCAGCAGGCCCACCACGATCATCACCAGCCCGCCGCCGGCCATGGCCAGGGCCAGCCAGGTGATGCCCTGGTCGCTGCGGAGGCTCCAGATGCGCAGCTGGTCCAGGAAAATACCCACGTGCCAGCCCAGGAGTACGGTGCCGGCGTAGGCGCAGGCCTGGGCGAGGACCAGGGTGCGGGCGGCCAGGAGCGGATCCAGCACAGTCTTCTTCTTCGTGCTGTCCCTCAGACTGTTGCGCCACCGCAAAACTCGAATGCCCAGGATCAGGGTGATGGCCACGATCACACCCATGGTGGCGAGTGCGGTGGCAGGCAGGACCGGAGTGGCCAAGCTGTACCGGCTGGTGACCACCGTGGCAGACCATCCGGCAACGGCCAGGATGACGCCGATTACCAGGAGGCGCAGCGGGCTGATGGGCTTCATCGTTCCTCCACCGCCCCGGCCGTGGGCATCCCGTCGAAATCCCCAAAGCCGTCGAACGGCGCCAGGTCGTCGAAGTCGTCGGCACGGGCAGCCAACGCACTGATGCGTTCACCCTCCAGTGTTGCGGCGGGTTCAATCAGGGACCAGGGGTAGAGGACGAAGGCCCGGCTGGCGGCGCGGGGATGCGGCAGCGTGAGCACGGGGTCGTCGCTGCGGAGGTCCCCGTAGGTGATGATGTCGACGTCGAGCGTCCGCGGCCCCCAGCGCACCTCCCGTACCCGGTGGTGCTTGTTCTCCACGGCATGGCAGTGTGCCAGCAGTTCGAGCGGGGAAAGGCTGGTTTCCACCGTAATGACCATGTTCAGGAAGTCGGGCTGGCCGGGCGGGCCGCCCACTGCCTTGGTCTGGACGATCGGGGACACGTCCAGGAGCCGCACTTCCGGCGGGTCAACGAGGTCACCCACCGCTTCTGACAGGGTGTCGTTCCGCTCCCCCAGGTTGCTGCCAAGGGCCAGCACCACCTTGGCATAGCCGGCATTCACGCCGTATCCCCCTCCACGGGCCTCTCCCCGTGCAGGGGCCGTTCCCTCCGGGCCGGCTGTTCCCGGTGCACGGGCTTTTCGCGGTGGACAGAGACTGCCACATCGCCGAAGGGCACCTCGATGGGCGCCTGCGGCTTGTGCACGGTGATGTCCACCGCCCGGAGCGGGAATTCCTCCAGCAGGCTGTCGGCAATCCTTACAGCCAGGGCTTCGATCAGGTTCAGCGGTTCACCTGAGACCCATTCGGTAATACGCTGCGCAACCTCGCCGTAGTGCGCGGTGTCGCTGACGTCGTCGGATTCCGCCGCCTTCGCGAAGTCCAGGTACAGCACCGCGTCCACCACAAAGGGCTGGCCCTCGCGGCGTTCAAAATCGAAAACGCCGTGATGGCCGACGGCGGTCACACCGGTCAGCGTAATCCTGTCCATGGGTCCCCCGGCCCTTACGTCGTTGTGGATGCTGCCGCCACGCGGGCGGCGACCTTGACGGCGTCCAGGCTGGCGCCGACGTCGTGCACGCGGACCGCCCAGGCACCGCGGTAGGCGCAGATCGCCGTGATCGCGGCGGTGGCGGCGTCGCGCTCCTCGGGAGAAGCGGACTTGCCGGCCACGGTCAGCAGGGTTCCCAGGAACCGCTTGCGGGACGCACCCACCAGGACCTTGTGGCCCAGGCTGTCCAGCTGGTCCAGGTTCTGCAGGAGTTCCCAGTTCTGGGCATCGTTCTTCGCGAAGCCCAGGCCGGGATCGATGATGATCTGGTCCTGGCTGACACCCGCGGCATAAAGCTTGTCCCGAACGCCGGCGAGTTCGGCCACCACTTCACCGGCCACATCCGCATATTCCGCAAGGGAATTCATGGTGCGGGCGTCGCCGCGGCGGTGCGTGAGGATGTACGGGACCTTGGAAGCGGCCACGAGTTCGGCCATTTCCGGTTCAATGCTGAGGCCGGAGATGTCGTTGATGATCGCTGCTCCGGCGGCAACTGCGGCAGCGGCAGTGGAGGCGTGGGTGGTGTCGATGCTGACCAGCGCCCCCGCCTTGACCAGGGACTCAACGACGGGAATGACACGGCGCTGCTCTTCGTCCGGGCTGACGTCCTCAGCGCCCGGGCGGGTGGATTCGCCCCCGACGTCGATGATGTCCGCTCCGGCGTAGAACATGCGCAGGCCAGCTGCGATGGCACTGTCCGCGCTGGCATGCTTGCCGCCGTCGCTGAAGGAATCGGGCGTGACATTCAGAATTCCCATGACAAGGGTGCGGCCGGTGGGGAGGTCTTCGAAGCGCGCTGCCGGGCGCGGTTTACGCAGGATGGGCAGCGGTGATGTTGCGGGCCCGGTTCCCGGGGCTGCAGCTAGTGAGTCCATGGTCTGTTTGGTTACCTTCCGAGGATGAGGCTCATGGCCTCGGCACGGGTGGCCGGGTCATGAAGCTGCCCGCGGACCGCGCTGGTGACGGTCTTCGCTCCGGGCTTGCGGATACCGCGCATTGACATGCACATGTGTTCGCATTCGACAACAACGATGGCACCACGCGGATTGAGGTGGCGGACCAGCGCTTCGACGATCTCAGTAGTGAGCCGCTCCTGAACCTGGGGGCGGCGGGCGTAGATATCCACGAGCCGGGCCAGCTTGCTCAACCCGGTGACTTTTCCGTCATGCGAGGGGATGTAACCCACGTGGGCCGTCCCGTGGAACGGCACCAGGTGGTGCTCGCAGGTGGAGTAGAAGGGGATGTCCTTGACCAGGACCAGTTCCTCGTGGTCCAGGTCGAAGGTGGTGGACAGGACGTCCGCGGGGTCGTGGTGCAGCCCCGCGAACACTTCCGCGTAGGCCTTGGCCACCCGTTTCGGGGTGTCAATCAGGCCGCCGCGGTCGGGGTCCTCGCCGATGGCCAGCAGGATTTCGCGGACAGCCGCCTCAATCCTTGGCCGGTCCACTTTCTGGTGCTTGGAATGGGAGGAACGGTCCTCCGCCAGGGTGCCGGCGGAGGTGGGAACGTCGTCGTCGTCGAAGGAAGTCACGAAGAAAGCTTAGCCGCGAAGGGCGTCAGGCCCCGATTCGGGGACGCCGCCCCGAAACGGAGCGTCTTCCGGAACGCCCTGCGGATGCGGGGGCTGGGCGTCCAGCGGCTCATCCAGGCGGGCCTGCTTGGCTTCCTCCTGCGCCTCGCGTTCGGCCCGTTCACGTGGCGATTCCACGGGACCGGCCATCTGCACCGGCCGCGTCTCCTTGGAGAGCCACACCTCGCGGAAGTCGCGCTTGCGGACATCGCGGAAGATGTCTGCGATCTCGGCCTGGTTCAGCGTTTCGCGTTCCAGCAGCTCGAGGGCAAGGCGGTCAAGGACGTCGCGGTTCTCGGTGAGGATGGCGTAAGCCTCGTCATGGGCCTGGTCGATCAGGCGGCGCACTTCCTCGTCCACCACGTACGCAATCTGGTCCGAGTAATTGCGCTCGTGCCCAGCGTCGCGGCCCAGGAACGGCTCGCCGCCGCCCTGTCCCAGGCGGACGGCACCCACGCGCTCGCTCATGCCGTATTCGGTGACCATCTTGCGGGCAGTGCCGGTAGCTTTTTCAATGTCGTTCGATGCGCCGGTGGACGGATCGTGGAACACGATCTCCTCGGCAACACGGCCGCCCATGGCGTAGGCCATCTGGTCCAGGAGTTCGTTGCGGGTTATGGAGTACTTGTCGTTCTCCGGCACCACCATGGTGTAGCCCAATGCTCGTCCGCGGGGAAGGATGGTGATCTTGGTGACCGGTGCGGAGTTGCGCAGCGCGGCCGCCACCAGCGCGTGGCCGCCTTCGTGGTAGGCGGTGATCTTGCGCTCGTGTTCCTTCATCACGCGGCTGCGCTTCTGCGGACCGGCCATGACGCGGTCGATAGCCTCGTCCAGCGCACGGTCATCGATCAGGTTGGCGTTGGAGCGGGCCGTGAGCAGGGCGGCCTCATTGAGCACGTTGGCCAGGTCCGCACCCGTGTAGCCGGGGGTCTTCTTGGCAACTGCCTTGAGGTCGACACCAGGGGCCATCGGCTTGCCCTTGGAATGCACCTGCAGGATCTGGTCGCGGCCGATCAGGTCCGGGGCCTCAACGCCGATCTGGCGGTCGAAGCGGCCCGGGCGGAGCAGGGCGGGGTCCAGCACGTCGGGACGGTTGGTGGCAGCGATCAGGATCACGTTGGTCTTGACGTCGAAGCCGTCCATCTCAACCAGCAGCTGGTTAAGGGTCTGTTCGCGTTCATCGTTGCCGCCGCCGATGCCGGCACCGCGGTGGCGGCCCACGGCGTCGATCTCGTCGACGAAGATGATCGCCGGGGAGTTGGCCTTAGCCTGCTCGAAGAGGTCGCGGACGCGGGAGGCACCAACACCGACGAACATTTCCACGAAGTCGGAACCGGAGATGGAGAAGAAGGGAACGCCTGCCTCGCCGGCGACGGCGCGGGCCAGGAGGGTCTTACCGGTACCCGGAGGGCCGTACAGCAGCACGCCCTTGGGGATCTTGGCGCCGACGGCCTGGAACTTGGCGGGTTCCTGCAGGAATTCCTTGATTTCCTGCAGTTCCTCGACTGCCTCGTCCGAGCCGGCGACGTCCGCGAAGGTCACCTGCGGCATGTCCTTGCTGACCATCTTGGCCTTGGACTTGCCGAACTGCATGATCTTGGAGCCGCCGCCCTGCATGCGGGTCATAAGGAACCAGAAGAGCGCGCCAAGGAGGATGACGGGGATCAGGAGGGACAGCAGGCCGGAGAACCAGTTGCTCTCGATGGGCTGGTCCGTGTAGCCCTGGGCCGGACGGGCATCGGTGACAGCCTTGACTACGTCCTCGGCGCGGGCGTCCACGAAGAAGAACTGGACGCTCTTGCCCTTGTCCTGGCCGTCCAGGTTCAGGTTGTCCCTGAGGGTCAGGTCAACGCGGTTTTCGCCGTCGAAGATCTTTGCCTGCTCCACCTGGTCGCCGGCCAGCAGTTCAAGGCCCTTGTCGGTGTCGATCCGTGCCGCACCGCCGGGAGCCAGCGTCGCAAAAGCCACCAGGAGCAGACCGACCACGACGACGATCCAGATGCCCGGGCCCTTGAAAAAGTTCTTAGCTTTCATCTGTTCGGGGGCTGGCCCCGTCCCTTCTGGTAGTGCTGCACGGCGAGTAGTCTGCGCGCGTGATGGTGCTGCGTCAGCTTCTAGCTATACACCGTCCGGAGTAGATCACGCATGGTGAAAAGCAAAAGTTCCCTATGGGCGTACGGGCACAAGGGCCGGCCCGGGGACTGCCGGGTGCACACCGGCACCTACACCTGCTGGTCCAGGTAAACGGGGTTGCCGTCCGGGTCTGCCAGGATCGCGCTTGCGGGGCCCGCCGTTGCCTCGTCCGCCTCGGCGTCGAACCTGACGCCTTGGGCCTTCAGCTGCCGCTGGAGTTCACGGACATCCGTGAACGAGCCGAGCGCTTCGGCGTCCTGGTTCCAGCCCGGGTTGAAGATCAGCACGTTTTTCTCGAGCATCCCCTGGAACAGCCCGATGTTGGCGTGGCCGTTCTTCATGATCACCCAGTTCTGGGCCGGATCCCCGGCGTATTGCGCAAAGCCCAGTTTCGCGTAGAACTCCATGGACGCCGCAAGGTCCTCCACGGCGAGGCCTACCGAGAACGCGCCGAGTTCCATGGCTTACTCGTAAACGTGCGGGGCCAGCGTGCCCACGAAGTCCAGGTTGCGGTACTTCTCGGCATAGTCCAGGCCGTAGCCCACCACGAACTCGTTGGGGATGTCGAAGCCCACGTACTTGACGTCGATTTCCACCTTGGCGGCGGTGGGCTTGCGGAATGCGGTGCAGATTTCCACGGACGCGGTGCCGCGCGATTCCAGGTTGGTCTTCAGCCAGGAGAGGGTTAGGCCTGAATCGATAATGTCCTCGACGATCAGCACGTCCTTGCCCATCAGGTCCGTATCGAGGTCCTTGAGGATGCGCACCACGCCGGAGGACTGCGTGCCGGAGCCGTAGGAGGAGACAGCCATCCAGTCCATGGAGATGTGGCTGTGCAGCGCCCGAGCCAGGTCAGCCATGACCATGACGGCGCCCTTGAGCACACCCACGATGAGGATTTCGCGTCCCTCGTAGTCCTTGTCGATCTGGGCTGCGAGTTCGGTGATCCGCTGCTGGATCTGTTCCTTGGTGTAGAGAACGTGCTTGAGGTCTGCCTGGACGTCGTTTGAATCCACCAATGGCTCCTGTGTAGATGCGGGGTGCGACTATTTTGTGGGCGGTTTTTGATGCCGGAACACTAGCTTCCCACAGCGCGGCCCTCCACGGGGAACGGATCCGGGCTCCGGACCGTCCGGCAGTGCAGGTGCAGCATCCGTTGCGCTTTCGAGTTCAGCGAGCGACAACCGGTACACGCCCACCCCGCCCGGAAGCTGGACGGGACCCGCGGAACCCTGCCGCCGCAGCAGCGCCTCCGCCGCAACGAGCCGCTGGTAGCTGGGCTGCTGCCCGCCGACGTCGGCCGCTGCCTTGGCGATCACGCGGAAGCGGATGGCGGGGGCCAAAGCACGCAACGACTCCTCCGGCAAAGCCACGTCCTGTCCGTTCCGTTCCGCCAGGGAAAGGTAAGTGCTTTCCGCCACGTTCTCGAGGTAGTCGGCGTCGAGCTGCAGGATGGCGGCCGTACGGGCGAGGGATTCGGCGACGCCGGGGCCCAGCTTCTCCTCAAGGTGCGGGAGGACTTCAACCCGGGTGCGGGACCTGGCAAAGGACGGGTCGGTGTTGGTGGGATCGTGCCACGGCTCCAGTTCCTCCACGGCGCAGATTTCTTCGGTGTCCGCCCGCCGGAGGTTCAGGAAAGGCCGGAGCAGGATGCTGTTTCCCTGGCCCTGGCGGGCCGGCCGCATGCCTGCAAGGGAACGGGTTCCGGAGCCGCGGGCAAGCCCCAGCAGGACCTGTTCGGCCTGGTCATCGAGCGTGTGCCCGAGCAGGATCGCGTCCGCGCCCTGGCCGGCAGCCGCCGCTTCCAAAGCTTCGTGCCGCGCTTCCCGGGCTGCAGCCTCCGGGCCCATGCCCGCGCCTGCCACCGTCACGGTGCGGATCTCCACCGGGGACAGCCCCAGGTCCTTGAGCGCCGCCGCGGTGCGTGCGGCCACGTGGCCCGAACCCTCCTGCAGCTGGTGGTCAACCACCACCGCACCCACCGTCACGGGGTGGCCGTCAACATGCCCGCGGCGGGCGAAATAGGCTGCGACGGCGGCGAGCGCCAGGGAGTCCGGCCCGCCGCTGCAGGCCACCAGGAGGTGCCCGGGGTAGCCGGCCTGGGCAAGAGCGTCGCCCAACATTTTGCGCGCAGTGCCGACGACGGGCGCGAGCCTGCCTGGCCGGCGTCGTCCGCTGGGGACGTTTGCAGCAGCGGCGGCTGCAGGTACAACGTCAGGCGCAGCGTCAGGCAATTACAGTCCCATCCGCTCAAGCCACAGCTTGGCGTCGTGGATTTCAGGCTCGGTGGGCAGGTGGTCCACAGACTCCCAGACCCGGTTGAACCCTTCCATCCCGGCAACATCCACCACGGCGCGGACAAACCGGGCGCCGTCGGAGTACTGGCGCATCTTGGCATCGAGGCCCAGGAGGTTGCGGATGAACTTCTCGATCACGCCGCGGTCCTTGCCGCGGTCGTTGAACCGCTGCCGGATGGTCTTCACGGACGGCACGATGCTGGCGTCGACGGCGTCCATCACCACATTCGCATGCCCCTCCAGCAGGCTCATCACGGCAGTGAGGTGCGAGATGGCGGCCTTTTCCTCCGGGTCCTGCAGCAGGTCCAGGATGGCGCCGCGGCCCGGCGTATTACCGTTGGCCGAGCGGTCCTTCAGCGACCGGGCGGCCGCGGTGGCCCGCTCCATCAGCGAGTCGACGTTGCCGAGCAGGTGCCCGCTGAGTTCGTCGATCTGCTGCAGCATGTGGTGCCGCAGCCACGGGGCAGCGGCGAACTGCACGCGGTGGGTCTGCTCGTGCAGGCACACCCACAGGCGGAAATCCTCCGGCGTGACATTAAGTTCGCGCTCCACGGACACGATATTGGGCGCAACCAGCAGGAGCCTGCCGCCCGATGGCGCAACCGACCCTTCGGCCATGGCGGCGAAGGGATCGTACTGGCCCAGCACCTTGCTGGACAGGAAGGCCAGGACGGCGCCCAACTGGCTTCCGGTGATGGCACCGCTGACGCTGGCGGCCGCAGGGCTCAGGGAGCCGCGGCGGTTTTCAAGCATCTTCTCCATGGCGGGCTTCAGCATCACCGCGAAGCTCTGGGTGTTTGCCTTCGCCCAGGATGCCCTGTCCACCACCAGCACCGTGGAGTCCCGCAGGTCCCTGGCCGCTTCGAGCCCGGTGATTTCGTGGACGTGGGACACCGAAGCGTCGGCAAGCCGGCGCAGGCTGTCCACGGCTTCCCCGATTTCCGCCTGGTCCAGGACCGGCCCGGCGGGAGCAAGCCGCGCCGCAGCCGAGGCCGCGAGATCCCAGTTGATCAGGGATTGGGCAGTGACTGGCTGGGCAGCGTTGGGCTGCGCACTAGTGGACTGCCCGTTCGTGGACAGGGCTTCTGAGCCGTCCGATGAGGGCAAGGTCGATGCGGACTCGCGTGCAATGGACTCCATAGGTCCCATCAGAACACAGCAGGCCGGGGATCGTCCTTAAGTTCGCTGACCGGCGAACCAGAGGGGTCCGGTAACTTACACAGCCTTACCACGGCTTGCGGCCACAGAACGGGCGCGCCGCGAATCCTAGCGGCAGCCGCAGGCGGCGAGGGCCGTGGCCGCCCTGTCCAGCGCTACTTTATTGCCGGCGGCTCCGGGGGTGAGCCCGTTGCCGATGAAGGAGAACACCAGCAGCCGGCCGTCCGCATCCACTACATAGCCGCTCAGCGCCAGGACCGTGTTCAGGGTGCCGGTCTTGGCCCGCACCAGCCCCGCGCCGCCCGCCGTGGTGCCTTCCCCGTACCGCGTGTCCAGGGTGCCGGTCAGCCCCGCCACGGGGAACCCGTCCAGCGCTTCCCGGAGCCTGCCGTCAGTGCCGGCCGTCATGGTGCGCACCACCTCGGCGAACTGGCGGGCGGAGACCTGGTTGCCCATCGCGAGCCCGCACACATCAACGAGCTTCATGGATTCCGCGGGGATTCCGGCCTCTGCCACCTGCGCGCGGACAGCCGCCGTGGCGCCGTCGTTGCTGCCGGGCAGGCCGGCGGCAAGGGCAGCAAGCCGGCCCAGTGCCTCCGCCAGGTAGTTGTCCGATTCCTGCAGCATCAGGTCAACCTGCTGGGCCACCGTGGCTGATTCCACTTCCGCCAGGACCGCAGGGTCCGCACCAGCCCCACCTTGGCCTGCCCCCGGTGAACGTTCGACGCCGGCCGCCACAGTGAGTCCCGCGGCCGCACCCGCTTCCCGCAGCCGGGCCGCAAACACCTCCGCGGCCGTGATGGCCGAGTCCTGCGGGCGCGGCCCGGTGGTGACGGCAGGATCGAAGCGTGCCGAATTGAGCGCCAGCGGGTAGAGCGGCGCCACCTCGCCGGCGGCAACATCGCCCTCTTGCCAGGCAGGGTTGAGGGCTGGCCCGGTAAAGAGGGAATCGTCCACCAGGACCTTGACCTCGCCGATTGTTCCACGTGCCTGCAGCCCTTCGACCGTCCGGGCCGCCAGGGTGGCCAGGCCGGCATGGCCCAGCACCCCTTCGACGTCGGATTCCCCCGGGCCCAGCAGGACGTCCCCGCCGCCCGTGAGAACTACCTGGCCCGCGGCCGGACCGGCAGTAACGGTTGTGCTGAATCGATGGTCCGGGCCCAGGGTGCGCAGCGCGGCCATCGCCGTCAGGAGCTTCATGTTCGACGCCGGCACGCGGCCTTCGGAGCCGCCCCTGTCGAAGAGGACCTGGCCCGTGAGCGCATCCTGGACGATGCCCGTGAAAGTGCCGCCGCCGTCGGCCTTCAACAGGGGATCCACCTGGGCGGTGAGCGCTTCCCGGGACGGAACCGCTGCGGATGCGTCCAAAGCGGCAAGTCCTTGGCGCGGGGAAAGAGTTGACGGGGCCTGCTGCCATTCCGGCGCGGCGGGCGCCGGGGCGGGCGGTTCCGGGCCAAGGAATCCGGGGGCCACGAGCATTACGGCGGGGATGGCCAGGACCGCCAGGAGCGCGGTGAGCACGGCCAGCGGCCAGGTGCGGCGGACACCCTCCCCGCCGCTTTTGACATTCCGGCGGATGCGGTCAGGCCACGGATCCGTGCCGGTTGTTTTGGTCATGCTGGTGCTGGTCCTCAAGTCCTGAAATTTCCCCACAAGTTCCTGATTCCAGGGCCTCTCGCTATATCCTCAATTGTAGTCGGCGGCACGGACACTCCTTTTTGTGGGCCCGTCAAGTGTGCCGCGCACCCCCTGCAATCGCCGAGGAGCATTCCATGAAGCACGACGTGACCATCGAGATCCCCAAGGGATCGCGCGTCAAGTACGAAGTTGACCACGAGACCGGCCGCGTCCGCCTGGACCGCGTCCTCTTCACCGCCATGCAGTACCCCACCCACTACGGGTACTTCGAAAACACCCTCGGCGAGGACGGCGATCCCCTGGACGCACTGGTGCTCCTGCAGGACTTCGACCTGCACCCGGGCGTCATCGTCGAGTCCCGCCCCATCGGCGTCTTCAACATGACCGACGACGGCGGCGGAGATGCCAAGATCCTGTGCGTCCCCGTGGACGCCCGCTTCGACCACATCCAGGAAGTCAGCGACGTCAACGAGTTCCTGATCAAGGAAATCGAGCACTTCTTCACCCGCTACAAGGACCTGGAGCCGGGCAAGTGGGTCAAGGCCGAGGGCTGGGGCGACCGCGCCGCCGCCGAGGCAGAGCTGGAAGCCTCCATCAAGCGCTACGTGCCCACCGGCCACTAATCCCCACAAATCCCCGTCTGCTGGACAGATCCCCGCATCGTGCAAGGGGGAATAGTCCAGGAGGCGGGGATTTCTGTTGCCCCGCCATCTTGAACATGTGGAATCGTGGACCTGTGATTTCCGAGGCTACCTTCCATCCCCCGTGCGGCCCGGTGCTCGGTTGGCGGGATGGAAACGTCCTCCGCGCAACCGGCATCCCCTATGCCACCGCCGCCAGGTTCCAGCCGCCCGTCCCGGCCCCGGACTGGACGGAAACCTTCTCCGCCACCTCACTGGCACCGGCGTGCCCGCAGGGCCCGGTCCCCTTCCTCGACGACGTACTGGGCACCCGCTACGGTGAACTTCCCGGCAGCGAGGACTGCCAGAACCTGTCCATCACCATGCCCGGGAATGTTGCCGCCGATGAGCGCCTGCCCGTCATGGTGTGGATCCACGGCGGCTCCTACACCACCGGTTCGGGCGACCTGGCGATCTTCGATCCTGCCGTGCTGGTGGCCGAGAACCGCGTGGTGGTGGTTTCCGTGACCTACCGGCTGGGACTGTTCGGGTTCCTGGCCACGCACAGCGGCCGGCCCGGAAACCTTGGTTTGCTGGACCAGCTGGAAGCGCTCAGGTGGGTGCGGCGGAATATCGCCGCCTTCGGCGGCGACCCCGGCCGGGTGACCGCGTTCGGCCAGTCCGCCGGCGGTGATGCGATCGCCCACCTCATGGCCACGCCGGAAGCGCCGTCCCTCTTTCAACGGGCCATCATCCAGAGCGCACCGCTGGGCATCGCCCGGGGCCGGGCGAAGATGAACCACGCCATGGGCATCGCGGCCGACGCTGTCACTGAGGACACTTCAGCCATGGAAGTGGTGGAGCGGGAAGCGCACGTTGCCCAGGTGGCCCGCAGGTTCGGGATGCTGGCGGCGATGCCCTTCGGAACCCAGTACGGGCACGAGCCGCTGCCCGAAGAAAAGGACATCGAGGCCGCGTGGAACCGTTCAGCCCCGGGAATCGACGTGCTGATTGGACATACCTCGGAGGAAGCACGGCTGTTCCTGCCACGGAACCCGCTGCTGATGCGGGTGGAAGGCGTTCCCGTGGTGGGAGCTGCGGCGGTGCGCGCTGTGGACCGGGTGGTCACCGAAACCGTGTACGGCAGGGCGGCGCGCAAGTTCGCCCGCCGCCATGCACGCGCAGGCGGACGGGCGCACCGCTACATCCTGCACTGGCACGCCCCGGGCAACATCTTCGGTGCTGCCCACACCATTGACCTTCCGCTGCTTTTCGGCACGCGCACCACGTGGGACGGCGTGGGCCTGATCGCCGGTGCTGGCTGGGACGAGGTGGACGCGGTGGGCAGGCAGTTGCGGGCCCTCTGGGCAGGCTTCGCCCGCGGCGATGCGCTGGGTGAAGCGGGCGGCATTCCGGGGGCCCTCACCTACCACGCGGCCTGACTCAGGAGTTCACGTGAAGACGCTCGGCGTGGACCTGGCTGCGGCCACCAAGAAGACTGCGGTGGCAGTCATCGAGTGGGTCGGTGGTGCAGCAAAGCTGGTGCACCTGGCGCTCGATGTGGACGACCAGGGGATCGTGGACCTGTTCGGCGGCTCCGACATGGCCGGCATCGACTGTCCCGTGGGCTGGCCGGAGGCGCTGGTACCGTTCCTCACCGGGCACGCAGCCTTCGACGCCGGTCCGGTCCTTGCGCACGACGGCATAGCGGGCCGGCGCCTCCTTGCCTACCGCGATACGGACCGGTTCGTCACCGCCCGCACAGGGCTCATCCCGCTGAGCGTCTCCGCGGACCGGCTGGCCCATCCCGCCATGCGCTGCGCCGTGATCCAGGCAAAGATCGCGGCGCTCCACGGGCCGCAGGCAAGGGACGGCTCCGGCCGGCTGGCGGAGGTCTACCCCGCAGCTTCGCTGAAGATCTGGGGACTCAACGGGCGCGGCTACAAAGGACGCGGCGTTCCCGAATCGGAACGGCTCGGCGTGTTGCTGGACGCCTTGCGAAGCCAGGCGCCCTGGCTGGACCTGGCCGGGCACGCGGACAGACTTGCCGGATCGGACGACCTGTTTGACGCCGTCGTCGCCTCCCTCACAGCCCGCGCCGTGGCCCGCCGTCGTACGCTCCTGCCCAGCCGCGAAGACACAGCAGCCGCACGCAGTGAGGGGTGGATCCACCTGCCATCGTGCGCTCTGGAAGAGCTGGTGGACTAAATCTGGTCAGCTCCCAAGCTCCCAAGCTTCCAGTTCCTGATCTCCTCCGGGTCCTCGCCGTGGGTGCGGGTGTACTCCCACGCCCTCATGCGCCGGTCCTGCAGGTCCTGCCGGAGGAGCGAGTGCTTCTCCGCCAGCCCCGGAACGCGGTCGATCGCGTCGATGGCGAGCTGGAACCGGTCGATGCCGTTGAGCATGGCCATGTCGAACGGCGTGGTGGTGGTCCCCTCCTCCTTGTAGCCGCGCACGTGCAGGCCTTCCTGGTTGGCGCGGCGGTACGTGAGCCGGTGAATCAGCGCCGGATAGCCGTGGTACGCGAAGATGATCGGCTTGTCAGCGGTGAAGATCCCGTCAAAGTCGCGGGCCGGGAGCCCGTGCGGGTGCTCGCTCGAGTCCTGCAGGCGCATCAGGTCCATCACGTTGACCACGCGGACCTTCAGTCCGGGGGCACCTTCGCGGAGGAGTTCCGCCGCTGCCACGGTTTCCACGGTGGGGACGTCGCCGGCGCAGGCAAGGACGACGTCGGGCTCCTCGCCCGGCACCTCCGACCCCGCGAACCGCCAGATTCCCAGGCCACGGCGGCAGTGGTTGGCCGCATCTGCCGGCCCCAGCCAGGTGGGCGAGGGCTGCTTGCCGCTGACCACGATATTCACGTAGTCCGTGGACGCCAGGCAGTGCTCCATGACGGACAGCAAGGTGTTGGCGTCGGCCGGCAGGTAGACCCGGATGACCTCGGCCTTCTTGTTCACCGCGTGGTCGATGAACCCGGGATCCTGGTGCGAGAACCCGTTGTGGTCCTGCTGCCAGACGTGCGAGGACAGCAGGTAGTTCAGCGACGCCACCGGCTGGCGCCACGGCAGCTTGCGGTGCACCTTCAACCACTTGGCGTGCTGGTTGAACATGGAGTCCACAATGTGGATGAACGCCTCGTAGCAGCTGAAAACCCCATGCCGGCCGGTCAGCAGATAGCCCTCGAGCCAGCCCTGGCACAGGTGCTCACTCAGGACCTCCATGACCCGGCCGGACCGCGCAAGGTGCTCGTCGGCGTCGTCGATCCGGTACTGCCACACCTTGTCCGTGACCTCGTAGACGTTCTGCAGCCGGTTCGACGCCGTCTCGTCCGGGCCAAAGAGCCGGAAGTTTTCCATGTTCAGGGAAATGACGTCCCGCATCCATGAGCCCAGGGTGATCATCGGACTGACCCGTTCCGTGCCGGGGGCTGCGACCTCCACGGCGTGGTCCCGGTACTGGGGCAACTTCAGTGCACGCCGGAGCAGGCCGCCGTTGGCGTGCGGCGTCGCGCTCATCCGGAAGTTTCCGGTTGGCGCCCCCTCGGCGACATCGGGCCGGAGCCGCCCGTCGCCGTCGAACAGGTCTTCGGGGCGGTAGGACTTCAGCCACTCCTCGAGCTGCCTCAGGTGGTCCCCGTTGGTCCGCACCTCCGAGAGCGGGACCTGGTGGCTGCGCCACGTGCCCTCCACCTGCTTCCCGTCAACGCTGCGCGGCCCGGTCCAGCCCTTGGGCGAGCGCAGCACGATCATGGGCCAGCGCGGCGCTCCCTGGTCCGCGGCATCCCGGTTTTCGGAATTTTCGGCGGGGACCCGGTAGGCGTCCTGGATTGCGCGGATGTCCGCCATGCACCGGTCGAGCGCTTCGGCGAAGTCGCGGTGCGCTTTTTCAAAGGCATCGGGGTGGTCCACAGTGACGAAGTACGGCTCGTGACCGTAGCCGCGCAGCAGCTGTTCCAGCTGCTGCTCCGGCATCCGTGCCAGGACGGTGGGGTTGGCGATCTTGTAGCCGTTGAGGTGCAGGATGGGCAGCACGGCGCCGTCGGCTGCCGGGTCCAGGAAGTTGTGGGAGTGCCAGCTGGCGGCCAGCGGCCCGGTTTCGGCCTCGCCGTCGCCGATCACGACGGCGGTGACCAGTTGGGGGTTGTCGAACACCGAGCCGTAGGCGTGGGCCAGCGAGTAGCCCAGTTCACCACCCTCGCTGATGGATCCGGGGCTCTCCGGGGCGGCGTGGCTGGGGATGCCGCCCGGGTAGGAGAACTGGCGGAAGAGCTCCGCCATGCCCTCGGCGTCGTTGCCCACGTGGGCGTAGATTTCGGAGTACGTGCCTTCCAACCAGGCATTGGCGACGACGGCGGGGCCGCCGTGGCCGGGTCCCGCCACGAAGAGCATCTCGGTGGAGTCCCGGCGGATAACGCGGTTCAGGTGAGCGTAGACGAAGTTCAGTCCCGGGGTGGTCCCCCAGTGCCCCAGCAGCCTGGATTTGGTGTGCTCGGCTGTGAGCGGTTCACGCAGCAGCGGGTTGGAGCGGAGGTAGATCTGGCCAACGGAAAGGTAGTTGGCGGCCCGCCACCACCGGTCCACGAGTTCGAGTTCTTCCTGCCCTGTCTCTTCCTGCCCCATGCTGCCGGTCATAGCCATCCTCACGTCGCGTCTGCCGCCTTCCGGCAGCCGTCACTCCATCGCAACAGATGGGCCGGGCCGAGGCAACTGTTGGTGGCAGGATCCGGTCCGTCGTGCGGCTTGACCAGTCGTAACACGGAAGTTCCGGGCTTCCTACCACCGGGTAGTGTGTACCCAGAATGTTCACGCTGACTATAAATCAAACGGACAGCCGGCGCGATGGGGACCGGGTTCCGCAGCTCCTCAAGGACCTGCGGCATATTCCGGCGCGCCTGGACTTTGACCGCTCCGTGGAGGATGAAGTGCAGGGCATCGTCGAGTGCCCGCACCAGGCGGTGGATGCAGCACTGATCGCCCTGCGCAGCGGCTTATGGTACGTGGGAATCGGCGTGGGACCGGTGAGCGAGCCGCTGCCCAACCAGATCAAGGACGCCTCGGGACACGGCCTCGTCTATGCGCGCCGGGCGGTGGACCGGCTGCGCAGCAGCAAGGAGCGGGTTCCCGTGGCGGTAGAGGGGCCGTGGGCGGACGTGGCGCACGACGCCGAGGCGGTACTCCGGCTGCTCGGCCATATTGTTCGCGACAGGTCCGGCGCCGAGTGGCGGGTGCTCGACCTGCTCACGCCCGGCGTACGGGGCCAGCAGAAGGCCGTGGCGCAGGAGCTGGGAATCACCACCCAGGCCGTCAGCAAGGCGGTGGCACGGGCGCAGTGGAACGAGGAGCACGCAGCCCGGCCCGCGGCGGCCAGGCTGCTGGGACTGATCCTCGAGGTGCGCTGACCCGGCGAAGCCGCCGTCCGCCGTCGAACTTGTTTCTAGCTTGGGGTGGCCGCCAGCACAGGCTCGCCGTTGAAGTATTCAAGCTGCCAGCCCTCGATGGCGTGGTGGTGCGCCAGGTTGAGCACGGCGTTGTTGACGCTCGCCAGGGTCTGCCCGGTGGCGCGGCTCAGGGTGACGCGCAGCAGGGTGCCGTGCGTGACCACCAGGAGGCGCTGGCCGCGGAACTCTTCGGCGAGGGCTTCCAGCGCGGCCAGGCCGCGGGTTGCGGCCTCGTCCTCGCTCTCGGCGCCCTTGAAGCCGCCCGGAACGCGCAGGGCCTCAAGTTCGGGCCCTGCCTGCATGCCCTCGGCCGGGCCGAAGCTGCGCTCGGTCAGTTCCGGAACGCGCCGGGCCACGGCCAGGCCCAGGCCTTCGGCGATCAGGTCCGCCGTTTCCGCTGCACGGCTCAGCGGCGAGGAGACGATGGCGTCCCACTGGTAGGGGGCGAGGACGGCGACGGCGTCACGCGCCTGGCCGCGGCCGACGTCGTTCAGGGGGATGTCAGTGGCTCCCTGCAGCCGGCGTTCGGCGTTCCAGTCAGTCTGGCCGTGGCGGACGAGGGCGAACGTCGTAAGGGTCATGGTTCCTATTCTGCCTTGGCTGCAGGCCGGGACCGGAATCGCGGCAGTGGAGGGCGTCTTGGGGCGCCCTACAGGAGGCTGCGCAGCACGTGGGCGGCGCCGTCGTCGAACACGGACTTGGTGACCTCGTCTGCGACGGCGATGACCTCCTCGGGTGCCTGGCCCATGGCCACGCCCCTGCCGGCCCATGTAAGCATCTCGATGTCGTTCCGGCCGTCGCCAATGGCAACGGTGAGGTCCGGGTCGATGCCGAGCTGGAGACGGAGGTTCTCCAGGGCGCTGGCCTTGGTCACGCCGGCCGCGGCGATGTCCAGCCACGCCGTCCAGCCGACGGAGTACGTCACCCCGGCCAAGCCGATGTGCTCAATCGCCTCGTTGAACTCCTCCGGCGTGTTTTCCGTGCTGAAGACGACGACGCGCACTGCCGTGGCTTCGAGCATGGTGTGGAAATCCACGCCAACGGCTTCCACCCCGAAGCTGGCATCCTGGAACCGCTCGGTGGAGAGGAAGTTGCCGTCAGCATCCTCAAGCGCGTATTTGGCGGACGGAAGGCGTTCGCGGAGGGCGCGGAGCGCGGGGGCGGGGTCGAAGGTGGCCTTGTGGATGACCTCGTAGCCGTTCTCGAGGTCGGGGTGGAGGCGCAGGGTCACGCCGCCATTGCAGCAGACCGCGTACCCGTGCTCGATGCCAATCTTCTCGATGATGGGCAGGGCGGCGTTCAGGGACCGGCCGGTGGCAATCATCACCTCGTGTCCCACACCCACCACGGCCTGTGCCGCTTCCCGGACACCCGGCGACATGTGGCCGTCGTGGTCCACGAGCGTGCCGTCCACGTCCAGGGCCACCATGAGCTTCCGGCCGTTCTGGCCCTCAATGTTGTTCTGGTTGTCTCGCCGGTCATCGTTGCCGGCGACTGAGGCTTCAGTCAGCGTTGTCATCCATCTAGTAGAACAGACACCCCTGACACCCGGTAGGACGCGCGCCACAGGTTAGCTGAACACCGGGTAAATACTCACCGGTTTTTCCCCGTGTGAGTGTTCACCCCGCGCGCTCCCCAGCAGGTGGACATTTCCCCGCCGCATGTTCGGGGGAATAGCCCATGCAGCGGGGATTGTTGAGCTCGTTTTCCACATGCTGCCACTCCCGCATAGCTGCGAAGGTCCAACCCATCCCAGCATGGGGTCATGGAATTCGAACCCCCGGCCCTGATTCTCGCCAGCCGTCGTCGTGCCCTCACGGGAAGCAGCCGAGACCTTAGCCGTGGTTACAGCGCCGGCACCCTGATCAGGGTCAGGACGGGCGTCTATTTCGACAAGACCGCGTGGCTCGCCCTCAAACCGTGGCAGCGCTACACCACAACCGTGGCTGCTGTCGCCGCATGCGATCCGGCAACTACATTTTGCTACCTGACCGCCCTGCGCATCTGGCAGCTGCCAACCCCGGCAGTTCCTCCCCACATCCACGTCATCACAGCTTCACCACACAAGGCGGGCCGCTTTCCGCCCACCACAAGCGCCGCCAAGGACCTCAAGACGGGCCTGAGCGGCCTGGAGAATGTCCGCAGTTATGGCGTCAGCCGGCATTACTGGTCCGCGGACACGGCGCAGCACCTCGGGTACACGGTGACTTCATTGCTCCAAACCGTGTTGGACTGCATCATGCGGTTGGAGCTTCCGGAAGCTGTAGCTGTGGCCGATGCGGTGCTGGGAGCCCGCCGGCGGCAGGACGAGAGGCTGACCCGGCTAGAACTGGCTGAAGCGGCGGCGCGCCTGACCTCCGCAACCAAGCGACGCAGAGTGGAGCACGTGCTTGCTCTCGCCGATGAGGCCTCAGAGTCGGTTGGAGAATCACGGAGCAGAGTTCTCATGCACGTCGTTGGGCTGCCCGCGCCGGCTCTTCAGTGCAAATTCGCTGATGCCGACGGTTTCATTGCACGGACGGACTTTTTCTGGCGGGAGTTCGGGGTAATCGGTGAGTTCGACGGCGACGCCAAGTACCTCGACGACGGCCTGCTGGGTGGGCAGAGTGCGCGGGAAGCGATTCTGGCCGAGAAAAAGCGCGAGGACCGGCTCCGTGCCCTCGGCTACAAAGTTGTCCGGTGGGATTGGAAGACGTTGTCCGACCCGGACGGGCTGCGCCGCAAACTCACAGCGGCGGGGGTAGATCCGCAAAAGTCCCCGCCGCACGGTCTTCTCCCCCCCGACATGACAAGGGGAATGGACCACGAGACGGGGACTTCCTAGGAAACGCGGAGGCCTACAGGACCGGCAGCACCTCGAGGCCGCCCAGGTACTTCTGCATTGCCTTGGGGACGTTCACGGAGCCGTCCGCGTTCTGGTGGTGCTCCAGCAGCGCCACAATCCAGCGGGTGGTGGCCAGGGTGCCGTTGAGCGTGGCCACTGCCCGGGTGCCCTTGGTTACACCATCCGGATTTACCGCCCGCTCGCGGATGTTCAGGCGGCGCGCCTGGAACGTGGTGCAGTTGGAGGTAGAGGTCAGCTCGCGGTAGGCGCCCTGGGTGGGGACCCAGGCTTCGCAGTCGAACTTGCGGGCGGCGGAGGTGCCAAGGTCGCCGGCGGCGGTGTCAATGACCCGGTACGGCAGCTCGCACTTGGCCAGCATTTCCTCTTCCCATGCCAGCAGCCGCTGGTGTTCGGCGGCGGCTTCCTCCACCGTGGTGTAGATGAACATCTCCACCTTGTTGAACTGGTGCACGCGGATGATGCCCCGGGTGTCCTTGCCGTGGGACCCCGCCTCGCGCCGGTAGCAGGAACTCTGGCCGGCGTAGCGGATTGGGCCCGCCGAGAAGTCCAGGATCTCGTCGGCATGGTAGCCGGCCAGGGAAACCTCCGAGGTGCCCACCAGGTAAAGGTCGTCTTCGGCGAGGCGGTAGATCTCAGCGTCGTGCTTCACATCGAAGCCGGTGCCCTGCATGGTTTCGGGGCGCACCAGGGTGGGGGTGATCATCGGAATGAAGCCGTTCTCGATGGCCTGGTCCATGGCCATCTGAAGCAGCGCCATCTCCAGCCTGGCGCCCACGCCGCGGAGGAAGTAGAAGCGTGCGCCGGACACCTTGGCGCCGCGCTCCATGTCGATGGCACCGATCAGCTCGCCGATCTCCAGGTGGTCGCGCGGCTCAAAGTCGGGGAATTCGCGCGGCGTGCCGACGGTCTTGACCACCACGTAGTCGTCCTCGCCGCCCTCGGGAACGCCGTCCTCGATGAGGTTTGGGATGGTGCGCAGGAGTTCCTCCTGCTTGGTCTGCGCGGCATCGGCTTCGGCGGAGGCCGCCTTGACCGAATTAGCCAGTTCCTTGACCTCGGCCAGCAGGGCCTGCTTCTCCTCGCCCTTGGCCTGGGCCACCTTCTTGCCGAAGGCGTTCTGCTCGGCGCGCAGGTTTTCGAAGCGGATCAGCGCTGCCCGGCGGGCGGAATCCGCGGCGATGATCGCGTCCACCACCGATTCGTCCGCGCCGCGGGCGCGCTGGCTGGCACGGAACTTGTCCGGGTTTTCGCTGAGGTCTTTTACGTCGATCACCATCCAAGGGTATCCAAAAGAATGCACGACGTCGGGCGGTTACGGAGCGCGCCGGACCGGGCCACCTTCCGCCGGGCTACTGTTGAACCACCATGAGCGACTGGATTCTCTACCTACTGATCGGGGTGGCGCTTGCCTTCGCCATTTCCAGCTGGTGGGGCGTGCGCAAGCTCAAGGCCCTCCACGTGCGCAGCGTGATGGGTGAAGACGCGCACGAATCCGGGCTCACCCAGCAGCGGGTTGCCGTGATCCTGAACCCCATCAAGACGCGGGCCGACGAGGCGATCTACGCCATTCGGCGCGCCTGCCTCAGCGCGGGCTGGGAGGAGCCGGCCTTTTTCGAGACCACCGTGGACGATCCCGGCTATTCCCAGACGCGGGCCGCCCTGGCGGCCAAGCCCGACGTCGTCCTGGTGGGCGGCGGGGACGGCACGGTCCGGGTAGTGGCCGAGTCCCTGGCGCATACCGGCGTGGCGATGGGCATCGTTCCGCTCGGAACGGGAAACCTGCTGGCACGCAACGTGGAGCTGGACATCAATGATCTGCAGGGCAACGTCCAGACTGCGCTTTTCGGCCGGCAACGCTTCATCGACACGGCCCGGATGGGAATCGTCAATTCCCGCACCGGGCACTCCTCCGAGCACGTCTTCCTGGTCATCGCCGGCCTCGGCATGGACGCCGAGGTCCTTGCCGACACGAATGACGGGCTGAAAAAAGCCGTGGGCTGGCTGGCCTACACGGAGGCCGGGATGCGGCACCTTCCCGGCCGGCGGAAGAAGGTCTCCATTTCGCTGGACGGCGGCCCGGAACAGGTCCGGAACATCCGCAGCGTGCTCTTTGCCAACTGCGGCCTGGTGCCGGGCGGCATCGATTTCATCCCGCAGGCCATGATTGACGACGGCATGCTGGACGTGGTGGTGATGAGCCCGCGCAGTGCCCTCGGCTGGCTGCTGATGTATATGAAGATCATGTTCAAGCACAGCGGAAAGCTACCGATCATGACGGTCTACCGCTCCGGACGGGTGGTCATCGATTGCCCCGAGCCCATGCCCACCCAGCTCGACGGTGACACGTCGGGTGAGGCCACGCGGCTCACCGTGCAGGTGGATCCACGGTCGCTGCTGATCAGGGTCAAAGGCCAAATATAGGACGACGGCGGCAGGGCCGTTCGGGTGCCTGGGCGACGGATACGTTTTGTGTTGGATTGTCCAGATGGCGGAAACGGCTGGCTTCAGCCCTAGTCGCTTGAGTCCCTCGCGGCTTCGGCGGCGGCCTTTGCTGCGGCACGCGCTTCGGACTGCTCGCGGATCATGGCCTGTTCCTCTTCGAAGCGCAGGCGGTCAGCACGGTCTGCATCGTCACCGTCCCAGTCCTGGTTATCGGCGGTGGGCCGGGGATTGACGATCATTCCCTGGCCATCGTTTTCGGTGCTGCTGGTAGTCATGACCCGCTCCCTTCATTAGGGGCCATCCCTGTGGATCAAGTAAGCATACGCACTGTCCACAGCCCCGGGAAGTACCCGGAACGCCAATTGCCTACGCTGTGGGCGAAGCGGCGGAAGCGTTTTCCGCCGCGTCTGACAACGGCTCAAGGAGGGACCCCACCCATGCCTGCGCCGCAGCGAACGCGGCATCGGAGGTGTGGGCTTCCTCTGCGGTTTCCTGCCCGTCGGCCCGCGGATAGGAGCCGAGGAACCGGGTATTGGGGCTGATCCGGTGCAGGCCGGCGAGGGCATCCGCAACCCGGGCGTCACCAACGTGGCCGTCGGCGTCGATGCTGAAGAAGTAGTGCCCCAGGTACTGCCCGGTGGGGCGGGACTCAATCCTGCTGAGGTTCACGCCGCGGCTCGCGAACTGGTCCAGGATCTCCATCAGGGCACCCGGGCGGTCTTCGGGAAGGGGAACAACCACAGTGGTTTTGTCAGCACCCGTCCGGTCCGGGAGCAGGCCGGGCCGGCTGACCAGCACGAAGCGGGTCACGGCCCCCGGGTTGTCCCCGATGTTCTCGGCCAGCACGGACAGCCCCCGCCGTTCCCTGGCCACGAGTGGCGCGCAGATCGCGGCGTCGTAATGGCACTCTTCGGCCAGCAGGCCCATTGCTGCAGCAGCGGTTGAGGATCCGGGCACGTATTCCGCTGCCGGAAGGTGCCTGTCCATCCACAGCCGGCACTGTGCCCACGCATGTCCGTGGGTAGATACACGCCGCACGTCCTCCAGCCGGACACCGGGCCGGGCCACCAGGACGAAGCTGATGGGCACCAGGACCTCCCTGATGATCCGCAGTTCGGTGCCGCCGGCGATGGCGTCCAAGGTGGCCGTCACGCCCCCTTCCACCGAGTTCTCGATGGGAACCATGGCGGCGCCGGCGGATCCTTCGCGGACCAGGTCCAGCGCAGCGTTAACGCTCGACGCCGGGATCCGGGTGGCCGCCGCGGCATCCGGAACCTGCAACAGGGCGGCCTCGGTGAAGGTTCCCTCGGGACCGAGGAAGGCGTAGGTGGCGGCTGATGCGGGCATCAGAGGACGATCGGCTTGAGCCCGTTGTCCGATACCAGGGGTTTTCCGAGCTCCAGCCACTGGTCCATGCCGCCGGCCACGTTGATGGCGGTGTAGCCCTGGCCGGTGAGCCATTGGGCCACCCGGAACGAGCGGCCTCCTGTGCGGCAGATGATGTAGAGGTCCTCGTCCGGGTCGAGTTCGTCGAGCCGGGCGGGGATCTGGTCCATGGGGATGTGGACAGCCCCCTCGGCGTGCCCAGCCACCCATTCATAGTCCTCCCGGACATCCAGCACCACGGCGCCGTCGGGGATGTCGTGGACGGGAACGGTATCGAAATCACTCATGGCAAGTCCTGTCGTGGCGGATCGGAGTCAGCTTAAAGCCTAGTGCTTTGGCCGCCGCCGGGCCCGGTGGACCGGGCAAGTTACTCTTCTAGGGAATCCAAAGGAGGACGCGTGCCCGCAGACCAGCCCAACATCACGGCCGGCTCCACAGCCTTCGGGACCGGCACCACCAACCAGCGAACCGGGCCCAGGCACGGTGGCTGAGCTCCACGAACTGTCCGCCGTCGAATTGCGCCACAGCCTGCAAAGTGGAGACGTTCCGGCAGCAGACGTTGCCGCCCATTTCCTGGCACGGATAGAACAGCGCAACCCCCTGCTGGGTGCCTTCATCACCGTCACGGCGGAGCGGGCAATGGCGGAAGCGCGTGCCGCGGATGCCCGGCGTTCCGGCGCGGCACGGGAGGAACTGCCCGTCCTGCATGGCATGCCGCTGGCCTTCAAGGACCTCACCGATGTTGCGGGCGTCGTCACCACCCACGGAAGCGCCGCCCTGGAGCACAAGCCCGCGCCGGCGGACGCGCCCCTGGTGGCGCTGATGAAGGAATCCGGCGTGGTGTGCCTGGGAAAGACGCAGGTTCCCGAGTTCGGACTGACGGCCTACAGCGAAAACCGGATCGCGCCGCCGTCGCGCAATCCCCACGCTCCCAGCAGGAGCTCCGGCGGGTCCTCGGGCGGCAGCGCCGCCGCCGTGGCGGCAGGCTTGCTCCCCTTCGCTCCGGCGACCGACGGCGGTGGTTCCGTCCGCATCCCTGCGGCCGCCTGTGGACTGGTGGGACTGAAAGCGGGCAGGGGCCTGGTGCCCGCCGGGCAAAGCCAGGGTGATCCTGCACGGCTGGTGGTGCCAGGGCCCCTCGCCAGAAGCGCCGCGGACGCAGCGCTGTTGCTGGATGCCATGGTGCCCGGCGGCGGGTATCTGCAGGCGATCGGGCAGGAGCCGCCACGGCTGCGGATCGGCGTCACCCTGGATAGCCCCTGGTCCGGCACGTACCCGTTCACGCCGGAGCGGGAAGCATTGGACGCGCTTGAGGCCGGGGAAAAGCTCCTGGCCCACGCCGGACATGTTGTTGCCGACGCCGCCGTCCGATATGACAACCGCTACCCGGAGGCCTTCACCACCGCCTGGACCGCAGGAGTGGGCACGGCCCGGATCAGCCCGCAGCGCGAAGCCCTGCTGGCCCCGCTGACACACACCTTCCGCCGCCGGGCCCAGCAGCGCAGCCCGGCCAAGCTTGCCGAAGCACTCGCGTTCCTGCGGAAGTTCCAGCAGGACACGATCACGCAGTACGCGCAGTGGGACCTGATGCTGATGCCGGCGTTGGCCCAGACCCCGCGTCCCGTGGGCTGGTTCACCGGGACGGCACATGGCGGTGACCGCTGGCCTGCCGCCCAGTGGCCGGGGGACGCCGACGGCGACTACCGGCGCCAGTGTGAATTCGCACCCTGGTCGTCAATGGTCAATGTATGCGGGCTGCCGGCCATTACCGTCCCGGTGCATTGGACGGGCGCGGCCCCCGGCCAGGGCCTTCCAATGGGGATCCAGCTGGTGGGCCCTCAGGGTTCCGAGCTGCTGCTCCTGCAGGTGGCGCGCCAGCTGGGCTTCTAGCCATCGGGTTGTTGACCTGCACCTAACGCAGCTTTAACCATTCCGTTACCCGGCAGGTACAGACTCATAAGGGCGTCAAACCTTTTGCGTCCTCCACCTGGCCAATGCTCGACGAGGAGTTGCCCGCAATGAACGCTGAACACCCCGCCCCCGCCACCGGCACAGCCGACTCCTTCGGAAACTCCCGGCCGGACATGAGCAATGCCACGGTCCGGGAAGACCTTGCCATGACGGGCCGCTGCGCCCTGGTGCATCTTCCGACCGGCAGGACCTGCCTCCTGCCGCTCCGCCATCAGGGGCCGTGCGAATTCCACGGCCCGCAGGAGGCCGAGTCGGTGGCCGGCGCTTCCTCCTGACAGTCCGCGTTTTATAGACGGCGAATGTTCCCGGCAGCGTATCGACTCCCCCGCCTATCAGGAGGACGATTAAAGGGCAGTCACTATAAGGAGGTCTGTGATGTGCTACGGATACAACAAGGACTTCGGGTGGGAACACAACAAGGAAACCAACCGCCGGCCTGAAGCCAAGCAGGACACTCCGGCGGAAACCCCGGAGCCGCGGATCAAGGCGCAGGACTACACGTTCTGGGCTTTCCCGAACTGGCGCAGGACGCCGACTCCCCGCACCCCCTCCGCTGAACGGAGCAGGGAACGGGTGTGACGCGCCGCTGACCACAGAAGGGCCTCCGCCGGAGGCCCTTCTGTGGTGGAAGGCGCTCCTTTAGCCGGCACGCGCGCAAGAGACTGGCCGGTACACAGGAGAATGGACGCATGCAGGGACAGTTCGTGCACGCGGCAGCCCTCCGAATTGGCCCCGACGCCGATCCCGCGGGGCCGGGGGCAGCAGTCACCGAGGCTTTGTGCGGAAGCTGGGAGCACCCTCCACCCTGCCCGCTCGCAGCCCACCACACGTCAGCCGAGCGGGACGCTGACAGGTTGATGCTGCGGACCATCTTCGCAGCGGACACTGGCCAGGAAGGCGAAGTCCGCCGTCGGATTGAAGCGGCACTCACCCGCGGATCCATGGCCGGCCCGGACGGAAGACTCTCCCGGTGGACCCTGGTGGGAGCTGGACCAGGCGAACTGACGGCGGCGGAACGCGAGCACGCTGAGCGCATCGCCGGAACGTAGCGGTGTTGTGCCGGCAGAAACCCTCCGGCTAAGGTGTCATGGTAAGCATGCTTATGATTACGGAAGGGGACGGTAATGAGTGCTGGACAGTACACACCGGGGACCGGAGACCAGCCCGAGCCGGGGCCCGACGGGAATTACCAGGCTGAACGCGCCGGCGGGACCGCAGCGCCAAACCAGGGGCAGACAGGCCCGGCGCCCACCAGTCCTGCGCCCTCTGGCCCTGCACCCTCGCAGCCCGCGGCGGCAGAACCGCGGGTGACGCGCGCCGGCGTCGTCTGGGCGGCCGTGGTGGCGGCGCTGGTCCTGCTGATCCTGCTCATCATCTTCATCCTCCAGAACCAGGACCTGGTGCTGGTCCGGTTCCTTGGCTTCGAAGGTACCCTCCCGCTGGGCATGGCATTGTTTATCGCCAGCGTTACCGGCGGGGTCCTGGTGGCCGCTGCCGGCGGCGCCCGCATCCTTCAGCTCCGCGCCAACGCCCGCCGCGCAAGGACCGCCCAGCGAAGGTAGACGGCGCAGCCAACCTCCAGTAAACCCGGGATTTAGTAGGTATACGATCCACTGGAGCCGGCGTAGGCAAGCCCGATGATGAGCAGCAGCCAGAACGCACCGTAGCCAAGCAGGCACAGGTAGCCCAGGACCAGCCCCGTGATGGACATGCCCCTGCCGGACGGCTCTCGCTTGAGCGCCATGTGCCCGGTCACGATCGCCGCAATCTGCGGGAGCAGCAGCCACCCCATGATCACGGACGCGATGCCGCACACCATGCTGGCGATGCTCAGCGTCTTGGGCTCGGCAGGCACGCCGTAATAGGAAGGCTGCCCGTAGGGGCTTGCCGGCTGGGAGTAAGGTGCAGCTCCCGGCGCATACTGGCCCCCGCCGTACTGGCTTCCGCCGTATTGTCCGCCGTACTGGTTGCCCTGGGCGTACGGCCCCTGGCCGTAGGCCGGCTGGGACGGCGCGTCGGAGCCGTAAGGCGGCACGAAGCGGGGCGGCTCGTAGCCGGATGGGGTTTCCGCGTCCGACGGCGGCACGCCGGGCTGGGAGGCCGGGTTCTGCGAGGAGTGGGGCCACCGGGAATCGGGGCGCTGGGAAGGCTGGTCAGTCATGGTTTTCCCCCTGGGATTTTGGTTCCAGCCTATCGCCTGCCCGGCTTCCCGGAACCGTCACTGCAGGACGAGTTTCACCGCCAGGGCAAGCATGACGATACCGATCACCACGTCCACCGCCCGCCAAGTCCGGGGGCTGCCCAGGACACCCGCGAGCGCGCGGGCGCCGTAGCCCAGCGCCGAGAACCACAGGACACTGCCCGCTACTGCCCCGCCGGCATAGACCCACCGCAGGTCCGGTCCCTGCTGGTTTGCAAGGCTGCCCACCAGCACCACGGTGTCGAGGTACACGTGAGGGTTCAGGAAGGTCAGCGCCACCGCTGTGGCCACCACGGATCCCTTTGACCGTGGCGGCTCCTCGTGGAGGCCGGAGGGCTTCAATGCAGCGGCAAAGGAGCGGAACGCGAACCACACCAAGTACGCGGCGCCGCCCCAGCGCAGCACCTCCAGCGCTTCGGGGAACCGCCTGACCAGGGCGCCGATCCCGGCAGTGCCGCCAAGGATGAGGGCGGCGTCGCCCGCCATGCACACGGCCACCACGGCGCCGATGTGTTCCCGGCGGATGCCCTGGCGCAGGACGAAGGCGTTCTGGGCGCCGATCGCTACGATCAGCGCCAAGCCGGTCAGCATCCCGCTGATTCCTGTCGTCCACATGTGTCGACGGTACGGACATTCCCAGATGAAGACAAACAATAGATTTTTAGTGACCATTAGAATTACTTCATGAACTTCGAACACTTGCGCGCCCTCACCGCTGTCATCGACGAAGGCACCTTCGAAGCTGCGGCAGACCTCCTGCGGCTCACCCCGTCGGCCGTCAGCCAGCGCATCAAAGCGCTGGAGGCCTCGACAGGCCAGGTGCTGGTGCGCCGCCGGGTGCCCTGCACTGCCACCGACGCCGGGATGGTGCTGCTTCGGATGGCGCGCCAGGTGCAGGTCCTGGAAGCAGAGGCTTCGGCAGCCCTCGGCAACGGCGTTGCTACCCGCGCCCAACTGCCGGTCGCCGTCAACGCGGACTCGCTGGCCACCTGGTTCGTTCCGGTCCTGCACGAGGCCGCTGGCTGGCAGGACACCACGCTCGACCTGCACGTCGAAGACCAGGGGTTCAGCAGCCAGCTCCTGCGCCAGGGTGATGTCATGGGCGCCGTAACCTCCGATCCCGTCCCGGTCAACGGCTGCCGGGTGGAGCTGCTGGGCCACATGCGGTACATCCCCGTGGCCGCCGCCGGACTGCACCAACAGCTTGCCGGCTCCAACGGTGTGGACTGGGCAAACATTCCGGTGCTGAAGTTCAATGCCAAGGACAACCTCCAGCGCCAGCTGCTGGCGGCCAAGGGCGTGGAACACCCGCCGCCGACGCACACCGTCCCTTCGTCCGAGGGCTTTCTCGCCGCCATTAAGGCCGGGCTGGGCTGGGGCATGATTCCCGAACTGCAGCTCGGCAGTGAGCTGGCCGAGGGGTCACTTGTCCTGCTTGAAGAGGACGCCCACGAGGACGTACCCCTCTACTGGCAGTCCTGGACGCTCGACTCGGCGAGGTTGCACCGGATCACCGCGACCATCCGGGACGCCGGCCGCCACCGGCTGCTCCCCGCCGCGGCGGAGGGCGGGAAGGGCAACCCACCTAGCGGGTCCAGTACGGCAGGACGTACACGGCGAAGATAACGAAAGCAGCCAGGAGCGCCAGTTTCCCGGCACTTGTTCCGCCGTGCGGATGTGCCCTGGTGTTGCGGCCGGGCCGGGCAGTCCCCGCCTGGCCGCCGCCGGGAAGACCGCGCCCGGCCGGGTGCCGTGCGATGCTGCCGCTGCACGCCACGGGAAGCCCACTGTTCGGCAGCCTCGGCGTGGGCCAGAACTTCATGGTCCAGGCCGGTTCGGTCGTTGGCAAGAAGGACGG
>NZ_JBNHFC010000011.1:0-178663 GCF_059089885.1 Arthrobacter sp. Y3221159
GCTACACCGTCCAAAAACCCATCGCCTACGCCTACCTCCCCAACGAAGTCTCCATCGGAGACTCCGTCGAAATCGAATACTTCGGCCGCCGCATCCCCGCCACCATCACCCAAGACCCCCTCTACGACCCCACCATGACCAGGCTCCGGGGCTAAGCCATGACCGGAACGGAAACGGCCGGGACCGCAACCATCGGCTCGGAGACCATCAGCAGCTACCTCACGCGGCTGGCTTCACGCCAGCCCACCCCGGGCGGCGGTGCGGCAGCCGCGCTGCACGCCGCCCAGGGTGCGGCCCTTGTGGCAATGGTGGCCCGCTACTCCACCGGCGCGAAGTATGAGCAGCACGCGGCCCTGGTGCAGCGCGTCACGGAGGCCGCCGAAGGCCTGGTGCTCGAAGCACTGGGCCTGGCGGATGCAGATGAAGCTGCCTTCCAGGGAGTCATCGATGCCTACAAGCTCCCCTCGGAAACAGCGGAGCTCAAGGCGGCCCGTGCCGCCACCATCCAGGAAGCCCTCGTCCAGGCAGCCAGGACACCGGCAAACCTTATCGGTGTTGTTGGGTCCGTGGTGGAGCTCGCAACCGAGCTGTTCGACGTGGCCAATCCCAACGTGATCAGCGATGTTGCCGCCGCCGCCGATGCCGCCCGTGCGGCGGCAACCACCGCACGGGTCAATATCGACATCAATGTGGTGGCCGTCAAGGACCCCGGTGCGCGTGCACAGCTCGCTCAGGAAACGGACGGCCTCGAGGACAAAGTGGTGCTCGCCGCCGACTCCCTCGTAGCCCGCGTACGTGAAAGGATCCTCCATTGACTACTGCCACCCTGTCCGGCAAGGAGCTTGCCGGGATCATCGGGCAACGGGTCCAGCAGGACATCAAGTCCCTGGAGCACGACGGCGTCCGTCCCGTCCTGGCCGTGGTCATGGCCACCGACGACGAGTCGACCAAGTGGTACGTCCGTTCGATTGAGCGGGCAGCCGAACGTGCTGGAATTGGCTGCCGGATCATCGACCTCGGGCACGACGCCACCGAACAGGTCCTGGCCAGTGTCCTGCGGGACCTGAGCGCTGAACCGTCGGTGAACGGCATCATCCTGCAGACGCCGCTGCCGGACGGCGTGCGCACGGATTCCCTCGTGGGACTCATCGCGCCCGAAAAGGATATCGACGGCGCGAACCCGCTCAGCCTGGGGCGCCTGGCGGTGGGCCAGCCGGCCTTCGCACCCGCCACCGCGCGGTCCGTCGTCGAAATCCTTGACCACTACGCAATCCCGGTGGCAGGCCGGAACGTCGTGATTGTAGGCCGCTCTGCCGTGGTGGGGAAGCCGCTTTCCCTCCTCCTGCTTGCACGTGACGCCGCCATCACGGTCTGCCACTCCAGGTCCGGACCGCTTGGGAAGTACACCAAGGAGGCGGACGTGGTGGTGGTCGCGGCAGGGCGGACTGGCCTGCTGACCGGCAGCCACATCTCCCCCGGGACCGTAGTTGTCGACGTCGGCACGAACGTCCTTCCCGACGGTTCCCTGGTGGGCGACGTTGATGCGGCAAGTGTCAGCGGCGTAGCTGCCGCCCTCACCCCCGTCCCGGGCGGGGTGGGTTCGGTCACCACGGCGCTGCTGCTCCTCCACACGGTGGAGGCGGCGCGGCAACAGTCGCCGGCCCTCGTCCTTGAAGCTGCGGGCTAGGGCAGCCGCGGAAGGAACGATGGGCAGATAAACCCAATCAACACGGGCCTGATGGTCCCGTTATCCGTAACTGGTGCTTCGGTGGGCCTAAAACCTGGGGAGGTATTCCTCATCGAAGCACCGTTTTCGGATAACGGGGCCATTGCCGTACCCCGGCCGGTTCCGGCATCCATCCGAAAGGGAAGGAGCAACGATGCTCACCTCTGAAACTGAGGCCGGTCCGCCGGCCGCCCACGCACAGCCCTGCCATGCGGCCCCCTCCTGGGCCGAGGCCCGGCAGCTGGCGTACGAGTGTGCCCGGCCGCTTCCGCCCGTTTGGGTTCCGTTGGCGGACGCTGACGGACGGGTCCTGCACCGCGACGTCACGGCGTTGCAGGACCTGCCGCATTACGCGTCCTCGGCCATGGATGGCTGGGCCGTCAACGGTACAGGCCCCTGGCTGCTTCCCAATCCGGAGCAGCCGCCGGCGTACCCGGGCCTGGCAGCACACGGACGCTTGGCACCCAACCATGCCAGGGTCATTGCCACCGGCGGACTGGTCCCTGCCGGTGCCCAGGCCATCCTGCGCAAGGAGAGCGGCGAGGTGGTACAAGGGCCCAACGGCAGCCCGACCCTCACCGTCCGGCCCGGCGCCCGGCCGGACGAACCGCGCCGCGGACAACACATCCGTCCTGCAGGCGAGGAGGCCCTGGCCGGCGATGTGCTGCTGCCCGCCGGCACCGTCCTTAACCCGGCACGCATCGCCCTGGCCGCTGTGTCGGGGCACGATGAAGTCCAGGTCCGCGCCCTGCCTTCGGTGGCCGTCGTGCTCACCGGTTCCGAAGTGGTGACGCGGGGAGTCCCCGTGGCGGGAGAGGTCAGGGATACCTTCGGCCCGCAGCTGGGCACAGTCCTTTCGCAGCTGGGCGGCATTGCCGGGAGTCCCGTAAGGATCGGCGATTCCTTTGACGAGTGGCTGTCCGCCCTCGACGCCGCCAGTGCGCATGACGGCGGGCAGGCCGATGTCATCATCACCACAGGCGGGACCGGACGGTCCGGTACAGACCATTTCCGCGCCGCCATTGGCTGCCTGGGCGGCCGCATCCTGCTCGACGGCATCGCCATGCGCCCCGGCCACCCTGCCGTCCTGGCCGAACTCCCGGACGGGCGGTTTGTGGTCGGGCTGCCGGGTAATCCCCTGGCGGCCATGATGGCGCTCCTGACCGTGGGGGCGCCGCTGCTCGCCGCACTGGCGGGCCGCCCGCTGCCCGCCGCGACGGACGTGCTGTCCGGCAGCGATATGGCACCGGACCCGGGCCGGACCCGCCTGGTCCCCTGCAGGTTCCTGTCGGGGCTGGCGTTTCCTGTCCAGCACACGGGCCCGGGCATGATGCGGGGGCTCGCCTGGGCGGACGGAGTCATGGTGGTGCCGCCGGACGGCGTGGACGCGGGGCAGCCCGTCCCGGTACTTCCGCTTCCCTGGACCCCGGCCCCGGCCTTGCTTACCGGCACGAACCCCCAAGGATGGAGCACACCATGACCCGCATGACCCGGCGCCGCAAAATCCACCGCTTCCATCTGGATGGGTCAGACACCGAGTACCCGGTGCGGCACAAGGAAGATGTCCTGGCCGCCGAGGAACCGCTTGAGATCCGCCTCAACGGCCGCTCCTTCGCCGTCACCATGCGCACCCCGGGAGACGATTTCGACCTGGTGGCGGGCTTCCTCGTCTCGGAAGGCGTCATCCGGCGCCAGGCGGACCTGGTCTCACTGCGGTTCTGCGCAGGAAGGAACGGGGAAACCCAGACCTTCAACGTGGTGGATGCCCAGCTGGCGCCGGACGTACCAATGCCGGACACTATGCGGCACGTATACACCTCAAGCTCGTGCGGCATCTGCGGCACGGAATCAATCGACGCGGTCCGCAAGGCTATCCATTTCCACCCGGAACAGGACGGCCTGCAGGTCCCTGTCGACGTCCTGGCGGGCCTGCCGGACAGGCTGCGGAAAGCGCAGGCCGTATTCGACAAGACCGGCGGCGTCCATGCCGCCGGCCTGTTCAGGGTTGACGGCCCGGACGCGGAGCTGCTCTGCCTCCGCGAGGATGTTGGCCGCCACAACGCCGTGGACAAGGTGGTGGGCTGGGCCCTCCGGCGGGGGCAGCTGCCGCTCAGCGGCACCGTGCTGCAGGTCTCCGGGCGCGCATCCTTCGAGCTCGTCCAAAAGGCCGCGCTGGCGGGGATTCCGGTCCTGTCCGCGGTCAGTGCACCCTCCAGCCTGGCGGCAGATTTGGCTGCCGAAACGGGCGTGACGCTTGTGGGCTTCAGCAGGGGCCACAGCTTCAACGTCTACGCCGGCCGGGAACGGGTGGGACGGCCAGCGACGGCGGTGCGGCAGGAAAGCATTGCCTAGCGCAGCCTGCTGTACTGGGGTGCCTCGTATCTGCATGCGCAACGCGGCTCGCGATAAGCAACAGTGTGACCCACGCCACGGCAGCTGTCAAGAAACCCTCGTCATGCGATGAAATACCTTGACTTTAAATGTGGCGTGATTCACTCTGTTGCTTAGCGCGAGTTCTGTTGACTCATGCGGAACACCTCCCCAAAGGGCCACCGGCCCGAATGCGACCACGTTTCTCAACCTAAGAGGTGCATCATGCACAAGGCCTGCCCCCCAAGCCTTCCCACGGGACTCTCCGGCTTGATACTCCACGCCAAATCGCAAGCCCATGACTCGCCGAGCAAAGGACCCGCTCATGGCCATCAACAGTGAAACAAAATCTCCCCAACCCAAGAAACCGGCAGCAGGCACAGACCCGCTGACCGATCCCGCCCTTCCGGACTCCGCCACGGCGTCCCCCACAGACCCCGCCGAGGCCGAAACTACCCTCCCGCAGGAGAACGAGGAGTACGAGCAAATCCTCGAGGAACTGCGCCAGAGCAAAACCGAGCAAGCTGTCTCCCAGCGCCGCAACCGCAAGCTCGTCCTGGACAAGGTCACCTTCGGGATCACAGGCGCCGCCGCAGTCGCCTTCGTGATCTGGGGTTTCACGGGTCGGGACAGCCTGTCCACTACGTCCACGGCCGCCCTGAACTGGGTCATGGAGTACACGGGCTGGCTCTTCATGCTCCTGGCTTCGCTGTTCGTGGTCTTCGTCCTGTGGCTGGCGCTGGGCAAGTTCGGCAACATCCCCCTGGGCAAGGACGGCGAGAAGCCGGAGTTCCGCACGATTTCCTGGATCTCCATGATGTTCGCTGCCGGCACGGGCATCGGCCTGATGTTCTACGGTGTGGCGGAACCGCTTTACCACTACATCTCGCCCCCGCCAGGCAGCGTGGACGGCCAGACCCCCGAAGCAATCCAGACAGCCATGGCGACTTCCATCTTCCACTGGACCCTGCATCCCTGGTCCATGTACGCCGTGGTCGGCATCGCTCTCGCCTACGGCACCTACCGTCTTGGCCGCCGCCAACTCATCTCTGCGGCCTTCACCTCGATCTTCGGCGTGCGCGCCGTCGAGGGCCCCATCGGCAAGTTCATCAACATCCTGGCCATCTTCGCCACCCTCTTCGGCACCGCCGCGTCCCTGGGCCTGGGCGCGCTGCAGATCGGCAGCGGCCTCACGTCCAACGGCTGGGCCGGCGAGATCGGCACCCCCATCCTTGTGGTGATCGTGGCCATCCTGACCTTCTGCTTCGTGGCCTCCGCCGTATCCGGCGTCAGCCGCGGCATCCAGTGGCTCTCCAACATCAATATGGTCCTGGCCGTCACCCTGGCACTCATCGTGTTCGTCGCTGGCCCCACGCTGTTCATCCTTAACCTCATCCCGTCCGCCGTCGGCGACTACGTCCGCGACCTGGCCGAGATGTCGTCCCGTACCGAGGCCGTCGGCGACGAAGCCCTGCGCACCTGGATGTCCGGCTGGACCATCTTCTACTGGGCATGGTGGATCTCCTGGACGCCCTTCGTGGGCCTGTTCGTCGCCCGGATCAGCCGCGGCCGCACCATCCGCCAGTTCGTCACCGGCGTGATCCTGGTCCCGAGTGTCGTCAGCATCGCCTGGTTCGGCATCTTTGGTGGGACGGCCATCAACCTCCAGCAAGTAGCAGCCGCGTCCGGCAACCCGGACGGTGGCGTTGCGAAGCTCGTCGACGGCGCACTCGCCGTCGATTTCAACGGCAGCTTGTTCGAACTGATCAAGCACCTGCCCCTGCCGGTCTGGGCCATCACGGCCGTCATCGCGCTGGCCATGCTGCTGATCACGATCTTCTTCGTCACGAGTGGGGACTCCGCCTCCCTCGTCATGGGTTCGCTCAGTTCCAATGGCTCGACCGAGCCCAACCGCGGCGTGATCGTTTTCTGGGGAACGCTGACCGGTGCGGTGGCTGCGGTCATGCTGCTGGCGGGCGGTGACGAGCCCGCTGAGGCCTTGTCCGGCCTGCAGCGGATCACCATTGTGGCGGCCCTGCCGTTCATCATCGTTATGCTGCTGCTGTGCTTCGCCCTGGCCAAGGACCTGCGCCGGGATCCCCTCGCCCTGCACCGCCGACTGGCGACGTCAGTGGTGGAGCGGGCCATCCGCACCGGTGTGGAGCAGCACGGCGGCGCCCAGTTCGAGCTCGTGACCAAACACGATTGCGCCGAATCATGCCCCGACCCTGAAGCCTGCCCGGGCGGCAGCTCCGTGGTGGACAACGAGAAGAAATAGCCGATCGAATCCGGCCCCGGTGGACACCACCGGGGCCGGATTCTTTTAACTCTTTATTGCTGGACTTTTGCTGGACGGCGACTCTTACTGCGTCCTGACCGTGGCCTGGTTCGCCCTGCTGATCTACGCCGATTCCCGGTTCAGCACCACGTCGTAGGCCTCCACGCGCCGGTCCGTCACCGTCGTGGGTGACTCCAGGTGGACTGCCCCCGACGGCAAAATGCCGGCCCCGCCGAACCGCTCCATGACCTGCCACTGGGCCAGGACGTCCTCCCCCGCGTGGTCAACCGGCAGGTCCGTCCAGAACGTGAACCCGCCGGCGTCGTTCAGTGCTTCCCGCCGGTAGAGCACACAGCCACCCAGCCACGCCACCCGGTACGGCACCCACTGGCCGGGCTGCAGGGACAGCTCGGCACTCAGGTGGCTAAGGTTGGCTGCGCTGTGGAGCGGCCAACGCTCGAAGCCGGGGGCGCCGGGGCGGATGCGCTCCGCACTTACCTGCCCCTCCCAGGCTTCGAAATTGGCGGTTTGGTCAGGGCGCCTGTCATTCAGGTAGGACAGCCCTTGGGGCGCCATTCCCACGAAGCCGCACGCGAGCTCATCCAGCGCCGCGCTCAGCCGCTCCAGGGCACCCGGTTCCAGCCAGACGTCGTCGTCAAGGAAGAGGCACTGGTCCGCCTTGGACTGCTCCAGCAGGAACTGGCGGTGTTCGGCCAGCCCGCGCCGCGGCAGGTGGCGGAGCAGCGTGACCGGCCTCCCCTGCGCCTCCAGGACCCGGACCATGGCGGCAGCGGCGGGATGCTCCCATCCCGGGTCCCCGGTGGACTGGTCGCTGATGACGACGGCGAACGCGGGGTCAGCCTGTCCGGCGAGCCCGGCGAGGGTGACAGCGAGCTCAGCCGGGCGGTTGCAGGTTGGCACCAGTACGTCGACGGGTACCTGGCCGGGCAGGCCTGCCGGACGTGCCCACTGTTCTGACGATCTCCTGCTCACAGTTCCTCCTAGTGCCGGTGGACAGTGCCGGCAACTGGTGAATGGGTTCCGAATGTTCTTACCCAGACCGCGGGCATGTATGCCGGCGGCACGGCAAGGCCCCCGTCCCCGCATCTCGAAGCCTCGAGGAACGGGGACGGGGGCCTTTGCCTGTGCGGCTGTCTTCGCGCAGGCCGCGTTCACAGCGGATCAGCCGGCGTCGAAGCTCTCGCCGCCATCGTCCTTGGGAGATTTCTCCTGCGGAAGGTCGTTGCCGCTGCCGTCTGGGATGCCGGCCGCTTCCTGGCCGGACTCGGAAGAGACCGGCGCAGAGCCCTGTGAATCATCGTTGGACTCGTCGATCTCCGCGGCGCTGGAGGGCAGGTCCATGTCGTGCGGAACAGGCTCCGTTCCGGCCCCGCCCTGCGGCTCGTTGGTTTCGGCGCCGCCTGCTGCCTGGCTGCCGGCGGGTGCGCCGCCTGCGCCCTGGCTTCCGCCCATTTCCTGCTCGGCGGTCGGGGTTCCGTATCCGCCAGGATCCGACTCGGGCCGGGCCTGCTGGTTTTCCGTCATGGTTCCTCCTGTTGGGGTTGCGGTTTGAAAGGGTTTGGGGCCTGGCTCCCGGGGTCTGCTCAGAGTCCCTTGCCGCCGGTCACCGGAAGTACGGCTCCTGAAATGTAGGATCCGTCCTCGGAGGCCAGCAGCACGTAGGCAGCCGCCAACTCGGCGGGCTGGCCCGCACGTTCCAGGGGCGTGTCCTGGCCGAACTTGGGAAGCTTGTCAGGCCATTCGGTGGCGGGAATCAGCGGCGTCCAGATGGGGCCGGGGGCCACCGCGTTGACCCGGATGCCCTTGGGGCCAAGTTCCTGCGCCAGGGCCTTCGTGAACGCCACCTGTGCCGCCTTGGTCATGGCGTAGTCGATCAGGCCGGGTGAGGGGTTGAATGCCTGGATCGATGCGGTGGTGATAATGGAGGCGCCGGCTTTCAGGTGGGGCACGGCCGCCCGGGCACTCCACAGCAGGGAGTAGAGGTTGGTCTTGAAGACCCGGTCGAATTCCTCCGTGGGCAGGGTGTCAAGGCTTTCGCGGTTCTTCTGGTAAGCCGCGTTCAGCACCACAATGTCCAGGCGTCCGAACTCGGACGCCGTTTCCTCCACGATCCGGGTGCTGAACTCTTCCTCCCGCCCGTCACCGGCAAACAGGAGGGCGCGCCGGCCCGCCTTCCGGATCCAGTCGGCTGTGTCCTGGGCATCGTCCTCCTCCTCGGGCAGGTAGGAGATAGCGACATCGGCCCCCTCGCGGGCGAACGCGATGGCCGCTGCCTTGCCGATCCCGGAATCGCCGCCGGTGATGAGTGCGGCCTTTCCCTCCAGCTTTCCATGCCCCTCATAGCTGAGCTCGCCGTGGTCTGGCTTGGGGTCCATGGGCGCCGTGAGGCCGGGCTGCTTTTGTTCCTGTTCCGGGAACGGGCCCGTGTGGTAGCCGCCCCGGGGGTCCTTTGGCTGGTCTGTCTGCTTGTCGCTGCCGCTCATAGTGCGCTCCCTGTTTCGGTTCCGCTGTGCCGGTCTCGAATGGCCCTGCCGGGGCACCGGCCATTCGAAGCTATCCCGGCCGGAGGAACAAGTCCACCGATTGGTACGAATAATCAGTAAACTTATCAAATGATGGTCCGGACGCAATGCTTGCCTTGTTTCTGGGTATCTGGGGAGTAGAGAGGGACCAAGGCCTGGCTGTCGCAGGAAGGAGAGGCAATGTCAGAGGTGGAGGATTACACCGGCAGAACGGGGCGGAACGAGACCCGCGAGGAACAACTGGACCGAAACTGGGCGGAACTCCTGCAGGAACTCCGCGTGCTGCAGACCGGCGTCCAGATCCTGGCAGGTTTCCTGCTCACACTCCCCTTCCAGGAGCGGTTTGAGGACCTGGACGATTTCCAGGTGAACCTGTACCTGGTCAACGTGGTGATTGCAGCCCTGACCACGGCATTCATCCTCCTCCCTGTCAGCGTCCACCGGCGCCTCTTCCGCAAGCGGCTCAAGGAAACCCTCGTCTCAAGCGCGGACACCATCACCAAAATCGCCTTGGGCGGCGTTGCCCTCCTGAGCACCGGGACGGCGGCGCTGGTCTTCGACGTAACGCTGAACCGGTCCGCCGGCTTCACCGCAGGAGGCGCGCTGCTGGGCGTACTGCTGGTCCTGCTGGTCTATGTCCCCCTGCACCTGAACAGGCGCGCCGCGGCGAACGGCAAAACCGCTACCGAAAGAAGCCGCGATGGCGAAATGGGCTAAAGAGCACGGGCTGCTGCTCGCAAACCTGGCACTGTTCCTCATCTTCTTTGGCGGGATGATCCTGTCCGGAGCCGCAACGTACAACGAGGAACAGCAAGGCCATGGCCAGGCCACGGTCACGTTCCTGCAATACATCGGGACCAGCCGCTTCTGGTTCGAGTCCTTCCAGAACTGGCAGAGCGAGTTCCTGGCCCTCGCCGTCCTGGTGGGTGCGTCCGTCTACCTTCGGGAGAAGGGTTCCCCCGAGTCCAAACCCGTTGCTGAACCACACTACGAGACCGGCGCCTGAGCCGGCTCGATAACGAGAGGAATCCATGCGAACCATTGCGAAAACCATCCTCCTTGCCCTGCTGCTCCTGGTTGTCCCGGCCCTGCCGGCCGGCGCGTCCCCGGCAGCAGCGCCCGCCAGCCAGGAGAGCGTCATCCAAGCAGGCACGGAATTCTCTGGAGGGGTGTTGGCGCCGGCCGGCAACACTCCCACGCCGTCCCCCGGTGACACCGCCTCCAGCGGCCCGGCCAACCCCGGAACCGGCGAGTCCGCACAGAATGAGGCCACCCGGCTGGACTGGGCGCCGTGGGTGATTGGCGCCATTGCTGTGGTGGTCCTGGTCCTGATCCTGATCTGGCGCCGCCGCCGCAACACCACCATCGTCGGCTGATGGGCGCGATCCAGGCGCGTTTGTTTGGGGGGAGCTCCATGATCAGGCCCAACGTGGCGGACGGGATCCACCTCATCACGCAGGCCCACGTCAACTGCTACGTCATCGAGGATGACGACGGACTGACCCTGCTGGACGCCGGCCTTCCGGCCATGTGGCCCATGCTGCTGCAGCTGCTTGAGGACCGGAGCCGGCGCCCGGAGGACATCAAGGCCCTGGTGCTGACGCATGGCCACTTTGACCATGTGGGGTTCGCGGTTCGGGCGCAGCAGGAGTGGGACGTCCCGGTGCTGGTCCATCCCGGCGACTCGCACCTGGCGGCCCACCCCTACCGGTACAAGCCCCAGCGCAACAGGTTCCTCTACCCCTTTGCCCATCCCCGGTCCCTGCCGCTCCTGGGAAGCATGGCGGCAGCCGGGGCCCTGAAGGTCAAGGGTGTCTCCAGCACGCGTCCGCTGCACGCCGGCGAAGCGCTGGATGTCCCGGGCCGGCCCATGGCGGTCCACACTCCTGGTCACACGGACGGGCACTGCATTCTGTCCCTGCCCGGCCGGAATGCCGTCTTCAGCGGCGATGCCCTGGTGACCCTGGACCCTTACACCGGCAACCGGGGGCCGCAGATTGTTGCCTCGGCGGCCACCAAGGACACCACGCAGGCACTCTCATCGCTGCATGCAGTGGCGGCTACCGGCGTCGACACTGTGCTCCCGGGCCACGGGGAGCCCTGGACCGGGGGTGCCGGGGCGGCCGTTGACCACGCGCTGCGGGTGGGGGCGCACTGAAGCAGCCCAAGCCCCGGCCGGGCAACTGCGGAACTTAGGCTCCTTCGAGCACCTGGCTTGTTGCCCAGGTCAGGTATTTTCCGGCATTGGCGACGGCGTCTGCCGGGCTGGAGGCCACATCCAGCAACTGCGCCGCGGCCACCACGCCATGCCCGGCAAGGTCCTCGAGGGTCACCAGGATCCGGCCCGCCACGACGATCACAGGAATGCCCTTCTCCCGAGCCGCGTTGGCGAGCGCGATGGGAGCCTTGCCCGTGAGGGACTGCGAATCCATGGACCCTTCGCCGGTGATCACCAGGTCGGCGCCGGACAGCTGGTCGGCCAGCCCGGTGAGTCCGGCCACCAGCGCGAAGCCACCCTCCAGCGCGGCACCGGTGAAGGCAAGGAACGACGCCGGGAACCCGCCCGCGGCGCCCGCGCCCGGAACATTAACGTCCCGGCCGGTTGCCTCCCGCAGCACCGAGGCCCAGTTGCGGAGCCCGGCGTCGAGCAGTTCGATGCCGTCCTGGTCCGCGCCTTTCTGCGGTGAGAAGACATGGGCGGCCCCCTCGGGGCCGAAGAGGGGGTTTCGGACGTCCACGGCGATGCGGAAAGTGGTGGCTGCAAGGCGCGGGTCCAGCGCGCTGGTATCCAGCGCAACGACGTCGGCGAGGGAGCCGCCACCCAGCGGCACAACGTTGCCAGCGGAGTCCAGCGGCTTGAGGCCGAGGGCCCGCAGGGCGCCGCTGCCGCCGTCGGTCATCGCGGAGCCGCCCAGCCCGAGCACAATCTCGGTGGCGCCCGCATCCAGGGCGGCAGCGATGAGCTGGCCGCACCCGTAGCTGTGCGCGCGGAGGGCATTGTCCGGAGTGGGCTCCATGTCCGCCAAACCGGAGGCCTGCGCGGTTTCGATGACGGCGGTAACCGTGCCGTCGCCGGACTTCCGGATGGCCCAGGCGGCGCCAACCGGGGCGAGGATGGGCCCCACCACGGCATTGAGGCGTTCCTCGTAGCCGGCAGCAACTGCCGCCTCCAGGGTGCCCTCGCCGCCGTCCGCAATCGGGAACTGGGTGGCCACTGCGTCGGGGTAAACCCGCAAGGCCCCTTCCGCTATGGCCGCGGCGGCCTCGGCAGCCGTCAAGGAGCCCTTGAACTTATCCGGAGCAATAAGGATGCGCATGGGCTCCATCATGCCAGCAACGCGAGGGAAAGCGCTTGCCCGGACGTAACACGAACAGCAGTACCTATCCCTCGCGCCACTCGTGGCTGGTGATGTGCGAACCGGCCTGCGGCCCCATCTGGAGCATGCCGCCGTCCACAGCCCACGCCGCCCCGTTCACATAGCTGGAGGCAGGCGAGGCCAGGAACGCAATCACGGCTGCAATCTCCCGCGCATCGCCGGGCCGGCCCAGGGGCACGCCCGGGCGGTCCTTCGCCGTCGGATCCTCGTCCTCCTGCCCCGTCATGGGTGTGGCGATCTCACCGGGCGCCACCGTGTTGGCGGTGATTCCGTGCTGGGCCAGTTCCAGGGCAAGAGTTTTCATGAGCCCGCCCAGCCCGTGCTTGGACGCATCATAGGCGGAGGAGCCCACGCGGGGCTGGAATTCGTGCACGCTGGAGACGGCAATCAGCCGCCCGCCCCTGCCGGCCCGGACCATGCGGCGGGCGGCGGCCTGCAGGCAAACGAAAGCGCCGTTGAGGTTGGTGTCCAGGGTCTGCATCCAGCGGTCCAGGTCCATGTCCAGAAACTTGGTGCTTTCACCGGTGCCGGAGTTGTTGACGAAGACGTCCACGCCGCCCAGCTCATCCGCGAGCTCGTCGATCACGGCCCCAGCGGACCGGAGTTCGGTGGTGTCCAGCTGGCGGATGACAGCCTTGCGGCCCGCGGCCCGGATTTCTTCAGCCGTCTCCTCCGCCCCGGCCTTGTCCGAGTGCCAGGTGACTCCCACGTCCATGCCCGCCCTGGCAAGGGCCACCGCGGTGGCCTTGCCGATTCCGGAGTCCGATCCGGTAACGATGGCGGTAGCGGGCGCGAAGTTGCTGGTGTCCTGCATCGTGGCAAGCCTTTCGGTGGGTCGGGTGCCGGAAAGTGGGGTTACGCCGGGCGGCGCAGTTCCGGCTCGGGAGGGTAGCGCCTGGCGGCTGCTTCGTCCGGCTCGTCCTTGACGGCCATGAGCGGAACGGCGAAAGTGACCACAGGGCGGTCGGCGTCGTCTGCGGACCTCACTGTCAGGCTCCGGGTGCCCGGCGGCACGGAGGGGGTGAAGACCTGCAGGTTCCGCGATCCTAGGATCGCCGAGTTCCTGAACCTGTACTCGGTGCCAAAGTGGTCCTGCAGGATGATGTTCGGCTGCGGGCCCCCCTCGGACGCCATCTGGATATTGACCACCAGCCCGGTGGCCCAGATCTCGACGGACAGGACGGTGAATTCGGTGGATTCCGTGACGTGGCTTCCGTAAGTGGGTGGCAGCAGCATGCCCCGGAGGGAGCCTGACGGTATGAGTTCTCGCATTATTGGTTCCTGGTGGTCTTGCGTCCGCGGTCGCCGAAGCGGCGCCGGATGTGCTCGGTGCTGCTGAAACGATTAGGGGCGCCGGTGCGGCTTAGGCGTCTTCCCGGTTGGGGTTTTCCAGCCGGAAGAAGGTGGATTGTTGCCCGTCGCTACGCTGTTCCTGATAGATGAAATTGAGGCGCCGGGAGTCGAAGGTCTCAAACCATTCGTCCCAGCTGATGTGGCGGAGCTTGTCATTGTCCCCGCCGAAGTCGATCCGCAGCACGCCCAGGTGGTCGCCGTGTTCGGTGCCCTCAACGGTGGCCGGCACGCCGCTGCGCTCCTCCGCCCACTGCCGGATGACCTCATGGTGCGTGGTGGCCAGGCTGCGGCCCTCGCGTTCCGGCTCATCCTCCGGCGAGGTGACCTCCTGGGAGTACTTGAGCGACTTGGACGATTCCGGTCCCTGGCGGATTTTCCCGCCGTCCGGCCCGGCACCCAGATCCTGCTCGTCCCGGTCGGTGTCCGCGTCCCGGGTTTTGTTGCCTTTGTCCTCCGCCATAGTGGCCTTCCTTTCCCCAGAGGCTGGAACTAGTAAGTCTACTTATTATGTAGCCTCCCGATCCGGCCCCGTGTCAAGGGGATGGAGTGGTTTCAGCGGCTTTCCACAACCGTGGAAGGACCGGCTTTTCCGGGGCTAATCCCGCGGCCGCAGCACCGCGTAGTACCCGGGTACCCGGCTTCGCCCGTCTACACCGGTTGCAGGATTGGTCTCGATGGCTACCTCGCCGTCCTCCAGCAGCTCCCAGGATGCGGCGGGCAGTACCTGCTGCCTCTCCTCAGGGCCGAAGTGTCCGGGTATTGGCAGGCCCCTAATGGCACGTTCAAGCGGTGCGGGAATGCCCTGCATGGTGGCGCCCAGGTGGGACACGTAATCCACCGCCTTGCCTTGGAAGTTGGTCTCAGCCAGGAACAGGGTGCCCCGGTTTCCGGTGATGAGGCGGAGATTTTCGACCAGGGCCGCCTGGTCCCCGGGGTCAAGGACGTGGAGGACGCCACGGATAAAGACGTTCGCGCCGCCCTCGAAGCCCTTTTCGGCTCCCGGCGCGGTCATGTCCCGCGTCTCGAACCGGACGTTCCCGATCTCCTGGGAATCGGCCGCTGCCCGCCGGACAGCGTGTTCGGAAACGTCCACGCCGACGGCCTCAGGGAAGATACCCGCCAGCGCACGGGTGAAGCTGCCGTGCCCGCACCCAACGTCCACCACAGGGAGCGCCGGGTCCAGGTGGCGGAGGAGGACATCCTTGTAACCGAGGAATTCGTCGTCCGTGCCGGCATCCCACAGGACCTCACCACCTGCACCAGTTGCCCTGATGCCTGCCCAGTACCGGTCCCACGCAAGCGGCCGGTCCTTGGGGGCCGAGCGGGAAAGCCGGACAAGCTTGGGAATCAGCATGTACTTCCGCAGGGCAGACAGTACCGACTTGACGGGTGAGGACTTCGCTCGGGAGGACACCGGTCAAATATATGTCCCACAGCACAAATCGCACGTTTTTGCCGGGCGGGCAGGACCGATTTTACGACGCCGGAGCCTCCCTTTCGCCGCCCGCCAGCCATGAGCGGGCGTCAGGCTGACTGGCCGCCGTCGAGCCTCAGCCATGCCATGGCGTCCTGCCTGGAGGTGAAGAACCGGGTGGGGCACGGAAGCTTGCTGACTCCCAGGACGAAGTTGGCCATCACCTTGTCAACGGGTGAGGAACCCAGCAGCGCAATGCGGGAGGCCTGGCACGGCCGGCCGAACACTGCACGAGCGCCCCGGCTTACCCGTTCCGTCGTCGCCATGTCCACCAGCATGGGCCGCCTGCTCTCGCCGCACAGGTCATTGACCCTGCTCATGGCGTTCTCGGCGTCGGCCTCGCTGATTGAGGCGCCGCGCGGCCACCGCAATTGAAGGATCCCGTCCTCATCCAGGCTCAGGTCTCCCTTGGTGGATCCTTCCGGCTGGTCCGTCACTTTGTCCCTCCACATGGTTTTTCTGGAGCCACGAGTCCCGCATCCCCCTACAATGTACTCAACTGGGAGGGAAGGGGTCATTGTGGCGGCTGATACGCCGGGTGACTTGCGCGTGCCACGCACCGCCGTGGTGGCAGACCCCGACGCTGTTCGGCTCGCGCGGAACGCTTCCGCACTGCAGGAGGCGGGCTTTTGCGTGGCTTCAGCGGCGGACGCACCGGGGCTGGCAGCACTTTTGGAGGACAGCAAACCGACGGTCATCGTCGCCGACGCGTCGCTGCTTCCTGCCATTGACGCCGAAGCTCCCGTCCTGCTGATGGTGGACCTGGACAATCCCGCCGAAACCTCCGCCCGCCCCTCCGGTATCCACGACTGCATTACCAAGCCGCCCGCCCCGCGGGAGCTGGTCCACCGGACTTCGGCCCTGATCGACCTGGTAGCCAGGCGGAGCGCGTCCAGGCAGCGGGCCGAGGCACTGCGCGAACAGCTCCGGCTGGTATCCGCGGCTGTCCGCGCCACCAACGATCCCCAGGAGATCGCGAACCACGTGGTGGCAGGCTTCGGCCGGACTTTCAAAGCCGACCATGTCCTGCTGGCCACTTTCGAGGACGAGCGGGTTCCACGCATCACCGCCGCCTGGGACGCTCCTGGGCTGCAGCCGCTGCCTGACGGTGCCCTGCCGGACGGCGAAGAGGCGCACCGGACGGCGGACCTCCTGTGGGCCGGCGCGGAAACCATGTCCTCGTACGGACCCGAAACGGACGAACCAACTGGCGACGGGCGGCGGACAGGCGAAGGTGGGGGAACGGCGTCGGGCATCTACAGCACGCTCTCCACCCTCGCGGTGCCCATCGGCGAAGGAAGTTCCTCGCTCGGGATCATCTGGATTGTCATGCGTGACCGGCCGCGCCAGTGGTCCCGGGCGGAGCTTGGCCTGATCCAGCATGTGGCAGGCAACGCTGCCTACGGGCTGATCCAGAGCCACCTGATCAGCAGCCAGCAGCAAGTGGTCAAGCAGCTCCAGCAGCTGGACAAGGCCAAGACGGACTTCCTGGCTACCGTGAACCATGAGCTGCGCACGCCGCTGACATCGATCATGGCGTACCTGGACATGATCCAGGAAAGCACCGAGCAACCCGTTTCCCCCGAGGTCCACCAGATGCTTGACATCGTGGTGCGGAACACGGAGCGGCTCCGGTCACTGATCGAGGACATGCTGAGCGTTTCCCGCAATGGCCTGGATGACAGCCTGATGCATTTCACCCCCGTGCGCCTGGGGCAGACCCTTGACCTGGTGGCGGCGGCACTGCGGCCGCTGGCCAAGCTGCAGAACGTGACCATCGAGGTGGACCCGGTGCCGGAGGACCCGGAGATCCTGGCCGACGAGGTGCAGCTGCAGCAGGTTTTCACCAACCTGGTGTCCAACGCCATCAAGTTCACCCCCAGCGGCGGACGGATCGAGGTGGGCAGCGAGTCGCACGCCGCCGAGGACGGAACCCGCTGGGCAACGGTCAGCGTGGCGGATACCGGCATCGGCATCTCCAGCGACGAAATCGACCACGTGTTCACCCGGTTCTACCGTGCGTCCAACGCCATGTCCGGGGCGATCCCGGGGACAGGCCTGGGGCTGGCCATCACCAAGGACATCGTGGCCCGGCATGGGGGGAAAATAGACGTGGCGTCCACTTTGGGCGCCGGTACCACCGTCACCGTCAGCCTCCCCCTGGATGCCGACCGGTCCCGGGCCAACTGAGCGGGGGAAGGAGGGAACCTGATGTTCGCCGAAAACGATCCCCGGCTCTCCCAGCTGCTGGAAGGCATTGTCCGGCTTGCATCGGGAGACCTCAGCTCCCGGATCGAGGTGTCGCCCGCCCGGGACGAGCTGGACGCCATCATTACTGGCACCAACCTGCTGGCTGAAGACCTGCAGATCATCTACGAAGAGCTTGAGCAGCGGGTCCAGGTGAGGACACAGCTCCTGCACGAGGCACACCTTGAGATGCAGAAGATGGCCATGCAGGACCCGCTCACCGGCCTGGCCAACCGTTCTGCCCTGATCCACGCGCTGGAGGCGGCACTGGAGTCGGGGACACCTCCCGGGGAGGGCCCGGTGCTCCTCCTCATGGACCTCGACGCTTTCAAATCCATCAATGACAGCATGGGCCACACGGCGGGCGACCAGGTCCTCATCACCGTTGGGGAACGGCTCCGGGGCGCGGTGCGCGCCGACGACGTCGTGGCGCGGCTGGGCGGGGACGAGTTCGCCATCGTGATGCCCTCCGCCACCCCGGACCAGGCCACGGTGGTGGGCCACCGGATCCTCGCGGCCCTCAAGGAGCCCATCCAACTGCCCGGCAGGAGCGTGCGCTGCGGCGCCAGCATCGGCCTGAGCGCGGGCGGCGAGGGACAGACCCCCGAGGACATGCTGATGGAGGCCGACGTCGCCATGTATGCCTCCAAGGCGGAGGGGCAGAACCGGCTGCACCACTTTGAGCCTGCCCTGCTGCTGATGCGCAGGCTCCGCAGCCAGCTTGTGGAGGACCTGCGCGCCGCAATCAAGAGCGACGGACTGACGCTGCACTACCAGCCTGTGGTGGAGCTCGCCACGGGGCGGGTGGAGGGAGTGGAGGCGCTGGTCCGCTGGAACCATCCCACCCGCGGGTTCATCATGCCGGATGAGTTCGTACCGCTGGCCGAGGAAGCCGGGCTGATCTCCGAGCTTGGCCTTTGGGTGCTCCGGACGGCAGTGCACCAGCTCCGGTCGTGGGTTGCAGCTTCCCTGGTGGATAACCGGTTCTCCATCCGCATCAACATTTCCGCTACAGACCTGCAGAGCCTGCAGTTCATCGAGGACGTCCGGAATGTGCTGAAGGAAACCGGGGTGCGGCCCCAGCAGGTTGTTCTGGAACTGACGGAGGTGGCAATCGTCAAGGGCAACGAACTGGACCGTTATTCGCTGGGCGGGCTGCGCGGCCTGGGGGTGGGAATCGAAATCGATGACTTCGGCACCGGTTACTCCTCCATCAGCTACCTGCGCCGGCTCCCGGTGGACCGTGTGAAGGTTGACCGTTCACTGATCACAGGCCTGGGCACGGATCCGAGCCAGCCCGCGCTGGTGGCAGCCGTCCTGCAGCTGGTCCGCGCGTGCGGGCTGGAGGCTGTATGGGAGGGCGTCGAAACCGCGGAGCAGGCCGAAATCCTGCGGGCGCTGGGCTGCCTGAGCGCACAGGGCTACTACTTCAGCAGGCCGGTGCCGCCCGACCAGATCCCGCTGCTCCTGGCCGACCAGCCCGAAGGCGCCAATCCCTAGCACCGGAAGTTACCGCAACGTACCCGAATTAGTCCTAAAACTCCCGCAAACCACTGCGTTTTTTGGTGCTGCCGATATACGATCATCCTGCGGTGTCTGGTTTTCCTTGCCGCTTGAGCTGGGGATTCACAGAAGCACCGGAATTAAAGGCGTTTAGAAATTGAAAATAAATTGGGCCACTGGGTCATTACTTCGTCAACTGGGGGCGTAGCTAATGTCGGTTCGTGTACAGGCATGGGGAATTATTGCCGCGGTACTGGCGGAGACAGATCCGTCCGGCGCGGCCGTCCGGCAGCGCCTTAGCAACAGCCTCGACGAGAATCCGGGAGTGCCCGAGCGGGCCCTGCTGGAATACCTTCTTGAAACGCGGCGCAGCGATGCCAATACCGTGGAAACGCTGGAAACCGCACGGGAGATGCGCCTCACTCCCGCCGCCATCCCGCCCAAACTCGCCGAGCAGATCGATGCCATCCGCAGCATGTCGCGGATCAGCGCGCTGCTTGAGAACCAGATGCTGATGACGGCCTTCCAGCCGATCTATGGGCTCAGCGATAAAAACGTGGTGGGCGTGGAGGCGCTGTCGCGCTTCGTCAGTGACGACGGCGCCGCGGCCGAACTGTGGTTCGCGGAGGCCGCCGCTGTGGGCCTGGGCGCCAACCTGGAGTTCTCGGCGCTCGGCTCGGCCGCAGCGGCCGCCAGGGACCTTCCGCCGCACCTGTTCGTGTCCCTGAACATCTCCCCCACGTCCTGCCTGGACCCGCGGCTGCCGGAACTGTTCGAGCACATTGACCTTCCCGTCAACCGGATTGTCCTCGAGCTCACAGAGACCATTCCGGATGAGGAGTATGCGCAGTTCATCGCCGCCATCAACCCGCTGCGTGACCAAGGCCTGCGGATCGCTGTCGACGACACCCACTCCGGCGCCGGCGCCCTGAGCCGCATGGTGCACCTGCGCCCTGATTTCCTCAAGGTGGGGCGCGATGTGATCGGGGACGTGGACAATGACGGCCTGCAGCGCGCCCTGACCGCCTGCCTGGTGGATTTCGGCCAGCAGATCGGCACCACCCTCGTAGCGGAGGGCATCGAAACGGTGGGGGAATTGAAGGTCCTGACAGAACTGGGGATCGACGCCGGCCAAGGCTACCTGCTGGGACGCCCGTCGGTCCGGCCGAAAGACTGGGTTTCCTGGAACACCCGGCTGGACGCGGACGGCCTGAACCGGCAGCTTGTGGGGCCCGAACAGGCCACGCCCAATCCCCAGGGAAAAGACGCCTCCTGAGGTGAATCTTCGGACAGTGGACCGGCCGGCATGAGTGCCGCCGGTCCACTGTTTTTGTTGTGCGCCCTATTCGTCGTGGCCCTGGTCGCCGCTCATCTGGTCCTCGGCCGGGGGCGTCTCACCGGGCGGTACTCCCCCGCCCGGCTCCAGGCCCGTGACATTGCCTTCGGCGGGATCCGGGTTCGCTGAGCCCGCCGAATCCCTGCCTCGGGCTGCCTCGGTGCCATGGTTGCCCTTGCCCGGCTGGTCAGGATTGGCCGGATCATTTTCCGGATGGTAGCTGCTCATGGTGCGTGTCCTTCCTTCCCGGCCGTGGTTCTTCGCCCCAGCTCTGGACTAATTGTAAGCATGCTGATAATTCTGGAGGGGTAGGGCTGGGCGGCCGCTGGGGCGTCCGGCACACACGATGTCAGGAGGAACAGAGATGGGAATCGGCGACAGCATCGGCAAGGCAGCGGAGAACGCCATGGAGGACCTGGCGGGTACATCAAAGCCCACGGAAAAGATGAACGTTCCCGACCCCACGGACCCCAATGACGACGTGGAGGTCCACTCCTCCATCAGCGAGGGGTCCAACGCCATGGAGGCTGAAAAGGAGAAGGCACCGGGCTTGAAGACCGGGCCGGCGCCCGGGCCGGTCTCCGAGAACCCCTTTGGCGGGGATATTGACGAAACGAACAATGACCGGGCTGAAGCCGGCCGTGGAACGGGCGACGACGGGCTGACAGGCAGTGCAGCCGCCCCGGCTGGAGCGGGGGCGGCAGGAAGCGGCGGCCCCAGCGGCGTTGCGGGCGGACTGCCGGACAGCAACCCGGATGAGCTGCGCGCCGACCCGACGGAAGGCGACCAGGACCCGTCCACCAGCACGGGCCGGGGCTAGCACCGGCCGAACATGGGATCAGGCGGGTGGCCCCGGCGGCCACCCGCCTCTTTCCGTAAGCACCTTCCTGAGCAGGTCGGCGCGGTCGGTGACCAGGCCGTCCACACCCAGGTCCAGCAGGCGGCGCATCTCCGCGGGTTCGTTGATGGTCCAGACGTGTACCGCCAGGCCAAGGCCGTGCGCCCGGCGGACAAATCCGGGGGTGACAACTTCAATGCGGCCGCGGCGCGCCGGAACCTGCAGTGCGTGGACGCCGGACAGGACCCGGCGCATCAACCACCGGAACGCAGGCCCCGGCAGCACCGGGCCCAGGAAAGTGAATAGGGCGATCGACGCAACCCCGGCCGAGGCCGCAACCGGGCGGCTGAGCCGCTTCAGCACCGCCCGCCGCCGCCGGTCCGAAAAGCTGGTGACCAGCACCCGGTCATGCACCCGGTGGCGCTCAATGGCGGCCGCGGTGCTGGTGACTGAGCCCCAGTCCTTGACGTCCAGGTTGAACCGGATGCCCGGCAGTTCCGGGACCAGTCCGTCAAACGTCGGGACGGGCTCCCGGCCACCGATGCGCACCTTGGCAACTTCGCCGGCCGTCAACTCCGAAACCCTGCCCCGGCCGTCCGTCACCCGGTCCAGCGTGTCATCGTGGAAGAGGAGCAGCACGCCGTCGGACGTGGTGTGGACATCCGTTTCCAGGTAGCGGTAGCCGAGGTCGACGGCTGCCCGGAAGGCGGCCCTTGTGTTCTCCAGCCCTTCAAGGGAGAAGCCACGGTGGGCCATGGCGATGGGCAGCTGGTTGCCGGCGGCATCCGGGTTGGTGAAGAACGGCAGGGTCACAAAGTGAGCGTACCGGAGCAGGCCGGGCCGCTGGCGGACACCCGGGTCAGTCTTCGTGCGGCAGGATTTCGACGCCGTCGCCGCAGTGCAGCAGCGTGCGGCCGCGGCCGCCGTCGAGATTGATCCACACCACGGTGTTGTCCGGCGTGACCGCGTCCACCACGCCTCCGGCTTCGAACCCGGGGGTCAGCAGGACCCGGACGCGGTCGCCCTGCCGCAGCTTCTTCCAGTGCGGCGCAGGCGTTGCCCTGCGCAATGGTGCATCGGCGATGTCCCGCTTGGTATTCCGTGCCATCCCTACCCCTTCAGCCTGCAGGAGAGGAGCCTGCTCTCCGGGGTTCACGCTACGGAGCAAAGGTGAACGCGAGGTGAGCGCCAGCTGAGAAAACAGCGGCGGGCGCGGAAATCACGAACGCGGCGCACCCAGCGAAGCAAGCCGCACCTCCAAAACCTGGGCCACGCCGTCGTCATCAAAATGCGGTGCCCGCTGCCCTGCCGCGGCGATCGCCTCTGGGTGGCCGCTGGCCATGGCATAGCCGTGGCCCGCCCAGCGGAGCATCTCGATGTCGTTGGGCATGTCACCGAAGGCCACCACGTCGGAGGCGTCAATGCCCAGCGCCCGTGCGTACTCGGCCAGGGTGACGGCCTTGTTCACGCCGGGCAGGGACAGTTCCAGCATGGGCACGCCCGGCGAGGAGTGGGTGGCGGCGGCGAGGTGTTCGACGGCGGGGCGCACCTCGGCGAGGAACTCGTCCGGAGTGCCGTCCCGGACGATGGCGAGGAACTTCACCACGCTGTCATCGTCAACCAGGGTTTCCCGCAGCGGCGCCGGGGGGAACTGCGACAGGAGTTCGCTTGACTCGTTTTCGATGAACCCGGGCTCGAGGTGGAAGCCGGTGAGCGTTTCCGCGGCGAACAGTGCAGCCGGGCGGAGGTCCTTGATGATGCGGCGGATTTCCAGCACCGCGGCGATGCTAAGCGTGCGGGCCGAAACCAGCTTGTCCGTTTCGAGGTCCCAGACCACCGCCCCGTTGGAGCAGATGACCGTCCCGGTATGGCCCAGCTGGTCCTGGAGCGGATGCAGCCAGCGGGGCGGCCGTCCGGTCACGAAGACGAGTTCGACGCCGGCGTCCCGGCAGGCGTGGAAGGCGCGGACGGTGCGGTCGCTGATTTTTCCGTCGTGCCCGAGGATCGTTCCGTCAATATCGCTTGCCACCAACCGCATCCTGCAAGTCTACGTGGCGGCGGCCAGCGGGATGATTCCGGCAGCCGGGAGGTCCGCTTGTCAGCCCGCGGCGCTACACTGAACTAATCGAACATATTTTCGAATAAGGGTGTGTTGTGGGCGTTATAGTTGGTCCCCGCGTGATAGATGCGGGCGCCTCGTACCTGTCGGTCCTGATCTCTCCTGTCGCCGTTGCGGCCGGCTTCCCGTCGCCCGCGCAGGACTACTTCGATGGCCGGATCGACCTGAACGCGCACCTGATCAAGGACATCACCAGCACGTTCGTGGTGCGCGTGACCGGGGACTCGATGGAGGGCGCCGGCATCAGCGACGGCGACGAACTAATCGTCAACCGGGCCCTTGAGCCCAAGGACGGTTCGGTGGTGGTCGCCGTGCTGGATGGAGAGCTGACGGTCAAGCGGCTGCGCATCACGTCCACGGGGGTGGTGCTGCAGGCGGAGAACCCGAAGTACCCGGACATCCGGGTCCCCGCGTTATCCGAGCTGACCGTGTGGGGCGTGGCCACCAGGTGCCTGCACCATGTTTGACCTGCCGATTGTGGAAGGAGGGCCATGCCCAAACCGGTCCTGATGCGGCAGATGCCGCAGATCGCCCACGTGGACGTGAACTGCTTTTACGCCTCGGCCGAGCGCGCATTCGATCCCTCGCTTGAAGGACGTCCGCTGATCGTGCTGTCAAACAACGACGGCTGCGCGGTAACCCGCTCCGCGGAGGCGAAGGCGCTGGGAATCAAGACCGGCGATCCCTGGTTCAAGCTCGCGCCCCGGGCAAAGGAGTGGGGCCTGGTGGCGAAGTCCAGCAACTATGAGCTGTACGGCGATATCAGCGCCCGGGTGATGGAGCTTCTCGGCAGGCATTCGGCGTGGCTGGAGGTTTACAGCATCGACGAGGCCTTCCTGGGCGTGAAGGGCCGGCCCGAAGAGCTGCTGGCACTCGGCCGGGACATGAAGGCCGCGGTCCGGCGGAACGTGGGTGTCCCGGTCTGCGTGGGGATAGCGCCCACCAAGACGCTGGCCAAGCTGTGCAACAAGTGGGCGAAGAACAACGCCTCCTTCGGCGGGGTCTGCCACTGGGAGGCCGTACCGGCACCGGTTCGGGAGGCCCTGCTGGGCCGGCTCCCCGTGGACGAGGTGTGGGGCATCGCGGCCCGGCTGACCAGGCGCCTGAATGTCCTGGGCATCTTCACGGTGCTGGACCTGGTCCGCGCGGACCCTGTAGTCATCCGCGACAAGTTCTCGGTGGTGCTGATGCGAACGGTGCTGGAGCTGCGTGGCATCCCGTGCATTCCCATGGAGGAGGAGCGCCTTGGCCGGGACCAGCTCATCTTTTCCCGCTCCTTCTCCACGCCGGTCACCACCGTTGACGGCATGCGGCAGGTGCTCAGCATCTATGGCCAGCAGGCGAGCGCCCGGCTCGCAAAGCACGGCCTGCAGGCGAAAGTCCTGACGGCGTTCGCGGCCACTTCCCCGTTCAGGCAGCACGAACAGGCCTACCCTTCGGTGTGCCTGTCCCTTCCCATGCCCACGGCGGATCCGCTCCTGCTGACCAAGGCCACCCATGCCCTGCTGCCCCTCATCCGCGACGGGTTGAAGTACGCCAAGGCCGGACTCATGCTCACGGACCTGCGGCCCACCGGAAACCAGTCTCCCCTGGAGCCCTTCGAGAACCGGCATGAAGAACGCGGCATCGGCCCGCTCCTGGAGGACGTCAGCCGCCGCTTCGGGCGCGGCTCCATCGGGCTCGGCCACGGCGGCATCAAAGGCGGCGTGGACTGGTCCATGAAGCGCGGCATGCAGTCCCCCCGGTACACAACGCACTGGGACGAGCTCCCGCTGGTGAAGGCTGCCTGAGGCTTTTTAGGCCGGGAGCACCGGCGGGGCGGGCGGTCCGTCGAACATGGCGCCGGCGCTGGCCTGCGGCACCACGACATGGACCGCGTTCCGCTGGATGGTGAAGTCAGCGGGGGTGACGGCTGCAATCTCGCCGTCGAGGTTTACCGGCATCGGCGGTTCGGTAACCAGCCGGACGGACCGGCTGGTCAGGTGGTACACCCGGTCATGCTCAACGAATCTTCCATCCCGGAGCAGCCGTGCGATCTTCACGTGCTCCCGAAGCGGTGCTGCCAGGATGGCGTAGATGTCGAGGATGTGGTCATCGATCCCGGCCGTGGGAGAAACCGTGTTGCCGCCGCCGTAGTGCCTGCCGTTGCCGACGGCCACCTGGAGCAGGCCCTCGAGCTGCAATGGCTCGTGGTCCCCGTCCGGGAACTCAAGCCGGGCACGGAACGGCTCGTGCCGGGCATACGCACGCAGGGTGGCAATGCCGTACGCCAGCGGCCCGAGGCGCCGTTTAAGGCCGGGGCTGAGTGCCTCAGTGACCCGGACGGACAGTCCGGCGGAGGCGACGTTGAGGAAGGGCTGGCCGTTTGCCCGCCCAAGGTCGATGTCCACCACCTTCCCGTCCGCGATGGCGGCACACGCCTGCGCCAGGTTGTCCGGGATCTCCAGGGTGCGGGCGAGGTCGTTGGCGGTGCCCAGCGGAAGGACTCCGAGGATCACTTCTGTGCCGGCAATCCGGCCGGCGGCGTAGGAAACCGTCCCGTCGCCGCCACCCACGACCACCAGGTCATGCCCGTCCGCAACCACCCGGTCCAGAGTCCCGGCCAACTCGGCCCCCGAATGCACGTGATGCACGGCGGAGACCGGCACGCCTGCCTTGTGCAGGGCATCCACCGCCAGTTCGCGCGCGGCGGCCCCCCGGCGTGATCCGGAGTTGATGATCACGGCAGCGGAGCGGGCCTCTCGGGCAACCTTCATGTGGGACATGTTAGGTCCATCTGGCCGGGGAATGCCTGCGGGCGCCCCTCCGCCATGGTGGAGGGGCGCCCGTCCCAGTTACGTTCCCGGGTTGGACAGTGCTACGGGTTGGAGAGGGGCGCTGTCACCAGTTGGGGTTCCGACGGAGCATCCGGATCGCGGACGTCTGCGGCGGGCCGGGCGGCGGCGGCATGCTCTGCCAGGACACCTGTCTGGTGCCGGATCTTCAGGCGGTACAGCAGGGTCCCGCCTACAGCGACGGCGCCCACGAAGAGCACCCCGCCCCACTGCAGGTACCACTCAAAGGGCGGCACCGAGTTGTAGATTTCCGGCCGCGGCCAGACCAGGTTCAGCGTCATGGCGCCGCCCCAGAGGACCGCGAGGATATTCACGGGCAGGCCCCACTTGCCGAGGCTGAATCCGGCTTTTCCGTGGCTTTCGTCGGACAGCGGCCATTTCTTCAGGAAGCGCCGCCGCAGCAGGGGCACGGTGACCAGCAGGTAGGAGAGGTAGATCAGGACAATGCTGATGCTGGACAGGATGGTGAAGATCGCGGGCTGGGAAACGTTGACGATCAGGGGCATGATGGCGAGGAGTCCGATGACGATGGCCGCCACCGTGGGCGTCTTCCGCTCCGGGTGCACTTTGCTGAGCTGGCGGCTGAAGGGGAGGTTGTTGTCCCGGGCCATGGCGAACATCATGCGGATGGCTGCGGCGTGGACGGCGAGGGTGCAGACGAACACGGCGACCACGATGCACACCAGGAAGGCCTTGCCGAACGGGCCTCCCAGCACGGAGAGCACGATGTATTGCAGGCCGCCGTCGGCGCTGCCCAGCTTGGGGTCGTTCAGGTCGGGGGCCGCCAGGAGTCCGCCGAGGAGAATCAGGCCGCCGAGGATGAAGGACGCCGTGATTGCCCGCAGGATGGCCTTGGGGGCAGTCTTCTTCGGATCCTTCGTCTCCTCGCCGAGGGAGCTGGCGGTGTCAAAGCCGTACATCACGTACCCGGAAGCCATGGCGCCGATCAGGAACACCCCGAAGAAGCCAAGGTCGTGGTCCATGCCGTAGCCCTCGGTGCTGAAGAGGACTTCCGGGCCCCGCACCACGTGCCAGGCAAGGGCCAGGATGAGGAGCACGGCGGCGGCGAGCTCCACGAAGACGCCGATGCTGTTGATCTTGGTCATCAACTTCACGCCGAACGCGTTGATGAGCGTGGAGATGGAGATCATGATGCTGGCGAGCAGCACTCCGTTAAGGGCGAAATCGTAGGTCCCGGTGCCGTCTCCGATGATCTGGAAACCGGACCAGATCTGGGGCAGGGTGAGCTGGAGTGCCAGGGCCACGGCCCCGAGCGCCACGATCGAGGAAATGAGCAGCAGCCAGCCCGCCAGCCACGCGAATGTCCCCGACGAAAGCTGTTTGGCCCAGTTGTAGACCGATCCGGCCACCGGATAGCGGCCGGCCAGCTCGGCGAAACAGAGGGCCACCATGAGCTGGCCGGCGAAGACGATGGGCCAGGACCATGCGTAGGCCGGCCCGGCCATGGAGAAACCAAAGTAGAACAATTGAAAGACGCCGGTGAGGATGGAGATATAGCTGACGCCGGCCGCGAAGCTGGCAAACTTGCCGATGCTGCGGTCCAGGGTCTGGGCATAGCCGAACTCGTCCATGCCACTTGAATCAGTACTCTTGCTGGGTTCCAACATCCGAACTCCTAGATGAGAAAAGCACGATGGTGATGCCCCGCGGCCGCCATTGGACGCGGGTGATATCGGTGGCCGGGCGCCACGCCTGCAGCGCCCGGCCGTTCCCCCCAAATGCTGTTGCTAGCCGGCGGTCCCCACCCCGGCGCCGGCAGATGGGCCAAACCAGCCGCTGGGCGCGGGCTGGATGTTCTGCCAGATATGTTTTGCCTCGCGGTACTCATTGAGTCCCGCGCTGCCAAGCTCCCGGCCGATGCCGGACTTCCCGAAGCCGCCCCACTCCGCCTGCGGGACGTACGGGTGATAGTCGTTGATCCATACTGTTCCGTGCCGGAGGCCCCCCGCAACACGTTGCGCCTTTGACCCGTCCGAGGTCCACACCGCGCCTGCCAGACCGTACTCCGTGTCGTTGGCGATGGCCACGGCCTCGTCCTCGGTCCGGAATGTCTCGACGGTCAGCACCGGGCCGAATGACTCCTCCCGCAGCACGCTCATGCCGGAGTGGCAGTTGCCCAGCACCGTGGGCGGGTAGAAAAAGCCGTCGGCAAGTGGGCCCTCGTCCGGGATGTAGCCGCCGCACAACAGTTCGGCGCCCTCCGCGATGCCGGCCTGGACGTAGGCGTGGACCTGGTCGCGGTGCTTGGCGGAGATGAGCGGCCCCGTCTCGGCGTCGGGATCGAACGGCCCGCCCATCCGGATCTTTTTCGCCCGTTCCACCACCTCAGCCACGAACCGTTCCGCGATGGACTCTTCCACGACGAGCCGGGCCCCTGCCGAGCAGACCTGGCCGGAGTGCAGGAACACGGCGGTCAGGGCGTTGTCGACGGCGGCGTCCCAGTCCGCGTCCGCGAAGACGACGTTGGGGTTTTTTCCACCGAGTTCGAAGGCGACGCGCTTCACGGTTTCCGCGGCGGCGGCCATGATTGTCTGGCCGGTGGCCAGGCTTCCGGTGAGGGAGACGAGGTCGACGCGCGGGTCCGAGCTGAGCGGGCCGCCCACCTTCGACCCGCTTCCGGTCACCAGGTTTGCGACGCCGGCGGGAACCCCGGCTTCCGCAAGGGTCTCCATGAGCAGGATGGCGGTGGAGGGCGTGAGCTCGCTGGGCTTGAGCACGAACGAGTTGCCCGCGACGAGCGCCGGGGCCACCTTCCAGGCGGCCTGGAGAAGCGGGTAGTTCCACGGCGCGATGAGGGAACAGACGCCCAGCGGCTCGTACACCACACGGCTGATGGCGTTCGGGCGGCCGGTGTCGATCACCCGGCCGGCGTCGAGGCCGGCGACTTTTCCGTAGTACCGGAAGCACGCGGCAATGTCGTCGATGTCGTATTCGGCTTCGACGAGGCGCTTGCCGGTATCGAGCGCCTCGGCGCGGGCATAGGCGGCCTTGTCCCGCTCCAGCAGTTCGGCCACGCGGAGCATGACCGCCCCGCGCTCAAGGTCGGTGAGCCGCCGCCAGGGGCCGCCATCGAAGGCTGCACGTGCACTGGCGATGGCCCGCTCCGCGTCCTCCGCCGTCGACTTGGCGACAACTGCCACCTCGCTGCCGTCCGCAGGGCAGCGCACGACAGTTGTGCTGCCGTCGGACGCCTCCTGCCAGGCGCCGTCGATGTACAGGCCTTTGACACTGTCGTGCCCCTGCCCGGCCTGGTGGACCTGCTCAACGGTGGCTGTCATTGTTGCTCCTTTTTTGTGCATTAATCATGCCTAGGCCCTGCCTGCCGGGACAGCGGCGGCGTTGCGATCCAGCGGGCTGATGCCGTGGCGGTAGAACTCCGCGTGTTGCGGCGCCAAAGGTGCCTTGCCGGCGATCAGGTCGGCGGCCTTTTCCGCGAGCATCATCACGGGCGCGTAGATGTTGCCGTTGGTGACGTAGGGCATGGCGGAGGCATCCACCACGCGGAGGCCCCGGGTGCCGTGCACGGTCATGTCCAGGGGGTTTACCACGGCCATCGGATCGGAATCCGGGCCCATCTTGGCGGTGCAGGACGGGTGCAGCGCCGTCTCGGCGTCGCGGGCCACCCAGTCCAGGATCTCGGCATCGGTCTGGACCGCACGCCCGGGCGAGAGCTCCCCGCCGTTGAAGGGGTCCATGGCGGACTGGCCCAGGATGTCGCGGGCCACGTGGATCGCCTCGACCCACTCACGGCGGTCCTGGTCCGTGGACAGGTAGTTGAACACCATGGAGGGGTGCACCGTGGGGTCCGTGGACTTGATCTTGAGGGTGCCGCGGGCGTCGGAGTACATGGGCCCGATGTGCACCTGGTAGCCGTGCTTGGCATCCGCCTTCTGGCCGTCGTAGCGCACGGCCACCGGGAGGAAGTGGAACATCAGGTTGGGGTAAGCCACGTCCTCGTTGGAGCGGACGAAGCCGCCGCCCTCGAAGTGGTTGGTGGCTGCCGGGCCCTTCCGGCCAAACAGCCACTGCATGCCGATCCACGGCATGCGCCAGACGTCCAGGGCCGGCTGCATGGACACCGGCTGGGTGCAGGCGTGCTGGATGTAGACCTCGAGGTGGTCCTGGAGGTTTTGTCCGACGCCGGGCAGGTTCACCACGGAGTTGATGCCCAGGGAGTTCAGGTGGGCGGCGTCGCCCACGCCGGAGAGCTGGAGCAACTGCGGTGTGTTGATGGCACCGCCGGCCAGGATAACCTCGCCTGCGTTCACCTGGTGGGTCTTGCCGTTGCGGCGGTAGGTGACGCCGGTGGCCACGTTGCCCGTGAAGTTGATCTTGGTGGCCAGAGCCCGGGTAAGGACGGTCAGGTTGTTCCGGCCGAAATTGGGCCGCAGGTAGGCTCGCGACGCCGAGAGCCGCTGGCCCTTGTGCACGTTGCGGTCAAAGGCTGCGAAGCCTTCCTGGCGGTAGCCGTTGACGTCGTCCGTCAGGGGATATCCGGCTTCCTGCGCGGCGGCGAAGAACGCCTGGAAGAGCGGGTTCGTGGCCGGACCGCGTTCCAGGACCAGCGGGCCGTTATGACCGCGGAGTTCGTCGTCCGGGTCGGCGGCGAGCGCGTTTTCCATCCGGTTGAAGTACGGCAGGCAGTGCGCAAAGTCCCAGGTTTCCATGCCGGCGTCGGCGCCCCAGCGCTCGTAGTCGAGGGGGTTGCCTCGCTGGAAGATCATGCCGTTGATGGAGCTTGAGCCGCCCAGGACCTTGCCGCGGGCATGTGCCACGCGGCGGCCGCCCATGTAGGGCTCGGGGTCCGACTCGTAGCGCCAGTCATAGAGCGGGTTGCCGCTGGGGAAGGTGAGCGCGGCGGGCATCTGGATGAAGAGGTCCCAGGGGTAGTCGCTCCGTCCGGCCTCGAGGACCAGGACGCTGGCCTGGCCGCCGTCGCTCAGCCGGTTGGCGAGCACGGAGCCCGCGCTTCCGCCGCCGACGATGACGTAGTCGTAGTGGGTTTTTGTCATGCTGCAAACTCTCCTTCTACCTGGCGCCGGTTCAGTGGCCCAGGGCGGGTCGTCGTTTCTTCCGAATACGAAAGGTTGACCGTGTTAGCCGGAGAATCCGCGGTATTCCCTGGTGTGGCGTAGGTCATAACCAAGGAGAGTAATGCAGTTTGAACAAGTGTTCAATAGGAAAACTGGACATCTGTTCAAAAATTTACGGCGCCGAAACATCCGGCTGCGTTTGGGGGCGGAAAGAGGGTGGCGGGATGTCGCGTATGTCGGACTTCCGCCCGAATGTGACAGCGCTGTGGCGGGGGCAAAAGGGCGCGCCGACTTACGGCATGGAGGCCGGGCCTCTCCAGGTGACGGTGCCGCGTAGAGGCTGCTAAGCGGCGAAGGCGATCTCTTCGGTGCGGGTGATGCTCCGCCGGATGGATTCCTTGTCCACGCCGAGGAGCGCAGTCAGCCACATGCCGTTCTGCACAACGACGATATCGGCCGCACGTTCCCTGCATTGCTTGCCGGACAGCTCCGGCCTGGCATTGGCTATCAGGGCTGCGAGCCCGTCCAGGTAGCGGTCAAAGGCCGCCGCGTTGATCAGGGCAAAGTCTTCGTGCGCCCTCGCGAGCGCCCACAGGTGAAGGCGCAGGGACAGGTACCGTGTGGTCAGGAGTTCCGGGCCGGCAACGCGTCGAAGGGCGTTCTGGAGCTGCTCGTCCGGAGGCAATGCAGGGTCCGGCGCAACGAGCGCGAGGTCGTGTTCGTCGACGCTGTGCAGCACGGCACGGATCAGGCTGGACTTGTCTTCGTAGTAGTAGTTCACCAGCCCGAGGGCGACCCCTGCCTCCCGGGCCACGGCACGCATGTTCACACCCGAAATCCCATGGCGGGACAGCAGGTCCAGCGCCGCTTCAAGAATGCGCTGCTGCCGGTCAACCTGCTCGCCCTGTTCACGGGAGTTCACGGTGCTTGTGTCCACCCGGCCAGAATATGGGGAAACCGCGGCTGCTGCACCTCGCCGTGCCTGGTGATGACCCCCCCTGCCACTAATGCGCCTGGCCGGCGCCTATTTCGACGATAAGAACGCCGGCGGAAATGAGCAGGATCCCGAAAGCCATGGTGGGCGTCAGTGGCTCCTTGAACAGCACACGGCTGGCCGCCGCTGTCAACGCCACGCCGCAGGCCACCCAGATGCCATACCCCACGCCAAGGGGCATCCCATGGTCAAGCGCCAGGCTTAGGAAACCGAAAGCGGCAACATAACCCAGGATGATGGGAACCAGCCACAGCTTCTTTTTCAGGCCCTCCGAGGCGCGCAGGGACATGGTTGCCGCAACTTCGGTGAGGATGGCCAGGCCGAGGAAAAACCAAGTCATGCCTGCTCCTCCCCGCGGGCGGCACGGTGCGCTTTTTGCGACCCGGCTTCGACCGTGATGACGCCCGCCAGGATCAGCGCGATGCCGAAGCCCATCAGCCAGGTCAGCGGCTCGTCGAAGATCGCCGCCGACAGCACCGCAGTCGCGGTGACGCCGCCGGCGCCCCAGGCGCCGTAGGCGACGCTGATGCTCATTCCCAGGCGCAGGCAGACGGTCAGCAGGAAGAACGCGGCGGCATACCCGGCCACAACCAGGACATACCAGCCCGGCGCTTCAAGGGCCGCCTTCAGGGCAAGGGTGGCACTGACTTCCGTGACGATGGCCCCGCCGAGGTAAAGCCAGCGCTTCACTCCGTTCCCCCTTCACCGATCAGGCCGAGGAGGTGGGCCACGATTGCCGCCCTGTCCGCTTTCCCGGGCGCACCCACGCCGCTGGCCTGGGCAGCCCACAGTCCATCCGCCGCCAGCCGGGCAGTCAGAAGCCTCGTCCGCTGTGCAGGTGGCGTCCCGTCAGGGATCAGGAGCCAGTGATCCAGATGCCGGGCCCAGGCCTCCTGCAGGTCAGCCCGGCATGATGAGTGGAACCACAAGGCCCACTCCGCGCGCATGTTCTGCCCGTCAGCCGCCGCCTGGACATAGGAGCGGTACCGTTCCTCCACCGTTCCTTCACTGCCGCCGACGAGCGCGGCCATTCTGCGCTCCAGCTGGCAGGCAGCGTACTCGACCAGGGCGACCATCAACGCATCCCGGTTTGGAAAGTGGTACATCAGACCGGGCTTGGTGACGCCTGCCTCCGAAGCCACTGCATCGAGGGTGATGGCGGCACCCTGGCTGCGCGAGGCCACGCGCAAGCCCGCTTCAAGGATTTGGGGACGCTGGCTCTCTCTCACACTCAAACTTTACCATCCAGACGGTAAAGTTTGAGCGCCGTTCACGCCCTCTGCACGCCGTCCCAAAAAGACGCAGCGCGACGGTTCTTGACGCTCCACTACGCCGTGTTGAGCCTCCGCGTCGTCCCGTGAACGCCTGCTACAGGAACGATTGTGGCCCCGCTGGGGGCTCCGTACTCTCAACTCAGCATCAGACCCAGCAAAGGAATTCCAATGTCAGAACCAACAGAGAACAGCCCGCAGAACGCGGGAAACTCCACCCGCATTGTCGCCGGCCAGGCAGCCCCCAAGCGGCCCCTTGGGCTGAAGATCGGTATCGCGGCAGCAGTCCTCGCCCTCGTTGGCGGAGGCGCCGCCGTCGCCTCCGCCGTCAACAGCAACAACTCCGGCACTGCCCCGGCCGCCGAAGCCGCCCCCGCCGGTAACCCCGCAGCCGAACTCAAGCTTGGCTACTTCGGCAACGTCACCCACGCTCCCGCACTGGTGGGCGTGAGCCAGGGCCACATCGCCAAGGAGCTCGGGGACACCAAACTCAGCACCCAGGTGTTCAACGCGGGCCCCGCAGCGATCGAGGCGCTCAATGCCGGAGCCATTGACGCCACCTACATAGGCCCCAACCCGGCCATCAACTCGTTCGTCAAGAGCCAGGGCGAGTCGATCCACATCATCGCCGGCGCCGCCGCAGGAGGGGCGCAGCTGGTGGTCAAGCCGGAGATCAACTCCGCGGCGGGCCTCTTGGGCAAGACGCTCGCCTCGCCGCAGCTCGGTGGCACGCAGGACGTGGCCCTCCGCGCCTGGCTCTCCTCCCAGGGCTACAAGACCAACGTGGACGGCAGCGGCGACGTCGCGATCAACCCGACCGAAAACGCCCAGACGCTCAAGCTGTTCCAGGACGGAAAGCTCGACGGCGCGTGGCTGCCGGAGCCGTGGGCGTCGCGGCTCGTGCTGACCGCCGGAGCGAAGGTGCTGGTTGACGAAAAGGACCTCTGGGACGGTTCCCTTTCCGGCAAGCCCGGCGAGTTCCCCACCACCATCCTCATCGTGAACCAGAAGTTCGCGGCCGAGCACCCGGACACCGTGAAGGCGCTCCTCAAGGGCCACGCGAAGTCGGTGGATTGGCTGAACAGCGCGTCCGGCGCCGAGAAGGCCAGCGTCATCAACGCTGCCCTCAAGGAGGCGGCCGGCGCGGAGCTGAAGGCGGACGTGATCGACCGCTCGCTGAAGAACATCGTGTTCACGGTGGACCCGTTGGCCGGAACCTACCAGAAGCTCCTGGCCGACGGCGTCACTGCCGGGACCACCAAGCAGGCTGACATCAACAGCATCTTTGACCTCACAGCACTCAACGAGGTGACGGACGGGAAGACCTCCGCGGCCGGCCTCGGCAAGGAGTAGCGGCGGCAAGACAGCGTTACCCGAACAGCGCCCGCTTTGGCAGGACGGTAAGCCGTCTTTGCTGAAGCGGGCGTTTGCCGCTCCGCCCTACCCGGCCAGGCCCCCGTTCATCTCAGCGCGCGTGGGCGGATTGGCTCCGCGGCGGGAGACGGTAACGGCGGCTGCCCGGGCAGCGTGCTCAAGCAGCTCGGCGAGGCTTTCGGCAGGCAGTTCGCGGAGGTCCTTGCGGTTTTGGGCACCGTCCAGGCCGCGATCCACGATGCCGGACAGCAACGCGGCCATGAAGGAATCCCCTGCGCCCACGGTGTCTGCCACGTCCACCTTGGGGGCCGGGCACTCCGACTCGCCGGCCGCCGTGATGCCCCAGGGCCCGGCCTCGCCGCGGGTGACCACCACCATCGCCGGCCTTTCGGTCCTGCCGAGGGTCATCCACCGCCGGGCTGATTCCAGCACATCCTCCCCCGGGTACAGCCAGGCCAGGTCCTCGTCAGAGGCCTTGACCACGTCCGCGAGGGACACAAACTTCTCAGTATGGCGGCGGGCGTAGTCCACGTCGCTGATGATGCTGGGCCGGCAGTTGGGATCAAAGCTGATGGTGGCGGACGGGTGCGCGTATTCGACGGCGGCGAGGACGTCGGTTGCGCCCGGCGCCAGCATCGTGGCAATGGACCCGGTGTGCAGCAAGGTGGTGCCCTGCAGCATGAAGCCCAGCCGGTCGGCGATGCCGGGAAGCTCCCAGGCGAGGTCGAACGTGTAGGTGGCGGCGCCGTCGTCGTCCACCAGGGCGGTGGCCACGCTGGTAGGCAGGTCATCCGGGCCGAGCGGAAGCATCACTGAACTGGCGCGCAGGTGCGCAGCCACGGAATCGCCGTAGGCGTCCCGGCCATAGCGGCCGATGAACTGCACCGGGTGGTCCAGACGGGCCAGGCCCACCGCGACGTTGAGCGGGCTGCCGCCCACGTGGGCCTCGATCCCCGAGGCGCGCTGGACAACGTCAACAAGGCCTTCGCCAATAACAGTGAGCATGGTCATACTCTGCCAGACATGGGCCGCTGCCAGCAGTTCGTGTCAGCGCAGCAGCGCCGCCACCAGTTCCCGGCACGTCCGGTAGGCCTCCGCGCCGGGATCGATCAGCGCGAAGTGGTCGCCGGGGACGCTAACCAGCTGCGGGGGCACCCTGCCGGAGCGGCCCGTGTCAACATACGCTGCGGACATTGCCGGCGGGACGTCGTCGTCATCCTCGGCATGGACGGCGAAAACGGGGACGTCCAGCGGCAGCGCGGCCACCGGATCCGCGTACCGGTACCGGCCGGGAAGGTCCGACGGCGGCCCGCCCAGCAGGTTAACCACCGCACCGTTGCTCAGGTGGAGCCTTTCGGCCCCGGCCAGGTCCAGGACGCCGGACTGGCTCACCACGCCGGCGAGCCGGACGCCCGCGTGGTCCGCCCGGACCTCCCGGTCCTCCCCCGGCAGGCCCAGAAAGCCCAGCCTGTCCCTTCCCGCCGCCCAGACCGCGAGGTGCCCGCCCGCCGAATGGCCCAGCGCCACCACCTTTCCGAGGTCCAGCGAGTGAGGCCCCGCCAGTTCACGCAGCTTGTCGATGCCGGCCAGGATGTCCTGGAAGGTACCCGGCCAACCGCCGCCGTTGCCTGCCCGCCGGTACTCCAGGTTCCAGGCCGCGACGCCATGCTCGGCCAGGTCCAGGGCCAGCGGTTCGCCCAGTTCCGCGCCGTACGTTGAGCGCCAGTAGCCGCCATGGATGACCACCACCACGCCCCGCGGCCCCGTTCCGGCCGGCCGTGCTGGCAGGAAAAGTTCGCCCCATTGACTGAAGTCCGGGCCGTATTGGTAGCGGTGGCGCTCGATCATGAGCCGAGACTACAGCGGGCGCGGCACCTCCGCCGTGCCTTGCCGGGGCCTGCCCCGCATGGTTAGCTGGGGTCCATCCGGCACATCATTGGGGGAATCATGAGCCAGGTCCGCACCTCGTCCTTGTATACGCGCACGCTGTTCAGCGGCATCGCCCTCGGCGTGCTCGCCGTTCTCATCATGTTGTCCTCGAACTGGTTCATGCAGGGAATCGGCATCAACGCGCTCAACAGCGGCAACCCCGTGGCGGCCTTCCTCGCCCAGCTGTACGGGTTCCTGGCACTGGCGTGCCTGCCGTTTTCAGCCGCGCTTATTTCCGCTGCACTGGTGATGCGGTTCCTGGACCTCCGGCTGCCCGGCCATGGACTGCCCGCACCGGCCGCCGGCCGCGAAGGCGTGCCCGACGGCAACGGCGAGTAACGCCGTCGTTCTTTAGCGTTTGGCAGGGGACCTTTGTGGGCACGTTTCTGTCATGGATTCCTCTGAAACGGTCACCACCCACGATTCGACGGTCGACGACTGGACCCGCGCCCTGGCCGAGTCCACCGGCTCGCCCGGTGGCGGCGCCGGCACGGGCGTCATGCTGGCCATCGCTGCGTCCCTGACCTCCATGGTGGCCGGCTACTCGGAGAAAGAGGACGACGGCGGCATGGTCGCCTCCATCAGGGAACGCGCCCAGCAGCTCCGCCGGGAGGCCCTCAAACTTGCCGATGACGACTCCGCGGCATCCCGGGCCTTCGGCGCCGCGTTCCGGCTGGACCCGGGACCGGAGCGGGACGAGGCCATCCGCAACGCATCCGTGGACGCTGCCAAAGCCTCGGCCGTCCTCGGCGAGCGCGCCATCGAAGCCATTGACGACCTCGCCTGGCTGGCGGACAAGGGGAACCCTGCCTTGGTCGCGGACGTCGTCGTCGCGTTCGGCGCCCTCCGCGCGGCGGTGGCCGGGGCGCGGACAAACGTCAGCTTCGACTTGGGGTCGCTGCGGTCCGCCGGCACCTCGCTGGAGGATGTCCGGGAGCAGCACCCGGACCTGTGGGCCAATGTGGAACGCCTCACCGCCGCCCTGGACCGGATCGACGGCCTGGCCGCCCGGATTGATGACCGCGCCGCCCCCACCGATAGCATCTGAGACGGCGGTGGTCACCTTGGCGCTTGCTGTTGCCTGCTGCTCGGGGCGGCGTGGGTGTTGAACTAGTTAGGCGTCCTCGAGCTGCAGGTGCGGTGTGGGCCGGCGGAACCCGCGGGTAAGGAACGCCAGGTACACCAGCCCGAGCCCTGCCCAGGCCAGGCCCAATGAGAAGGACAGGCTGCTCAGGCTTGTCCAGAGCCAGACGGTCAGCACCAGCCCGGTACCGGGCAGCACCAGGTTGTTGACCAGGCCCTTGGGTCCCCGCTCCTTCCGGTTGATGAAGTAGTGCTTGATGACGGACAGGTTGACCACCGAGAAGGCAACGAGGGCGCCGAAACTGATGAGCGACGAAACAGTGGCGAGGTCGAGCACCAGGGCAAGCAGTGCCACCGCTGAGGTCAGGACGATCGGGACCACCGGTGTGCGCAGCCACGGGTGGAGCCGTCCCAGGACTGCGGGCAGGACGCGGCTGCGGCCCATGGAAAAGATGATGCGGGAAACCGACGCCTGGGACGTCAGCGCTGACCCCAGGCTGCCCGCAATGTATGCGGCGGTGAAGAATGCCACCAGGAAGTCGCCACCCGCAGTGCCCACTACTTCAATCGCCGCGGAGTCCGGGCTGGTGAAGGTGCCCACCGGAAGAAGCAGGTGGCTGATGTAGGCAAGGCCCAGGAAGATCAGGCCGGCCAGGACGGTGGTCAGCATGATGGCCCGGGGGATGCTCCGCTGCGGGTTCCTTGTCTCCTCGGCGAAGGTGGAAACCGCGTCAAAGCCCAGGTAGGACAGGCACAGGATGGCGGCGCCGGCCAGGATGGGTGACAGTCCGCCCGCACCGTCCACTCCCGTGAAGGGGGCCAGGAGGTCAACTGTTCCCGAGCCGCTGACCGAGACCCAGGCTAGGACAACGAACAGCACGATGAACAGGCCCTGAAGTCCCACCACCACGAAGTTGGCCCGGGCCACGGCGGTGATGCCGACGATGTTCAGCACGGTGACGGCCACGATTGAGACAACAATGAACAGCCAGGCCGGCACGCCCGGGAAGGCAGCGTTCAGGTAGATGCCGATCAGCAGGTAGTTGATCATTGGCAGGAGCAGATAGTCGAGCAGCAGGGACCATCCGGCCATGAAGCCCAGCCCCGCACCGAATGACCTCGTGGCGTACGTGTAGGCGGAGCCGGCAAACGGGAAGGCCTTGGCCATCCGCCCGTAGGAACGGGCGGTAAAGAGCATAACCACCAGCGCGGCAGCGTAGGCGGCCGAGAGGCGCCCGCCGGTCAGTTCGACGACGATGCCGTAGGTGCTGAAGATGGTCAGGGGAACCATGTACACCAGGCCGAGCAGCACCAGCGAAGGGACCCCCAGCACGCGGCGCCAGCCGGTTCCGTTTCTTTCGGCCTCAGTTTCGGGCGGGCTCCCCTTCGCGGGGTTCTGGATATCAAAGGCGGAGGTCATGGGGGGTCCTAAAGGTTCAGGCCTGCGAAGTCGGGGCGGTACAGGGAACGGGAACGATCTGGGGAGGACGGTGCGCCCGGGATTCTGGCCGCGCCGTAGGTGGCCACTTTCCTTCTGTTGACTTCGATGCTTGCGAAAGTCCAACCGGCACTCCATAAATGAATGGGGTTCATTTAGTAAACCAGTGACGCCGGTCACGAGTCAAGAGCCTGCGTCGTGTTGCGTCCGCGTCATGCGGGGCCAGCCAAGGCCTCCAAGTCGCATTCCCGTCCTCTGTCTTACCCCCGCCGTAAGCTGGGAGCATGCCGAGTAACTGGGAAAGCCTTGACGCGCCGCTGCGTGATTCCGTGCAGCACAACGTGGAGATCTACGAGCGCGTCCGCCCCGCCCTGAAGCTTGTCACCAAGGACGTCCTGCTGATCATGCGGGACATGTTGAAAGACACCGAGGTCACCCCACTCTTCGTCACCGGCCGGACCAAAACGGTGGAATCGTTCAAGGAAAAGATCTCCCGGACCGAGGAGCCCCTGGAGCCGGGCGGGCCCCGCGTGCTGAAATTCCCGGACCCATTCCGGACGCTTAATGACATGGTGGGGATCCGGGTGATCACCAGGCTGCCGGCCGAGAACGCGACCGTGGCCAACCTAATCAAGCGCCAGCGCCAGCTGTTCGACTGCCGCGGCGACCGCGAGAAGGACATCGGTTCCATCGAATCCGGCACCTACGGGTACTCCAGCCGGCACCTGATCCTGCGGACCATCCAGAACGAGGCCGTCAAGGAGTACCAGCAGGTCTTCAACCCGGATGCCCAGCCCAACGGCAGCTACTTCTTCGAGTGCCAGATCCGCACCATCTTCGCGCATGCCTGGAGCGAGATCGAGCACGACATCCGCTTCAAGGCCGAGGACCCGCGTGCCTGGACGCCGCACTTCGACCGCCAGTTCACTGCCACCGCCGCCATGCTGGAAACGGTGGAGACGGCCTTCGCGGACCTGCATGAACGCTATGAGGAAGTCCGCAGCTTCTGGGACATGGACGGCGAGGGTGCCGCCCCGCTCACACCCAACCGGATCCGCGACGTCTGGCGGACCCTGCTTCCGCACGTTGACCGCAAGGTGGACGACGACTGGGGCTGGGCTGCCGAACTCCTCGCCGCGCACGGGCTCAACCAGACCATGCAGCTGGCCGGGCTGCTCAGCGCCAACCGCATCACCGAGGTCCGCAAGGCTTTGGATCACCGCTACTCCCCCGGCCCGGACCGCCTCCTCGATGACCTTCTGCTGTGGCAGTACGGCACGAAGCACATCGACCTCACTGCCGAGGCTTCCGACGTCGTCCCGCACCCCCGGCGCGACAGCCTCCTGCGCCGGCTCAAACAGATCGAGCGTTACCGGCTGACGAAGAAGTAGGGCCGCGGCGGGCCGGGGTGCCAGGAGGGGCGGTGGAGTCCCGGACTATCAGGTGGGTGGCAAGTTCAACGCGGTGGGAATCCAGGACTTCCCCGCGCGCCTGGCGCAGCAACGACCGCAGCGCTGCACGCCCCATCTCCTCCAACGGCTGGGCCACGGAGCTCAGGGCAGGCACGGATTCCTCGCCCTGCTTCGTGCCGTCAAAGCCAATCAGGCTCATATCTTCCGGAACGCGGATGCCATGGCGGCCTGCCTCGCCTAGAACCCCCAGCGCGATGGCGTCGCTTCCGGCGAAGATGGCGGTGGGGCGCTTTTCCAGCTGCAATAACGCTTTCAGCCCGGCAACTCCGCTCTCCCTGCGGAACCGGCCGCCGGAGACAATGTAGTGGGGGTCCACCGTAAGGCCACGGGCCATCAGGGCGGCCATGTAGCCGTGCAGCCTGGCCTGGTTGCATTCGGCCCTTTCGATGCCGCCGATGTAGGCGATGCGCTGATGCCCCAGTTCGAGCAGATGTTCGGTTGCGGCCTTGCCGCCGGCCCAGTTGGTTGCCCCTACGCTGACGACATCGGCCGACGGCGGGTTTAGCGGGTCGATAACGACGACGGGAATCTTTCGGCGCCGGAAGGCCTGCAGCTGCCCGGTGCTGAATGCAGAGGTGACCACGATCATCCCTGCCCTGCCTTCTTCCAGCATGCGCTGGGCACGGCGTTCCGGGCTCTGCAGGTTCGAGGGTGACGGTCCGGTGACGCTGACCAGGATCTCGACGTCGGCGGCTGCGGCGGACTGCAGGATGCCGTTGAGGACCTCAATCATGTAGGCAGAGTCGAGCACGTCGATCACCACCTCGATGACCGTTCTTACTTCCGCAGCGGACCGGCGCTGCAGCGGGGACTGGTATCCGGCCTGCTCCAGCGCGGCCAGGACGCGGGCACGCGTTTCCGGCGCCACGTCTTCACGGCCGTTCACCACCTTCGAAACGGTTGGTGCCGAGACGCCGGCCTGCATTGCCACCATGGCGAGCGTGGGCTTGGCCCTCTCCGGGATCTTCATTGACATCGAGGCTCGCAACCTTTCGAAATTTTCGTGAGCTTCATTCTGCAGATGCAGCCGCAACACCGTCAAGAGCCGCTCGCGGTGCGAGATAATTCCGCCCAGAACATCTTGACCTAGGCCTATCCGGCCCTTTAGTTTAGAGCGTGATCTAAATCACGCGTTCGAAATATTTCGAACAAGGTCGTTCTGAGCCACCCCCAATATTTGCGAAGAAGCAATTTCAGATGGAGAAGCAATGAAGCAGCCCCAGACCTCCCGCCGCTCTTTCCTCGCCCTTGCAGCCCTCACTCCGTTCGCCGTCGCCGCAACCAGCGCGTGCGGCACCTCCGGGCCGGGAACCTCGAGCGCAGGCGGGGGTGCCAGCATGTGGTACCTGTCCGGCGAGCCGAACCAGACAACCATGCAGAAGGCCGTTGACGCGTTCAATTCGGCGAACGCGGACAACAAGATTCAGGTCACCTACTTCCAGAATGACGCCTACAAGACCAAGATCAAGACCGCTATCGGAGCCGGCCAGGCACCCACCATCATCTACGGCTGGGGCGGCGGCACGCTGAAGACCTACGCGGAAGCCAGCCAGGTGGAGGACCTGACCGGCTGGTTCGAGGAGAACAAGGACCTCAAGGAAAAGTTCTTCCCTTCCTCCTTCGGCGCAGCCACCGTGAACGGCAAGATCTACGCCCTGCCCAACCAGTACGTAGCCCCGATCGTCCTGTTCTACAACAAGGAACTGTTCGAGAAAGCCGGCGTCCAGCCGCCCGCGACCTGGGATGACGTCATGTCGCTGGTCAAGACCTTTAACGACATGGGCGTGGCACCCTTCTCGCTCGGCGGGCAGTCCCGCTGGACCTCCATGATGTGGCTGGAATACCTGCTGGACCGCATCGGCGGCCACGAGGTCTTCAACGCAATCTTCGAGGGCAAGCCGAATTCCTGGCTGGACCCGGCTGTGATTGAGACCGGAACTAAGATCCAGGAACTCGTCTCCGCTGAAGGTTTCATCAAGGGATTCTCCTCGATCACCGCAGACTCCAACGCCGACCAGGCCCTCCTGTTCACAGGCAAGGCCGCCATGATGCTGCACGGCACCTGGACCTACGGCGGCATGAAGAAAAACGGCCAGAACTTCGTCCAGGACGGGAAACTGGGCTTCGTCCAGTTCCCCACGGTTCCCGGTGGAAAGGGCGACCCCAAGAACGGCGTCGGAAACCCGGCCCAGTACATGTCGATCTCCTCCAAGGCGAACGAACAGGAAAAGGAGTCCGCGAAGAAGTTCTTCAAGGACGGCATCCTGACCGAAACAGTCATTGACACCTACATCAACTCCGGGTCCGTACCCATTGTTAACGGCATCGAGGACAAGCTGGACAAGTCCGAGGACAAGGAGTTCCTGAACTTCGTCTACGACCTCGCCAAGAACGCCCCGAACTTCCAGCAGTCGTGGGACCAGGCCCTGAGCCCCACCGCAGCCGAGGCCCTGCTGAACAACATCGACCAGTTGTTCCTGAAGTCGATTACGCCGCAGCAGTTCGCCGAGAACATGAACGCCACCCTCGGAAAATGAGTAACACCGTCTCCACCGCGCCCCGGACCGCTGTCACCAGGGGCGAGTCCGAACAAACCGGGAAGCGCAAGGCAGCACTTGCGTGGCTGACTGTGCCAGCGCTGTTCTTCTTCCTGGTCTTCGCCGTAGTGCCGCTGGCCGGCGTCTTCATCCTCAGCTTCGCCAGCTGGGACGGCATCGGCGCCATCGGTCTGGCAGGCATGGCCAACTGGTTCTCCGTCCTCGCGGACCCCGGCCTGTACAACGCCCTGGGGCTCACCTTCCTGATCATGATCGCCTCCTGGCTGGTGCAGACTCCGATCAGCCTCCTCCTGGGGGTCTTCACAGCAGGAAGCCAGCGTTACCGCGCAGCCCTGGCAGTGCTGTACTTCCTGCCCCTGCTGCTCTCCTCAGCGGCGGTAGCCATTGCGTTCAAGGCCCTGCTGGATCCGAACTTCGGCCTGGCCACGGGTCTCGGCCTGCCGTTCCTTGCGCAGGACTGGCTTGGTGTCCCGCACCTGGCCCTGGGACTGGTCATCTTCGTGATCGCCTGGCAGTTCGTACCGTTCCATACGCTCATCTACCAGGGCGGCGTGCGGCAGATTCCCAAGTCCCTCTACGAAGCGGCCGAGATCGACGGGGCGGGCGTCATCAAGCAGTTCTTCCACATCACGCTGCCCCAGTTGAAGTACACCATCATCACCTCATCCACCTTGATGGTGGTGGGATCGCTGACGTACTTCGACCTGATCTTCGTCCTCACCGGCGGCGGCCCGGGCAACTCCACCAGGATCCTTGCCTTGGACATGTACCTGCGGGGCTTCCGGGCCAACCTGATGGGCCCCGCCAGCGTCATCGCCGTCATCCTCGTCATCATCGGCCTTGCCCTTGCCTTGCTCCTCCAGCGCCTCGGAGGCAAGGACAAGCAGGGCAGCCAACTGGAAGGGCTGTAGCGTGAGCACCGTCTTGAACACCAGCACGGAGGAAACCAGGGCCGGCGCCGCTGCAGCCTCGTCAGGCCGCACACCGGGCCTGGGCTCCAGGTTCCGGCGGCTCAACATCCCCGCGGGGCTGGGCGGCTGGCTCTGGCTGGCCATCATCATCATTCCCGTGTACTACGTGGTGATCACCAGCCTGAAGACACAGGAAGGCTACTTCGGCCAGAACCCGCTGGCGCTCCCCACCTCGCCCACGCTGGAAAACTACCAGCTGGTCCTTGAGGCGGATTTCGCCAGGTACTTCATCAACAGTGCCATCGTGACGATCGGTGCCGTAGCACCCGCCGTACTGATTTCCTTCATGGCCTCCTTCGCCATTGTGCGGGGCAGCGGCAGGTTCCTGAAACTGGTCAACGGCATGTTCCTGATGGGCCTGGCGATTCCGCTCCAGGCGACGATCATCCCCATCTACCTGATGATCATCCGGCTCAACCTGTACGACAGCCTGCTGGCACTGATCTTGCCGTCCATTGCCTTCGCCATCCCTCTGACGGTCCTGATCCTGTCCAACTTCATCCGCGACGTACCGAACGAACTGTTCGAATCGATGCGGCTGGACGGCTGCAGCGAATGGCAGATCATGTGGCGGCTGGCCCTCCCGCTGACCCGTCCGGCCATCGTGACCGTCGCCATCTACAACGGCCTGCACGTCTGGAACGGATTCCTGCTGCCGCTGGTCCTCACCCAGAGCCCGGAGCTACGCGTGCTGCCCCTCGCTTTGTGGACCTTCCAAGGCGAGTACAGCGTCAACATCCCGGCCGTGCTCGCCTCCGTGATGCTGAGCACGCTGCCCATCCTGGTGCTCTACGTCGTGGGCCGCCGCCAGCTGCTCAGCGGCCTGACCGCCGGCTTCAGCAAATAGAAAGGATTTCTCCTATGACCACCGCGAAACCCCTGCGGGTAGGCATGGTGGGCTACGCCTTCATGGGCGCCGCCCACTCCCACGCCTGGCGCACCGCGCCCCGGTTCTTCGACCTGCCGCTGCAGCCGGAACTCACCGCCGTCGCCGGCAGGAACGCCGAGGGCGTACGCGCGGCAGCGGACAAGTTCGGCTGGGAATCGGTTGAAACGGACTGGCGCCGGCTGATCGAGCGGGACGACATCGACCTGATCGATATCTGCACGCCGGGCAATACCCACGCCGAGATCGCCATTGCCGCCCTTGAGGCGGGCAAGCATGTGCTGTGCGAGAAGCCGCTGGCGAACTCCGTGGAGGAAGCCGAACGGATGACCCTGGCAGCTGAAACCGCCGCCAAGCAGGGCATCGCCTCCATGTGCGGCTTCAGCTACCGCCGCACGCCTGCCCTGGCCCTGGCCAAGCGGTTCGTGGAACAGGGCCGGCTCGGCGAGATCCGCCACGTCCGGGCCCAGTACCTCCAGGACTGGCTGTCCGACGCCAACGCCCCCATGACTTGGCGGTTGGACAAGAGCAAGTCCGGGTCCGGTTCCCTGGGCGACATCGGGGCCCACAGCATCGATGCGGCCCAGTGGGTCACCGGCCGGAACATCACCGGGGTGTCGGCACTGCTCGAAACCTTTGTCCCTGAACGCCCCCTGGCGGGCGACCTGGTAGGACTGGGCGGGCACGGCGACCTCAGCAGCGACGCGCCCCGGGGGAAGGTCACCGTCGATGACGCAGCCATCTTCAGCGCAAAGTTCGACGGCGCTGCTTCCACGGGTGCCATCGGCGTCTTTGAGGCCACGCGGTACGCGCTTGGCAGGAAGAACGCCATGCGGCTGGAAGTGAACGGCACCAAGGGCTCCCTGGCCTTCGACTTCGAGGACATGAACGTCCTGTCCTTCTACGACGCCGCTGAATCCCCCGACGCCGGCTTCCGCAAGATCTTCGTCACCGAACCCGAGCACCCCTATGTGGGAAATTGGTGGCCCACCGGGCACGGGCTCGGGTACGAGCATGGCTTCACCCACCAGGTGGTGGACCTCGTCACGGCAATCGGCGAAGGCCGCCAGCCGGAACCGTCCTTCGCGGACGCCCTGCAGGTGCAGCGGATCCTCGCCGCCGTGGAATCCAGCGCCGCCAACTCCAGCCAGTGGCAAAAAGTCTGAGCATGCTTCCGCACGCAACGAAGGAAACCTGATGACACGACCAATCACGCTTTTCACCGGCCAGTGGGCCGACCTGCCGTTTGAGGAGGTGGCCCGGCTCGCCGGCGAGTGGGGCTTCGACGGGCTTGAGATCGCCTGCTGGGGCGACCACTTGGACCCGCGCCGCGCGGCGGAGGACGACAACTACCTCGAAGGCCGGCTGGACATCCTGGAGAAGAACAACCTGCAGGTCTTCGCCATCGCCAACCACCTCACCGGCCAGGCAGTGTGCGACGACCCCATCGATGAGCGCCACCAGGGCATCCTGTCCCCGGAAATCTGGGGAAACGGGGAACCCGAAGGAGTCCGCCGCCGTGCAGCGGAGTCGGTGAAGGACACGGCACGGGCAGCGGCGCGCCTGGGCGTCAAGACCGTGACAGGGTTCACCGGCTCGTCCATCTGGAAGGCAGTGGCCATGTTCCCGCCCGCCTCGCAGGCAATGATCGACGCCGGGTACCGGGACTTCGCGGACCGCTGGAACCCGATCCTGGACGTCTTCGAGGAAGAGGGCGTCCGGTTCGCCCTGGAGGTCCACCCGTCCGAAATCGCCTACGACTACTGGACCGCCAAGAGAACCCTCGAAGCCATCGGGCACCGCAAGAGCTTCGGGCTGAACTTCGACCCGTCCCACTTCATCTGGCAGGACCTGGACCCCGTGATGTTCCTGCAGGACTTTGCCGAACACATCCTCCACGTCCACGTCAAGGAATCCGTCCGCCAGCTGGACGGCCGCAACGGGCGCCTGGGCTCCCACCTTGCCTGGGCAGATCCGCGCCGCGGCTGGGACTTCGTCACGGCAGGGCACGGGGATGTGCAATGGAACCGGATCTTCCGGACCCTGAACGCCATCGGTTACACCGGCCCCACCAGCATCGAATGGGAGGACGCCGGAATGGACCGCCTCATCGGTGCACCGCAGGCCCTGGCGATGGTCCAGGAACTTGCCCGGATCGCCCCGCCCGCAGCCGCGTTCGACGCCGCTTTCGCCACCCGCTGAACAGACGATTCAAGAGGAAAAATGACAACCCAGAACAAATCAGCACTGGTGGTGCGCGGCGGCTGGGACGGACACCAGCCGGTCGAAGCCACTGAAGAGTTCATCCCCTACCTCAAGGAGCAGGGCTACGATGTCCGCGTCGAGGAATCCCCGAAGATCTATGCCGACGCCGACTACATGGCCGGGGTGGACCTGGTCATGCAGTGCATGACCATGTCCACCATCGAAAAGGACGAGTTCGCCGGACTGCGGGCAGCCGTGGAAAACGGCACCGGCCTGGCCGGCTGGCACGGCGGCATCGCCGACTCCTACCGCAACAACTCGGACTACCTGCACCTGATCGGCGGCCAGTTCGCCTGCCACCCCGGCAAGCACCCGGACGAGTGCAGTGGAGAACAGTCCGACAACTACGTTCCCTACACCGTCAACATGCTGCCGGCAGCCGCCGAGCATCCCATCACCAAAGGCATCAAGGACTTCGACCTGGTCACCGAACAGTACTGGGTCCTCTCCGACGACTACATCGACGTCCTCGCCACCACCACCCAGAAAGTCCGCGAGTGGGACCCCTGGAACCGTGAAGTCACGTCCCCGGCCATCTGGACCCGCCAGTGGGGCAAAGGCCGGATCTTCGTCGCCACCCCCGGCCACCGGGTGGAAATCCTCCAGGACCAGAACGTCCGCACCATCATCGAAAGGGGCCTGCTGTGGGCAAGCCGTTGAAAGTAGGGATCGTTGGCTGCGGAGCCATCATCGCGCAGTACCTCGTCAACTTCCGCAAGCTCAATGACATCGAACTCGTGGCGGTGGCCGACCTGGATCCGGCGCGGGCGCAGGCGGTGGCGGAGCAGTACGATGGCGTCCGCGCAGTGTCCGTGGACGAACTCCTGGCCGCGGACGACGTCGAACTGGTCCTGAACCTTACTATCCCTGCGGCGCACGCCGAGGTGGCACTGAAGGCGATCGCGGCGGGCAAGAGCGTGTACGGCGAGAAGCCCCTTGCTGCCACCACTAGGGAGGCGCGGCAGGTGCTGGACGCCGCGCGGGAGGCGGGCGTCGTCGTCGGCTGTGCTCCTGACACCGTGCTTGGCACCGGCATCCAGACGGCACGCAAGGCGATCGACGACGGCCTCATCGGCGCACCCGTCTCCGCGAGCGCCACCATGGTGACCCCCGGCCACGAGCGCTGGCACCCAAACCCGGACTTCTACTACCAGCCCGGCGGCGGGCCCCTCCTGGATATGGGCCCCTACTACGTGACCGCCCTGGTGACCCTGCTGGGGCCGGTGGTGTCGGTGGTGGGCGCGGCGAGCCACACCCGGAACGAGCGGACTATCGGCTCGGGGCCGCGCCAGGGTGAAAAGATCCCCGTCACCATCGACTCGCACGTGACCGGTGTCCTGACCCATGCGTCCGGTGCGCTCTCCACCCTGTTTATGAGCTTCGACGCCGTGAAGTCCAAGTCCCCGAACATCGAGATCCACGGCGAGCGCGGATCTCTGGTGGTCCCTGACCCCAACCATTTTGACGGCGATGTCCAGCTGTTTTCCCTTGGGGCAGAGGACTGGCAGACGCTCCCCGTGTCGGCTGGCTACGTGGACTCCGGACGCGGCTTTGGGATCGCGGATCTCGCCTCCACGGCGCCCGGCACTGAGCCCCGCGCCGGCGGTGCGATGGCTTACCACGCCCTGGAGGTCATGGAATCCGTGCTCGAATCAGCGCACAGCGGTTCGGCTGTCCGCATCACCAGCACGGTGGAGCGGCCGGACAGCGTGGAGCTGACTGTCCTGGCGGAGGACGCGCTTCAGGCCCAGGAAGCATCCTAGGTATGGCCTACACAGCGGAAAACTGGCCCGTCGCCGCGGCGATGCTTCCCTTTCCGGGTACCAGCCCCGACGGAACCCACGTCAACGACGCGGATCCATCCGCCTGGGCCGAGGCGCTGGCTGAGGTGAAGGATGCCGGGTTTGCCAACGCGGACCTGACGGACAGCTGGCTGCGGCCCGGCGACCTGAGCCGGCACCGGCTCGCCGAATTCAAGCAGGCGGCAGAGGAGGTGGGCATTGGCATCCCGGCCATTTCCGCGATCCGGCGCAGCGTGATCGATCTGCGCAACTGGGAGGCCAACCTGGCCTACAGCCACCGCACCATCGACGCCGCTGCGGAATTGGGCTGCGAGGTTGTCTCCTTCGGGCTCCACCAGGCCATCACCCCGGAGCAGCAGAAGCAGTTGTGGTTCTGGACGGTGGAAGGGCACAAGGACCCGTCGGGAGACAAGGAAGCGTGGGGTGACGCCGTCGCCCGCCTTCGCGAACTCGGCCGGCACGCCGCGCAGGTAGGTGTCCTTGTTTCGCTTGAAACGTACGAGGACACCTACCTCGGCACCGCGGACTCGTCCGTGCGCCTCGTCCAGGACATCGGGCTTCCGAACGTGGGCCTGAACCCGGACCTGGGCAACCTGGTCCGGCTGCACCGGCCGGTGGAGGACTGGCGTGAGATGGTGGCCAAAACCCTGCCCTACTCCAACTACTGGCACATGAAGAACTACTTCCGGGACGAAGACGCCGCGCGCGGCACGTATGTGACCATTCCGGCTCCGATGGAAAGCGGCCTCATTAACTACCGCGAGGCCTTCAAGCTGGCGCTGTCCGCCGGCTTCCAGGGCATCCTCTGCACCGAGCACTACGGCGGGGACGGCTTGAGCGTCTCCGCCAGCAACCAGGACTACCTCCGGCGCCACGTGCTTCCCAAGCGGGACGGTTATGCGCTGGGCGAGAGCCATGTTGCGCAGGGACGGCAACAGCCGACGGCGGACCTCGTCAACGCGTGACTGCCCAGGGCCTGAAGGCCGGCCTTCCTACAAGGATCCAAACGAGGAAACCATGACCCAGATTTTTGACGACCCCGCCGACTTCGTGGAGGAGGCACTGGACGGCTTCGTGGCCGCCAACCGCGGGTACGTGGCCCGCGTGGACGGAGGCGTTGTGCGTTCCACCGAAATGGCGCACCGCCAGGTGGCGGTGGTGGTGGGCGGCGGTTCCGGTCACTACCCCGCGTTTGCCGGCCTGGTGGGCCCCGGCCTGGCTGCAGGTGCGGTGTGCGGCAACATCTTCACCTCACCTTCCGCCGGCCAGGCCTACCGCGTGGCCAAGGCGGCGGACACCGGGGGCGGAGTGCTGTTCAGCTTTGGCAACTATGCGGGGGACGTGATCCACTTCGGCGAAGCCCAGCAGCGGCTTAACGCCGAAGGCATCGAAACGCGGACGGTCCTGGTCACGGATGACATCGCCAGCGCCCCCCTGGATGAAATTGATAAGCGCCGTGGAATTGCCGGTGACCTGACCGTCTTCAAGATCGCCGGCGCCGCGGCGGAAGCGGGACTGGACCTGGACGCCGTCGAACAGCTGGCCATCCGCGCCAACTACTGCACCCGAACGCTCGGCGTCGCCTTCGACGGCTGCACGCTTCCCGGGGCTGCGGAACCGCTGTTCCACGTGCCCGCCGGCCAGATGTCGTTGGGCCTGGGCATCCATGGCGAACCGGGGATTTCCGAGCATCCGCTGCCTACGGCCTCCGAGCTCGCGGAACTGCTGGTCTCCCGGCTGCTGGAGGACAAGCCGGAAGATGCAGGCGACCGCGTGGTGGCCATCCTCAACGGCCTGGGCAGGGTCAAGTACGAGGAACTGTTCCTGCTGTTCGGCAAGATCGAGAAACTCCTCACCACTGCGGGACTGACGATCGTGGAGCCGGAGTGCGGAGAGCTGGTCACCAGCCTGGACATGTCCGGGCTGTCCCTTACGCTGCTGTGGCTGGACGAGGAACTGGAGCGCTACTGGGCAGCCCCGGCCGATACGCCCGGGTTCCGCAAGGGCAGTATGGCAGGGCGGGAACGCCGGGCACTGCGGACCCTGGATCGGGGCGAACAGGAGGGCACCGCGGCTGCTGAGGAGGAAATTGCGACGGCGGCAGCGGCTGAGCTGGGCCGGCTGGCAGCCGTCGTGCTCGCGCAGGCGCGGGCCGTCGTCGTCGATCATGAAAAAGAGCTGGGCAGGCTGGACGCGATAGCCGGCGACGGCGACCACGGCATCGGCATGCGACGCGGCGCGGAAGCGGCAGCGGCAGCCGCCCTGCACGCCACGGCTGCCGGCGCCTCCGTGCAGCGGGTGCTGACCGCGGCCGGGGAGGCTTGGAGTGAACGCGCAGGCGGAACGTCGGGGGCACTGTGGGGATCTGCCCTCGCGGCGGCCGGGCATGCCCTCGGCAACAAGGACTCGTACAGCGGCGGGGACGCGGCGGCCGCCGTGAACGCCTTCGTGGAGGCCGTCACCAGCCTGGGCAAGGCTGATGTGGGCGAGAAGACAATGGTGGACGCGCTGCTTCCCTTCCGGGAGGCCTTCCTGGCCACGTTCGAAGTGGGGGCGCCAGTGACCGGGGCGCTGGCCTCCGCGGTGACCGCCGCGCGCCAGGCTGCCGACGCCACCGCATCCCTGCGCCCGCTGAAGGGGAGGGCACGGCCGCTGGCCGAAAAGAGCCTGGGCCACCCGGATCCCGGAGCAGTGTCCTTTGCCCTGATCGCTACGCGGGTTTCCGATTACTTCGATTCTTCACAGCCGCTGTCCTATCCCAGGCAGGTCGCTTACATGTCCGGAAATGGAGCTCACGCATGAGCGCCGCTGCCGGGGCAGGATGGAGGATCGTCATCGGCAACGATGAAGCCGGCGTCGAATACAAGGAAGCGCTGAAGGCGCTGCTCGAAGCTGACAGCCGTGTTGAGTCGGTGCTGGATGTGGGGGTCGCTTCCGGCGACTCCACCGCCTACCCGCACGTCGCCGTCCTCGCCGCCCGGAAGGTGGCAGACGGCGAGGCGGACCGTGCCCTGCTGATCTGCGGCACCGGACTGGGCGTGGCCATCGCGGCCAACAAGGTGCCCGGCATCCGGGCCGTCACCGCCCACGACTCCTACTCCGTGGAACGATCCGTCATGAGCAACAACGCGCAGGTCCTCACCATGGGCCAGCGCGTCATCGGCCTGGAACTGGCCAAGAAGCTCGTGGGCGAGTGGCTCAGCCACCGCTTCGACACAACGTCACCTTCCGCCGCCAAGGTGGACGCCATCTGCTCCTACGAGCCCGAATCCACGAAAGCAGTCTAAACATGCCTGAAGCAGCAAACAGCCCAAGCCCCGCGAACGTTACCCGGCACGTCGCCGTCGTCGGATCGGGGTACATGGGCGGCGGGATCGCCCAGGTCCTGGCGCTCGGTGGAGCACGCGTGGCACTCGCCGACGTGTCCGCCGAAGTGGCGCGGAGCAACTACGACCGGCTCCTGGCGGAGTCGGACCAGTTCGTGGCCGACGGGCTGTTCCCCGCCGGTTCCACGGAAACCCTCAAGCAGAACCTCTGGGCAGCCAGCGACATCGAGGAAGCCGTTGCCGACGCTGATTTCATCGAGGAAGCGGTCCCCGAGATCATTGCGGTCAAGCACCAGACGCTGTCCCGCATCAGCCAGGCGGCCCGGGCGGACGCCGTCATCGGGTCCAACACCTCCACCATCTCCATCGGTGAACTCTCCCGGCCGGTCAGCAACCCGGAACGGTTCCTGGGCGTCCACTTCTCCAACCCGTCACCCTTCATCCCCGGCGTCGAGATCATTCCGCATGCGGGCACCTCGCCGGAGGTTGTGGGGACTGTCCGCGGCCTTGTCCACGCAGCCGGAAAGCAAACAGCAGTAGTCAAGGACGCCACCGGCTTCGTCCTCAACCGCCTGCAGTACGCGCTGTTCCATGAAGCCGCGCAGCTGGTGGAGCAGGGCATAGCAACCGCGGACGACGTTGACACCCTGGTCCGCACCACGTTCGGCTTCCGGCTGCCCTTCTTCGGGCCGTTTGCGATCGCGGACATGGCCGGGCTGGACATCTACGACTTCTGCTACAAGTCCCTGCAGACCGATTTTCCGGAGCGGTTCGCCACGCCGAAAATCCTGAGTGACCTGGTGGACGCCGGAAAGCTTGGCACCAAAACCGGCGCCGGGTTCCTCAACGTCCCCGCCGAACGAATCCCCGAGCTGATCGCCTACCGCAACAAGGCGTACGTAGCCATGCAGAAGCTGCTTGACGAGCTGGGTCCGGCACCGATCAACTGAGCACTTCGTGGGTGTCCGATCGCGTCAGCAGAAGATCACCCCGAAGACACCTTGCGGACACCTGCGCCCGGGAGAATCGAACCAGGAAAACTCCCATGCGAGAGGCGGGGAAAGGTCATGGCCAGCAGTGACCACATCGACGTCGATTTCTGTCGCGAACTCGCGTCAGGCGACGCCGTCGAAGCGTATTACAAGAACACCCTGGTTCACCGCGGCCCGGTGACGGGCACTGCCCCGGACCAGGGGCTCGTCTGGATTCTCGACACCTTGACCGGCGACAGGCTGCTCCTCGACCTGGCCGAACTTGAGATTGTGCGCATTCCCCCGCGCTACCGTGAGGTCCGGGTGGAGGCACCCCGCCCCTAGCGCGGGGTGGACCAGCGCACGAGCCTAGACGGCCAGCCGCTGCCCCTCAGCCAGGGCAGGTGCGGAACACGCCGCCGGTGCCGGCGCCATCGTGGGGCGGGGAGCCACCACGGGGATGGCGCCCGTCAGGACCTCAACCACCGCCATCTGGCCGGTGGTGTCCGGGACGCCGGGGTACTGCACCTGGGAAGCTTCGGCGGCAGCGGCAGCGGGGCCGTCCGTTGCCCGCATACGGACCAGTGCGACCGCGGAGATCAGGAACCACGCCACGTTGGTGAACACCGAGGGCCAGGCCCCGTGCAAGGTGCCGTTGATAATGAAGGCAACGGCACCGAACAGGTTCGCCACCTGGAAACCCTTGCCGGCCTTCAACCAGCCCATGGACACGGCCAGGTATGCACTGAGAATCGCAGCCGCGCCTGCCCAGCCGGCAATTTCCCACAGCAGTTCCATGGCGTCCTTTCAAGATGTCCCGGACAGTATCCGGGCAGGGGTTTCGATAGCAATGAAGGTTCGGTTTTGCCGGTGCTGCGTTTTCTCGAGCCCTGTCCGGGCGAGGGCCTCATACTGGCCGGCGGCACAATCATATCCCGCGGGGAACCGGCCATTTTCACTGCTGAACCGTGATGCTGCACACCTCTGGACAACTCCCCTGCCCCGTAGCACGATCTGAGGTGTGACCTCCGACCCCTACCTCCGCGAACTCACCCAGCTTCGCCGCGTCAAGGACCGGATGGACCGGGAGTACGCCCAACCGCTGGATGTTGAATCGCTGGCCAGGGACGTCCATATGTCCGCCGGCCACTTCAGCCGCCGCTTCAAGCTCGCCTACGGCGAATCGCCCTACAGCTACCTCATGACCCGGCGGATTGAACGCGCCATGGCGCTGCTCCGCAAAGGCGACCTCAGCGTCACTGAGGTGTGCTTCGCCGTCGGCTGTTCCTCGCTGGGCACCTTCAGCACCCGCTTCAGCGAGCTGGTGGGCATGCCTCCCAGCACCTACAAACAGGAGGCGGAACGCTCGACGGCGGGCATCCCCGCCTGCGTTGAAAAGCAGGTCAGCAGACCGGTCAGGAATCGAGAAGCGCCGCTTGCGGAGCCGCAACTAGCATGGCTGCCATGAACATCACCATCTCCTCCAGCTTCCTTCCGCACACCGATCCGGACGCCTCGATGGCGTTCTACCGCGACGCCCTGGGCTTCGAAATCCGCAATGACGTTGGCCGCGGCACCATGCGCTGGATCACCGTGGGCCCGGCAGGCCAGCCTGACGTCTCCATCGTCCTCTACCCGCCCGCGGCGGACCCCGGCGTCACCGACGACGAGCGCCGCACCATCGCCGAAATGATGGCCAAGGGCACCTTCGCAACGGTGGTCCTGTCCTCCCCGGACGTGGACGCCGCCTTCGCCAAGGTGGAGGCGAGCGGGGCCGACGTCGTCCAGGAACCCATCGACCAGCCGTACGGGATCCGGGACTGCGCCTTCCGCGACCCCGCCGGCAACACCGTTCGGATCAACCAGCAGCCCTAAGCTTGAACCCAGCGACGCCAAGGGAGGCTCCGACCCGGCCTCCCACCGCCCAAACGGCCGAACAAATGGAGACCTCATGAGCACGGACACGAGCACCAGCACCCCCACAGCCGGAATGCACGTCGCCGACAGCCACGACACCATCCGTGTCCAGGGCGCGCGGGAGAACAACCTCAAGGACGTCAGCCTGGAACTGCCCAAGCGCCGGCTGACGGTCTTTACGGGAGTCTCCGGGTCAGGGAAAAGCTCGCTGGTGTTCGCGACCATCGCCGCGGAGTCGCAGCGGCTGATCAACGAAACGTACAGCGCGTTCGTGCAGGGGTTCATGCCCAGCCTGGCCCGTCCCGACGTGGACCGGCTGGAGGGCCTGACGACGGCGATCATCGTGGACCAGGAACGGATGGGCGCCAACCCGCGCTCCACGGTGGGCACCGCCACGGACGCGAACGCCATGCTGCGCATCCTGTTCAGCCGGCTGGGGAAGCCCTACGTGGGCCCGCCCACCGCCTTCTCCTTCAACGTCCCCACCCGCAAGGCCAGCGGCGTGATGAGCACGGAGAAGGGCGGCCGCGTGGAGAAGAGCGTCGTCCAGCAGGTGACGTACCTGGGCGGGATGTGCCCGCGCTGCGAGGGCATGGGCAACATCAGCGACATCGACCGGACGGCCCTCTACGACGATTCCAGGTCCCTTAACGAGGGCGCCCTGACCGTGCCGGGCTACTCCATGGACGGCTGGTACGGGCGTTTGTTCGAGGGGATGGGCCTGCCGATGGACAAGCCCATCGCGTCCTTCACCAAGAGGCAGCTGGACACCATGCTGTACGCCGAGCCCACCAAGATCAAGGTGGAAGGCGTCAACCTCACGTTCGAGGGCATCATCCCCAAGATCCAGAAATCCATGCTGTCCAAGGACGTGGAGGCCATGCAGCCGCACGTCCGCCGCTTCGTGGAGCGGGCGGTCACGTTCGACACCTGCCCGGAGTGCAAGGGCACGCGGCTGACGCCGGAGGCGCTGTCCTCGAAGATCAAGGGCAAGAACATCGCGGACCTCTGCAGCATGCAGATCAGCGACCTCGCCGAATGGATCCGCGACCTGGACGAGCCCTCCGTCCGGCCGCTGCTCGCCGGGCTCCGGGACCTGCTGGACTCCTTCGCGGAGATTGGCTTGGGCTACCTGTCCCTTGAACGGCCCGCCGGCACCCTCTCCGGCGGCGAGGCGCAGCGCACCAAGATGATCCGCCACCTGGGCTCTTCCCTCACCGACGTCACCTACGTCTTCGATGAGCCCACCATCGGCCTGCACCCGCACGACATCGAGCGGATGAACAACCTCCTGGTGCAGCTGCGCGACAAAGGCAACACCGTCCTGGTGGTGGAGCACAAACCCGAGACCATCGCCATTGCCGACCACGTCGTCGACCTCGGACCGCTGGCCGGCTCCGGCGGCGGCGAGGTCGTCTACGAGGGCGACGTCGACGGGCTGCGTTCCAGCGACACCGTCACCGGGCGGCACATCGGCTACCGGGCCCGGCTCAAGGAGTCAGTCCGCACAACGGCCGGGGCGCTGGAAATCCGCGGCGCGTCCACCAACAACCTGCGCAACGTGGACGTCGACGTGCCGCTGGGCGTCCTGTGCGTGGTCACCGGCGTGGCTGGCTCCGGCAAGAGCTCGCTCATCCACGGCTCACTCGCGAAACGCGAAGGCGTCATCACCATCGACCAGGGCGCCATCAAGGGCTCCCGGCGCAGCAACCCGGCCACCTACACCGGGCTCCTGGAACCCGTCCGCAAGGCCTTCGCCAAGGCCAACGGGGTCAAGCCGGCACTCTTCAGCTCCAACTCTGAGGGCGCCTGCCCCACCTGCAACGGCGCCGGCGTGATCTTCACCGAACTCGGCGTAATGGCCACGGTGGAATCCACCTGCGAGGACTGCGAGGGCCGCCGGTTCCAGGCCGCCGTGCTGGAGTACACGCTGGACGGCCGCAACATCGCCGAAGTGCTGGCAATGTCCGTCGAGGAGGCACTGGCCTACTTCAGCCAGGGCGAAGCCAAGACACCGGCCGCCCACAAAATCCTGGAGCGGTTGGCGGACGTGGGCCTCGGCTACATCACGCTTGGCCAGCCCCTCACCGCCCTGTCCGGCGGCGAGCGCCAGCGGCTGAAGCTGGCGACGCAGATGGCGGAGAAGGGCGACGTCTACATCCTGGACGAGCCCACCACGGGCCTGCACCTTGCCGACGTCGAGAACCTGCTGGGCCTGCTGGACCGCCTGGTGGAGTCGGGCAAGTCAGTGATCGTCATTGAGCACCACCAGGCCGTGATGGCGCACGCCGACTGGATCATCGACATCGGACCCGGAGCAGGGCACGACGGCGGCAGGATCGTTTTCCAGGGCACCCCGGCTGACCTTGTGGCCAAGCGGGCCACGCTGACCGGGCAGCACCTGGCCACCTACGTGGGGCCGTAGTCCGCTCCCGCGCGCAACCGCCTACGGTGGAGGCATGGCCGAAAACTACCGCTACGACGTCGAGATCCTGCACCTGCTGGTGTCCCCCGGGCATGCCTACTTTGGCCGTGCCCGGGACGGGTCCGCCGCCGTGCCCACGGTGGACGCGGAAGAGGCTGAGGTGGTGGCGGGCAAGGGCATCGTGGGAGACCGCTTCTTCGGCAAGGCGGCCCACATGGATGCCGCTGTGACGTTGTTCGCCGTCGAATCCCTGGAGGCGATCGCCGCCGAGCTGGGGGCCGGGCCCTTCGATCCGCTGCTGACCCGGCGGAACGTGGTGCTCCGCGGGGCGCAACTGGCTCCCCTGCTGGGGCAGGACTTCGTGGTGGAGTCGGGCGGCTCGGCGGTAACGCTGCACGCCGGGCGGCACGCCCAGCCGTGCGCGTGGATGGACGGGATGCTCGCCCCGGGCGCCCACGCCGCGATGCGCGGGCGCGGGGGCATCCGCTGCCGCGCCCTGTCCGGCGGCTTCCTGCACCGCGGCCCGGCAGTCCTGGTCAGCCCGGTACCGCTGGACCCCTTGCAGGCCGGCGTGCCCACCGTGCTGCGCCCGTCGCGGCTGCCCTAACGCTCCGGCGGGCAGCCTCCCAAACCAGCCCAACTTTGGCACCTTTTCGTGCCCGGTGCTGGTGACTATCCCGGCTGCCAGGCAAAAACTGGGCCAGTGTGGGCGAACTATCCAGGCACGGGTCAGTCCAGCCGCACGCCCCGGAGCAGCACGAGCGTTCCGCCCACCACTGCCGCCGAGGCAAGGAAGACGCCGGCGGTGCCAAGGCCCGCCGCGACAACGCCGATGGCGCTGGGCAGCACCACTTGGCCCATCCGGTTCCCCGCAAGCCGCAGGGCAAGGGCCCGCCCGCGCTGCCCTGCCGGAGCCTGCGACGAAAGCCAGGACATGGTGAGGGGCTGGCCGATGCCAAGCCCCAGTCCGAGCAGCGCCATAACGACGAACAGCAGCCACGCCGGCATGGGGATTGCGGCGGCCGCCAAGGCGGCGGTGGACAGGGCAAGGCTGACCACCAGCAGCCGCATGCGGCCGATCTTCCGGGCAATCCGCCCCAGCAGGATCCGGGAGGCCATGGAGAACACGGCCCGGACGGTCAGCATGGCGCCGACGGTTGCGGCGGTGAATCCGCGGTCGGCGCCAAGCGCGGGAAGGTAGACCATGGTGAGGTCCACGACGGCAAGGACAGTGGCGCTGGTGGCCAGGGCTCTGGCTACCCCGGGGGCCCTCAACAGCCCAAGGGCGCTGCCTTTACCGCCAACTGCGGCAACTGCCTTCTTCTTTCCTCCCCCGAATTTCGCCGCGATGACGAAGGTTGTTGCGAACAGCACCAGGCTCATGCAGACCGAAAGGAAGAAGATGGCCTGGGTATCGGGGCGGACAGAAGCGCCGCCCACGAGCGAAATTGCCAGCGGCCCCAAAGCCTGCCCCAGGGACGCCGCGAACGTCAGGTAGCCAAAGGCGGAGTCCAACCGGGTTGCGGCGGCGTTGTTGGCCACCACAGCCTGCTGCCCCACCACGCAGGCAAGCTGTCCCGCGCCCAGCAGCGCCGTTCCGGCCACCAGCGCCACGATCGATGAACCCCACAGCAGCAGAAACGCGGAGCACAGCAGAACGACGGCGGACCCGGCCGCCATCAGCCTGCGTTCACCCAGGCGGTCCACCAGGCTGCCCGTGGGGACGGCGAGCAGCAGGGGAAAGACGGCATAACTGGCGGCGAGCAGCCCCAGGGCGAAGCTGGGAACGTCCAGCTCCAGCGCACGGTAAGTGGCGGCCGGCCGGACAAGGAAGGTGACGGCCTGGATCAGGGTGGAGTGGATCAGCAGGGCTGTGGCGGAGCGGCGTCCAAGTTCCCCGATCACGGGATGGCCAGGCCGTTGCCGGTGATGGTGCGCAGGGCGGCGTCCCGGGCACCCATCACGTGGTCAAAGGCGACCTTGGCGGCCTTCTCTGGTTTGCCGGCCGCCACAGCATCCACCAGCGTCCGGTGCTGGTCCAGGGCCTGGTCCCGCCGCTCCTGGGTGCTGTTGGTGAAGTGGCGGTACCGTTCCATCTGGCTGGAAATCTGCTCGTGGAAGCGGCGGGCCCAGGAATTCCCGGCGATGTCCGCGATTTTGGCATGCAGGGCCATGCCCTGCTGCATGGCGTCATCGGCAAATTCCACCATGGCGGCGTTGCGCGCAAGGATGCCCCGGAGCGCTTCAATATCGGCCTCTGTCGCCTTGATGCAGGCGTTCCGCGCCATGAGGGACTCCATGGCAGCCCGTACCTCATAGAGTTCGGATATTGCGGCCTCGTCCAGCCCCGGCACCACCACGCCGCCGGTTGGCTGCTGCTCCAGCAGGCTCTCGGAAATGAGCCGCCGCACCGCTTCACGCAGGGGTGTTCGGCTCACCTGGAGCGCTGCGGCCATTGCCGGTTCGTAGATACGCTCCCCCGGCTTGAGCTCCAGGGTGAGGATACGGCGCTTCAGTTCGGCGTAGACAACGTGGGCTCCGGTGTTCCGAGCCGGTGATTCTGGCATTGGTGCGACCTCCATCCAGAATCATACATGTATACATCTATACAGCAGACTGGGGGAATTGCAGCCGGCGAGCGGGCCCTGGCAGTTGCCAGCGCGCGGGAAAGCAGTTAACTTAGTTTCTCCGGAGGGGAGTATCCCCCACTCCGTCCATCGTCAGTACGTAGGCCCCAGCGCCTTCCGGTGGACAGGCCAGCTTATGGCCCGGGAGAGACCTCCAGTTGGTAACTACTGGCTGGAAGCAGGTGCTCCATGAGTATTCCCCTGTGGATGTGGTTCGCTGTCATCGGATTCATCCTCCTCATGCTCGTCGTCGACCTCGTCGCCCACCGGCATGCGCACGTCATTTCCGTACGTGAAGCGGCGGCATGGTCAACGCTGTGGGTGCTGTGCGGCGTCGCGTTCGGCGGCCTTGTCTGGGTGATGTACGGCGCGGAGTTCGGGCAGCAGTACTTCGCGGGCTACCTCATCGAAAAGTCGCTGGCGGTGGACAACGTGTTCGTCTGGGCGATCATCTTCACCTTCTTCGCCGTCCCGCGCGAGTACCAGCACCGGGTCCTGTTCTTCGGCGTCCTGGGGGCGCTGGTGTTCCGCGGCCTGTTCATCGCGGCCGGATCGGCGATCATCGCCAGTGCAGGCTGGGTCCTCTACCTGTTCGCCGCTTTCCTGCTTTTCACCGGGTACCGGATGCTCAAACAGCGAAACGAGCACATCGACCCGGAGAAATCGCGGGCCCTGAGGCTGTTCCGGCGGCATGTGCCGATGACGGACGCATTCCATGGCCAGCGGCTCCTCATCAGGCGGAGCGGTGTCCTGCTCGCCACTCCCCTGCTGGCGGTCCTTGTCCTGGTGGAGGTCACGGACATCATCTTCGCCGTCGACTCCATCCCCGCCATTTTCGCCGTGACAGACGAGGTCTTCCTGGTGTTCACGGCCAACGCCTTTGCCATCCTGGGCCTGCGCGCCATGTACTTCCTGCTGGCGGACCTCATCCACCGGTTCGTGTACCTGAAGGCCGGCCTGGCGCTGGTGCTCGTTTGGGTGGGCATCAAGATGGCGCTCAAGATCGACGTCTACTACATCCCGACGCCGGTCTCCCTCGCTGTCATCACCGCCATCCTTGGGGTCTCCATCGCCGCGAGCCTGATCGCCACCCGCGGCCAGGCGCGGCAAGAGCCGCCCGCGCCGGCAGTACCGCCTTTCCGCAATGCCACAGCGGAGGAGCTCGAAGCGCTGCAGCCGTTGTGGGGCAGGAGCTCCCGGCTTCAGGGCAAGGAGGACGTCCCGCCCGCCGAAGAGTCCGTCCGGTAGCCGCTGCCAGGTAGGCAAAAGACGCAGCGGGGACAGCAGGCGCGGCACAGGGGCTTGCTGTCCCCGCTGTTTGCCCGCATAATCTACATCGTTGTAGGAAAACTGTGGCTGGCGGTTTAGGCGAAGAGGAGTGGCGTGACGAATGCAAGGACGACCTCCTTCCCGCTGGACCGGATCCGGCTCCTGGACAGCAGGTTCCGGCAGGCGCAGGAGACCTCCGTCCGCTACATCCTGTCCCTCGACGCCGACCGGCTGTTCGCACCCTATCTGCACGAGGCCGGACTGGAGTCCGCCGCGGAACCCTACGGCAACTGGGAATCGGACGGCCTGCGCGGCCACATCGGCGGACACTACCTGTCCGGCTGCGCCAAGCTGTATGCAGCGACCGGCAACCCGGAACTCCTGGCGAAGGTGCGCGCCGCCGTCGTAATCCTCGGAACCTGCCAGGCCGCGCACGGTGACGGCTACGTGGGTGGGGTGCCCCAAGGCCGGGACCTCGGCAAGGAACTGGCCCGCGGTGAGGTGGATGCAGACCTGTTCACGCTCAATGGCCGGTGGGTTCCGCTGTACAACCTGCACAAAACGCTGGCAGGGCTGCTGGACGCCCACGTGTTCGCTGGGTCTACGGAAGCGCTGGACGTTGCCGCCGGTCTGGCGGGCTGGTGGTTGCGGGTCTCGGCGCACCTCGGTAATGACGCGTTCGAGGAAGTTCTCCACGCCGAATTCGGCGGCATGAACGAGGCCTTTGCCATTCTGTGGGAGCTGACCGGCCGGGAGGAGTACCTCCGGGAGGCCCGGCGCTTCTCGCACCGTGCACTGCTGGATCCGCTGGCTGCCGGGCAGGACCTGCTCGACGGCCTGCACGCGAACACCCAGATCCAGAAGGTGGTGGGTTACGCGCGGCTGGCCGGCCCGACGGATGACGCGGATTTAGCACATGCGTGCGATATCTTCTGGGAGTCAGTAGTGTCCCGGCGGTCGGTGTCCATCGGCGGGAACAGCGTACGCGAGCACTTCCATCCGGCATCGGATTTCTCCCCGATGGTCCAGGACCCGCAGGGACCGGAAACCTGCAACACGTACAACATGCTCAAGCTGGCCAAGCTGCGCTTTGAGGCCCTTGGTCACGCGGCCGCCATGGACTTCTATGAACGGGCCACGTACAACCACATCCTGTCCTCGCAGCACCCCGGGACGGGCGGGCTGGTGTACTTCACGCCCATGCGGCCGGGGCATTACCGCGTGTACTCGCGGGCGCAGGAGTCCATGTGGTGCTGTGTGGGGTCCGGCCTGGAGAACCACGCCCGCTATGGGGAGCTGATCTACAGCCGCGCCGGGAATGACCTCCTGGTCAACCTGTACATCCCGTCCACCCTCGACTGGCAGGAGTACGGCCTGCGCGTGCGGCTGGAAACCGGGTTTCCGTTCTCCGACCACGTGGCCCTGGTTGTCAGCGCGGAAGCACCGGTGGAGGCAACCATCCGGCTCCGCCGGCCCTCCTGGGCTGCGGATATGGAGGTCGACGCCGGTACAGGGCCGGGCGGGAGCGCGGACGACGACGGCGAGTACGTGAGCATCAGCCGCACCTGGCAGGGCACCTCAACTGTGCTCATCCGGCTGCGGGCCCATTTCGCTGCCGAGGCCCTGCCGGACGGGTCCCCCTGGATCTCGTTCCGGTACGGCCCCGTGGTGCTGGGTGCCCGGGCTGGAACCGGAGATGCCCCCGTATTTGAGGCGCCGGATGAACGGATGGGGCACGTCGCCTCCGGACCCATGCTGCCGCTCAGCCAGGCTCCCGTGGTGCCGGACTGCGGTGCCATCAGGCTGGTGGACCGGGAGGCGCTGCGTGCCCAAATCGACGTGGTGGACGCATCCGGGCGCGCGGGCACTGTGTTGCTGGAGCCGTTCGCCGGCATCCACGACGAGCGCTACACCGTCTACTGGCCAACGGGCGATCCCACCCGGCGGTCCGCCGAACGGCGGCTCCTGGACCAGGCCGCCGCGGAACGCACGGCGGTGGTGGACGAGGTCATGGCCGGGGAACAACAGCCCGAATCCGACCACGGCTTCGCCGGGAAGTCCACACGCGCCGGCGGCGGGGACGGGCTGCACTGGCGCAGTGCCACCGGGTGGTTCTCCTACGTCCTCTGGGACCCTGGGCAGGAGGCGGGAACCCTGCGCGTCCGGTTTCGGGCTGCCGAAGGGCGCGGCCATCAGCTGCGGCTGAACGGCGCAGTGCTGGACCGGCCCGCGCTGGAGCGCCAGGACGGCGACACGGTGGTGCTCGACTACCAAATTCCGGCGGCCTCCCCCGGCAACGAAGCAGACGGACGGTTGGTCTTCAGTGTCCACGCCCTGCCCGGCCGCACGTCCGGCGATCTGCTCTCCGTTGCGTTGCTCCGGCGGGGAGCCTGACCCTGGGATCCGCCCAGCCGGAGTTGCCCGCTTTGGTGCGTCCCGACGTCGTACTGCTGCGCCGGATGCTGCGGAACCGCCGTCGCACGTTTAAGGATGGCCGTGCCGCAGATCCGTTCCCCCGGAAATCTGCGGCACGGCGGCTGTGGCCTGCTACCCGATCGGGGCAGGCGGCTGTTCCCCGCTGAGCACGGCGAGTGCGTTGTCCGCGGCGAGCATCGCCATGGCGGTGCGCGTCTCCACGGTGGCAGAGCCCAGGTGCGGCAGCAGGACCACGTTGTCGAGGTCCAGCAGCCCGGGATGCACCGTCGGCTCCTGCTCGTAGACATCGAGGCCGGCTCCCGCGATGACGCCGTCGCGCAGTGCGGTTGCAAGCGCCGCTTCGTCGACGATAGGTCCGCGGGCTGTGTTGACCAGGTACGCCGAGTCCTTCATCGCTGCCAGCTGCTCCGCACCGATCAGGTGGTGTGTGGCAGGTCCGTAGGGGCAGTGCAGCGAAACGACGTCGGAGACGGCCAGCAGCTCGTCGAGGTCCACCCGCCGGGCACCCAGCTCAGATGCAATGGCGGGATCAATTTCACTGCGGGACTGGTAGACAATTTCCATGCCGAAGGCCTTGGCACGGCGTGCGGTGGCCTGGCCGATGCCGCCCATGCCGACCACGCCGAGGGTCTTGCCCTTGAGGCTGCTGCCGAGGAGGAAGAACATGCCCCACTTCCAGGCCTCGCCGGAGCGGATGAGCCGTTCGCCCTCGCCGAGCCGGCGCGTGGCCATGAGGATGAGGCTGAGCGCGATGTCCGCTGTGGCGTCGATGAGCACGCCCGGGGTGTTGGTGGCCACGACGCCCCGCTCTGTGCAGGCCGGGACGTTGATGTTGTCGTAGCCGACGGCTACGTTGGCGACGACTTTGAGCTGCGGGCCGGCGGCGTCGAGCAGTTCGGCGTCGATGCGTTCGGTGAGCAGGCTGACGACGGCGTCTGCGCCGGCGACCCGGCGCAGCAGTTCCTCACGGCTGATGGATTCCGGGCCTGCCCAGGCGTCGACCTCATGCTCGGCGCGGAGTTTCTCGAGTGCTGGTTCGGGGATACGTCCCGTGACGACGACGCGGCTCATGCGGTTTCGATCCATTCCCGCAGGCGGCCGAGGCCTTCGCGGATGTCCGGAACGTCGATGCCCGAGTACGCGAGCCGAATGTACTGCCGGTCTTCGCCGGGCTGGCGGCGGCCGAAGTGCTCACGGGTACAGAAGGAGACGCCGGTCTTGTACAGGGCCTCGGTGGCGAAATCGCCCACTGCAGTGAAGCCCATGCGCTCCATGGCGTCCGTGACGTCCGGGAACAGGTAGAACGTGGACTGCGGGACGGCGACGTGCATGCCGGGGATGCCGTTCAGGAGTTCACAGGCTGCATCCCGGCGTGTTTTCAGGATGTCGAGCATCTGCTGCACCGGTTCCTGGGGGCCGCGGAGTGCTTCGATGCCGGCCCACTGCACGTAGTGCGTGGTGCAGGACTCATCGTTGGTGTTGAGCGTGCTGAGCACCTTGGCAATCTCGACCGGGGCGACGGCGCAACCCAGCCGGGAGCCCGTCATGGCGAACTTCTTGCTGAAGGTGTAGAGGATCACGGTGCGCTCTGCCATGCCAGGCAGGGACGCAATCGAGTGGGAAACCCCTTCGTAGCGGGTCTCGAAGTACGCCTCGTCGGAGAGCACCCAGAGATCGTGCTCGATGGCGATTTGAGCGATGGCCTCGCGTTCTGCGGCAGTGGACTCAGCAGAAATCGGGTTCTGCAAGTCGTTGTAGATGATGGCGACCGTGTTAGGGGTGATCGATGCACGGATCTGGTCGAGGTCGATGGCAAAGCCCGTGGAGGTGGGCACGTAGCGGTAGGCAACGGACGTGCCGCCGAGGTATTCGATCTGCGATTCGTAGATGGGGAAGCCGGGGTTCGGGTAGAGCACTTCCTGGCCGGGGTTCATGACCGCCTGGAGGAACTTGGTGATGACGGGCTTGCCGCCGGTCATGACCACCACGTTGTCCGGTGAGAACTGGATGCCGCGGCGCGAGCCGAGGTCATCGGCGAGGGCCTCCCGCAGCTGCGGAATGCCGGGGCCCGGGCAGTAGCCCGTGTAGCCGTCCGCAATAGCCTTGTTCATCGCCTCGACGATGTGCGGGGCGGTAGGGATGTTAATATCGCCGAGATGGAACGGGTATACCCGGTTCCCCTGCGCCTTCCAGGACGCGGCGGCCTGCGCGACGCTGAAGGCGGTCTCGGTGCCCAGCCGGTCGAGCCGGTGTGCGAGTTGCTGCATGCTGTTCCACTCCTCATCGAGTTGATAATCGGTACTGCCGATCCCTGGCTAATATATCAGAATGCGAGCTTTGATATATAGACCTGCTCGAAAATTTATGGATACGCAGGCAGCGGCAGGGAAGGGAGCGCCTGCCGGCGGAACGACGGCGGCGCTCCCCTCTAGTGGCCAGCTTTCCTCGGGCGTGCCTAGGCGGACGTAACCGGGAACCGTTCCCAGACCCGGTGGGCTGCCAGCAGCCCGGTCAATTCCGTGACCAAGGCTTCAGCGTTCTCCCCGGTAACGATCCCGGGTGCATCCTCGGGTATGCCCGTGGCCGTCAAGACATCCGCGCTGGTGGCCAAGGAGCCAATGGCCTTGGCATGACGGAACGCTTCGGTAAGCAGCAGGACCGCCCGTGGATCCAGTGCGCTCCCGGGGGTTCCGGCTTTCGCGTCGAGTCCAGGTTCGGCGTCGGGTGCCGGTGCGGCAGAAGCCGCAACGATGACGGCGTCGAACTCGGTGGAGCGGGCGGTGAGGTACGTCCGTTGCACGGGAACCCCGCCGTCGTTCCCTGTTCCCAGGAAGCCGCCCTGGGGGGCGATGACCAGGGGGACGATGCCCTGGGCGTCCAGCGCCTTTCGTGCTGCGTTCACGGCAGCCAGGTCGCTGTCCTCATCGGCGAGAATCCCGACGATGCGGCCAGCAACGGGCCAGGTTTTGCCCACCTGTGACAGGGCGGGGCTGGGATCGGATTCCGGAACCTGCTCTGTGGCCTGCGGGGCGGGCACGCCCAGGCCTTTGGCCACTGCTGCGCACAGGCCGGCGTCCACGTTGGCCAGGGCTGCAAGCTGCCGTTCGCGGATGGACTTTTCGTAGCACTTGCCGAGCTCGAAGGTGTAGGCCTGGATCACGTGGTCCTGCTCCACCGGGCTCAGGCTGCGGAAGAAGAGGCTCACCTGGCTGTAGTGGTCATCGAAGGATGCCGGGTTCTTCCGCTCCTTGATGGCGGCAGCCACTTCCTCCGGCACGTCGATAAAAGCACCAAGATCCTGTCCAGCGAGGAAGGGGCAGCCGCCGTCGAGCGAGTTGGGTTGGTAGGGAGCCACTCCGCCGTGGACCGCCTGCTGGTGCATGCCGTCCCGCAGCATGTCATTCACCGGGGCTTGCGGGCGGTTGATGGGGATCTGGCCGAAGTTGGGCCCGCCCAGCCGGGAGATCTGGGTGTCAAGGTATGAGAAGAGTCGCACCTGGAGCAGGGGATCATTGGTGACGTCGATCCCGGGGACGAGGTGGCCGGGGTGGAACGCCACCTGTTCGGTTTCGGCGAAGAAGTTGGTGGGATTGGCGTTGAGGGTCATGACGCCGATGGGCTGGACGGGAGCCAGTTCTTCGGGAACGAACTTGGTGGGGTCCAGCAGGTCGATGCCTTCAAACATCTGGTCCTCGGTGTCCGGGAAGGTCTGGACGCCGAGCTCCCACTCTGGGTAGGCGCCGGCTTCGATGGCGTCGGCGAGGTCCCGGCGGTGGAAGTCCGGGTCCATGCCGTTGATGATCTGCGCTTCTTCCCACACCAGTGAGTGGACGCCCTGCTTTGGCTTCCAGTGGAACTTCACCAGGGTGGTGCGGCCTTCGGCGTTGATGAACCGGAAGGTGTGGACGCCGAAGCCTTCCATGGTCCGGTAGGAACGCGGGATTCCCCGGTCGGACATGTTCCACATCGTGTGCGCCTGGGCCTCGGTGTGCAGGGAGACAAAATCCCAGAACGTGTCATGGGCACTCTGCGCCTGGGGAATTTCCCGGTCCGGGTGCGGCTTCGCGGCGTGAACGATGTCCGGGAACTTGATGCCGTCCTGGACGAAGAAGACGGGGATGTTGTTGCCCACCAGATCGTACGTGCCCTCATCCGTGTAGAACTTGGTGGAAAAGCCCCGGGTGTCGCGGACCGTGTCAGCAGAACCACGGGAACCCAGCACGGTGGAAAAGCGGACAAAGACCGGGGTCTCCACGTCCTTGGCCAGGAAGCCCGCGCGGGTGATGTTTGCAGCAGTGCCGTAGGAACGGAAGACACCGTGGGCCCCGGCGCCCCGGGCATGCACCACGCGCTCGGGAATGCGCTCGTGGTCAAAGTGCGTGATCTTCTCCCGCAGGTGGTGGTCCTGCAGCAGGATTGGGCCGCGCGAACCGGCCTTCAAGGAGTGGTCGGTGTCGCGAACTCGCAACCCCTGGGCGGTAGTCAGGTACTGACCGGACTGGGCCCGTGCCGTGGCCGGCGCCCCTGTTGGGCTTCCAGTAGGCGAGACCGCTTCAGGTCCTCGCTGGTCCGGCTTTGGCGGCAGCGGCTCCCGCGGAGTTGTCGGTTCCCCCAGGCTGGCGGGCTCGCTGGCGGGGACGCCGGGGATGTGGATGTTGCTCTCTTCTGGCACGAATTCTTCTCCTCAGGATGGGAAATCTGGCAGTCCGCTGTCGAAACCAAGATACTAAGCGTGCTTAGTACCCTAGGCAACGATGCTTCATGCCACAAATCCTTCACACGAACCGGCAAACGCGGCCCGGTGGCGAGCCTTCCTGTCATGGAACGGGTTCCTGCGTAAATACGTCTGCAACGGACTCGTCGAACGGGTCCGGACCGTGCTCAGAGCGGGAAGGATCGAGTACCCGGTACTCGTGAGTTTCAATACGCGGTGAGTTGTACTGGTATCTGTACTCGAGCACTGACCAAATGCCGCTGCGAAGTGCCGGGTGCGGTGGCTAGACAAGTTGAAGGAGGACGATCAGGATGACCCCACGCGAAGCACGCGTCCCCGAGGTCAGGGTCGGGGAGGACGAGCTGGCGCAGTACGAAGCTTCAGGGCGGTTGAGACCGCGTCCATGGCCTGTTGGCCCGAGTGAGAGCTACGGGAAAGTGGACTTTGATGACGGCGATGGAAAGACCGTCCTCACCGCCTACGTACAGCACCAACCGGAAGAAGGCTACGTCCTGCACATCGAGCACCTAACCGCACCGCTGCGGGTGGATGGTACGCTCCTTCGCCTGAACCCGGTCCCTCACGTTGACACGGACGCCACGGACTTCCGCCGAATCACCGCTGCCCGTACGGCTGCTGCGAAGGCCGAGGCCGAGCTAGAAGCCGCCGTCCGGGCTGCCCGCGCGAAGGGCGACTCCTGGGAGGCTATCGGCGCTGCCCTCGGCACGTCCGCCCGAACTGCGCAGGAGCGTTTCGGCCACGCCACCTAGATGTATTGACCACGGAGGTTAGGAACACGCGGCGTGGTTAGGTGACAAAAAGAAGACCTCCAGGCGGCGGACCTGGGTCAGCTCGCGCAAGAATGGATCGTCTAGGTCACAACTAAATCATGCTGCTACCTGGCGGAGGAGATATCAGATGTAAGGAGTCCCACGCCTCTTTATCCCACTGTTTCCGCGTGGTATTTTGACCGTTCCACCGCGCTAACAAGAAGCGATTCAAGGAGGAGGCCGAGTCATGAGTGATACCAATTCCGCCCGCGCGGACGTGGATGTCGTGGACATCCTGACCGCTGACCACCAGGACATGATTGCACTGATTGGTCAGATCCACACCGCGCCGGATGTAAGCCAGCGCAGGGACCTTGCGGACACCCTGATTGCAGAGGTCATGCGCCATGCCGTGGCGGAGGAAATGTACGTTTACCCCGCCATTGAGGACCACGTGCCCAACGGCAAGGAGGAAGTTGAGCACGACAAGAAGGAGCACGACGACATCGTCAAACTGATGAAACAGCTGGAGAAAGCCGAGCCATCAGATGCCTCCTTCATGGATCTTGTTCGCGAGCTTGAAGGACAGCTAACGCATCACGCCGGTGACGAGGAGTCGGATCAGTTCCCGAAGCTGCGCCAGCACATCCCGCGGGAGAAGCTCGTGGCCATGGGTGAGAAGGTAGGAAAAGCGAAAAAGCTGGCGCCCACCCGCCCGCACCCAAGCGCGCCCCATTCGGAGCTGTTCCACAAGACGATTGGCCCGGGCGTTGGGATGGTGGACCGGTTACTGGACAAGCTCACAGGCAGGAACACGAGCGCGTAGGGCATGCCGAGTGGAGTGCGTGGTTTTGTACAGCCTCGCTGACGGCATCGCCGTTACGTGTTTACGAGACGTACCCCGCCATCAGGCTAGTTCGAAGCCTTCCACGCTAATGGCGGCGGGCTCATCGCCCTGGGGGGCCGTTTTTGGCTGAAGATCGGCCGGCGCCCCGATGGGGATCTGCAAGTCCCGGGAGGAAGCTAAACGGTTATTGGCGGGGATCCGTTCGTCGCGGAGGGGTTAGCCCAGCCGCGCTTTTTGGAGTGGGGAGGCTTTTCACTTTAACTAGCGGTAGGTTGCGCAGCATGCTTCCTGCGTCTTGGCTGGCGCCAGTCAATGTCCGGATCAAACATAGACGCTCCATCGCTTGCGCCCGAAACTGATCAATCGGGCCCTATTCTGACTAGATTTCTGAGCAGAACCTGACGTCAGGTTAGGGTGTGCTCTAAGCGGAGGATATTCCGCCCGTCTGCCAGGTTTCCGGACTTAACGAGTTCAGGCGGTAACGGTGTGGGCTCGACCAAACGAGGCCCCAACAGTGATTCAAAAGGCAGGAAAGGTCGCAGTCGAATACGCTTCGACTTACCCTTACCAGAGGCTACTGGCTTCGCTTGGGGGAGGCCACCCGTTCTTTGCCTCTTCGGCGCCTCCGCTCAGGTAGATAGACGGGAACGATGAATCCGGGCTCCCCATTGCCCCAGCAATGCCACAACAACTATCAGGGCTCCGGAAACGATCAAAGCAGGGCCGGCTCCGGCGCCGGCAAGCAGCGCGCCAAGAGCCGCCCCAAGAAGAAGCACAACAATCGCAGCACTTCTCCTGTTCAGCAATCCCTTGTGCCCCGTTACGAGGAAAAGCTCACCCGACAACGCGGTTAAGGTGGAGGTGACGACCACGGTTGTCATTTCCCGGACCGCGAGCTTTCGGGCTACACATGCCTGAATTCCCATAGCAGCTGCCGCCAATGAAGAGATGATCACTCGGACGTCGGTGGTGAGGTTATTATCGACCAGGGAGGCTAGGGCCCCGACGGAGCAAAGAAGGAGCCCTGCGACAAGCAGCAGCACCGTGATTGGCAGGCGCCATTCCGCAGATCGTTTTCTCAGTACCAGCCCGGTCACCGCGGCGCCGATTGAGAAACACACCATCGCTGTCAGAGGACCTAGCACTGGAAGGCCATCTGCTCCCGCCATGGCCATGCCCAGTATCACCACGTTCCCCGTCATGTTTCCGATGAAGACGTGGTCAAGGGCGAGATAACCGACTGCATCGACGATCCCAGTCCCAAAAGTCAGGACCATTAGTAGCCCAAGCAACTGCACATTCCAGCGCTTCTCGGCCAGGACCTGTGCTTCGTCTGCTTGATTACCAAGTCCGGCATTGGGTGCGGCAGATGGGGTATATGGGGATGTGGTCATTTTTGAATCTCCTGAATGATTCTGAAGGGCTGCAGCCTGGCGGGAGGTGTGACCGTCGTTAACCGAAGCGTCGCATGCGTGTAGAACAGGGTTGCATCCGAGCCATTCAGGAAGTCGATGGACGCTCCGATGTTGACGAGGACGACGGCGGCAGTTGTGCACCCGCCGTCGTGAGCCGTTCGGCTTGCTGCCTGGCATTTTTGGCGCGGCGCTCAGCCTTCAAGCTTGGAATCTTCGCCCAGACGGTGCCATGAACGGTTGTGGTAGACCAGAGCGTCGCCGGGTTCGCCCGCTTGGACGTCACGCATCACGCGGGACTCTAGGGCGTGAACGGCGATGATTGTGGAGGTCCCCATCTCCGTGCGATTGATGACGGCGCAGCGCACCCAGGCGCGGACATCGTCATACACCGCTTCGCCGGTTGCAAGGGCCGACCAGCGGTGCGTCTGGTCAAAGCGGTCGGCGCCGGGGGTCGCTCCAAACTTCGCCAAGTGGACGTCGTGCGCGTCCAGCAGGTGCACGACGACGGTTTCGGCGCGCGAAAGCACCTCGGACGCAGAGGACAGTGCCGAGACCGAGAAAATCAGCAACGGAGGTTCCACACTCACTGACACGACCGACGATACCGTCAGTGCCACCGGTCCTTCGCCGGCATCCGCCGTGATGACGGCGACTCCTCCTGGGTGGCCACGGAACAGTGCCTTGAATTCGTCGGCCGAGAGGGAGGGCGGGAAGCTTTGCTTCGGAGCTTCGAGCCAAGTGTCTGCGGGGTAGGCGTGAAACATCGCTATGACACCCTGGGTGCGGAGCGGTCAAGTTCCTCGCGAATGATGTTCGTCCCTGCGCTGAGAGCACTCAGCTTGGCCAGTGCGACGTCCCGGGGGAACGGTGCCATGCCGCAGTTAGAGCTGGGTATGAGCTTGTCCGCATCAACGAACTGCAGGGCCTTGCGGAGGGTGTTGGCGACGTCCTCCGGGGTCTCGATGGTCTCGCTTGCGACGTCGATTGCCCCGAGCATGACTTTCTTGCCGCGGAGGAGCTCGATGAGGTCCATGGGCACGTGGGAGTTCTGGCATTCCAGCGAGATGATATCGATGCTGGAGCTCTGCAGCAGCGGGAACGATTCCTCGTACTGCCGCCACTGTGAGCCGAGCGTCGCCTTCCAGTCAGTATTCGCCTTGATCCCGTAGCCGTAGCAGATATGCACGGCGGTCTCCGCACGCAGCCCTTCTGCCGCTCTCTCAAGCGCAGCCACGCCCCAGTCCTTGACCTCATCGAGGAAGACATTGAACGCGGGCTCGTCGAACTGGATGATGTCCACGCCGGCCGCCTCTAGTTCTTTCGCCTCCTGGTTCAGGATCGTGGCGAACTCCCAGGCCAGCTTCTCGCGGCTCTTGTAGTGGTCATCGTAGAGCGTGTCCACCATCGTCATTGGACCGGGAAGAGTCCATTTGATCGGCCGGTCGGTGGCTGCGCGGAGGAACTTCGCGTCTCCGACGAATACCGGCCGCTCGCGGCGCACCGCTCCGACGACGGTCGGCACGCTCGCGTCGTAGCGATCGCGGATGCGCACGGTCTTGCGCTGTTCAAAGTCGACCCCGCTGAGATGCTCGATGAAGGTCGTGACGAAGTGCTGGCGGGTTTGCTCGCCGTCGCTGACGATGTCGATGCCGCGTCGGCTCTGCTCGTGGATGGCGATGCGCAGAGCATCCTGCTTGCCCTCGATCAGCGCATCTCCCTCCAGCTTCCAAGGGGACCAAAGAGTCTCCGGCTGTGCGAGCCACGAAGGTTTCGGCAGGCTTCCGACAACGGTGGTGGGCAAAAGTGTGTTCATGATTGACGATTCTCCGTGGGTCAGTTGACGAGAGCGGGGTAGTTGGCGGTCCACTGGTCCAACAGATCCTTGTGGGGCGTGATGAAGTGCTCCTCCGTGTACTTCGCCTGCGTGATCGCGAGCTGACTGCGCTCGACGCGGTCGTAAGCGATCTGGGTCCGCGAGTAATCCTGCTCTCCCAGGCTCGGCTGGTAGACGGGGCCGGCGGCGGAGTTCGCGTTGTAGATCTCCGGGCGGTAGATCTTCTGGAACGTCTCCATGGTGCTGATCGTGCCGATGAGCTGCAGGTTGGAGTAGTCGTTGAGCAGGTCGCCGCGGAAATAGAAGGCGAGCGGCGCAACGCTGCCGCGTGGCATGAAGTAGCGAACCTGCAGCCCCATCTTTCCGAAGTACCCGTCCGTCAGCGAGAACTCGTCCTGCTGGTACTCGACGCCCAGGACCGGATGACGGTTCCCCGTTCGCCGGTACGTCTTGCTCGTGGAGACGCTGATGCACACCACTGGCGGCTGCGGGAAGCGTTCCTGGCATTCCGGGGAATCGAGGAAGTGCTGGAACAGTTTGCCGTGAAGATCGCCGAAGTCCTCGGGAACGGTGGGCTTGCCTGAGTCCCCTGCTGCCGCTGGCAGTACGACGCTGAAGTCGAAGTCACGGACGTAGGAGGAGAAGTTGTTCCCGACGATCCCGTGGTGGCGGACCCCGTTCAGCTGGTCGACGATCTGGATGTCGAGAACCTCGAACAGCGGGAACTGCTGATCCGTGCCATCCGCAGTGAACTGTATCTGCACGGAGACGATCTCAAGCTCGAGCGTGTAACGGTCCCGGTCTGGGTTGTCCCAGCCTGCGAGATCGTTGAAGCGCCGCCGCATCATGGTCAAGGCGTTGCGGAGGTTCTCCTGGCGGTGCTCGCCCCGTGCCAGGTTGGCGAAATTCGTCGTGATCCGGGAGCCTTCCGACGGGGAGTAGTCCTCGTTGAAGCGGGTCGTGGTGATGCTGAAGGTGAAGTCGTCCGCCATGCGCTGCCAATCCGTTGATGATGGGCCGGAGACGGCCTTTCAGAAGGGGATGTATCCATGTTGCAGCCTTCCGGGGGTATCGAGTAACCAGGGGTTTCTATGCACTCATATAGAATTTTCCTATGCCACAGCTTTCGAGCGGACTGACCCTGCAGCAGCTCCGCTACTTCATAGAAGTTGCAGCTGAGGGGTCGATCTCCGCGGCTGCCGATCTTCTCTACGTAGCGCAGCCGACAATGTCCGCAGCGATGAAGGACCTTGAGGCCCGGCTGGGCCGTGCGCTCCTGGTTCGCTCCGCCCGCGGGGTCACCCTCACCGCCGACGGGGTAGAGTTCCTCGGCTATGCGAGGCAGGTCGTCGAGCAGTTCGCTCTCCTCGAGCAGCGCTACCTTGGTAGGCCACCGACGCGACGTCTGCTCGGGGTGTCAACGCAGCACTACTCGTTCGCGGTGGACGCCTTCGTCCGGATGGTCAAGGCCACTGAGGTGGCCGAATACGAGTTCTCGCTGCGTGAGTCCCGCACCTGGGACATCATCGAGGATGTCCGGACGCTCCGCAGCGAGATAGGCATCCTCTACCGGAACGATTTCAACCGGAAGATCATCGACAAGCTACTCCGGGAATCCGGGCTCGCGTTCACTCCGCTTTTCCTCGCCGAACCGCACATTTTCATTTCACGGAACAACCCGCTCGCCTCAAAAGAGCGTGCGACTCTCGCCGATCTCGCCGGCTTGCCGCGGCTAACCTTCGATCAAGGTGCGAACAACTCTTTTTACTTCGCCGAGGAGATTCTCTCCACCTTGTCCAGTAAGCAGGAGATCCGGGTCTCTGACCGTGCGACGATCTTCAACCTCATGATCGGGCTCCACGGCTACACGATCTCGACGGGCATCATCAGCGGGCAGCTCGACCCGGAGATCGTCGCCATCCCGCTCGACGTTGACGAACGCATCGAGATCGGCTGGATCGGCCACGCCGCGATTCCGCTTACCAACCAAGCGCAGCGCTACCTCAGGGAATTGCGGGCCGTCGTCGCTGAGTTCGGCGTAGCGCTACTCGACTGACTGCAGTTGAGCGGGCGGTCTTTACCCCTTCGGTGATTGGACGTGTTTGTTGCAGCCGAGCGGGTTGCTGGTATCGCACATGCCCGTCGCCGTCGTTGGCATGGCCGGGGCGGACGCCAGCGAGGAAACCGGCCTGTTCCAGGTGGTGACGATCCAGCCCGGGGACATCACGCAGGGCTTGTAAGGCCGCGGTGCCGTACTGGCCGCCACCTGTGGAGGCCATTGAGCCGCAAACTGGGATGTTGGCGCGATTCTCTGGTCACCAAAGTTGATCAGTTTGCGGCTTCGCTGAAACCTTCCATTACGTCGCTCATCGCCTCACGAAATGATGAAGTTGAAGGTGACTACAACTCACGCGTGGCATCTACGGCACCGGATGAACTTCTGCTTTTGAATGCAAAAATCAAGAGGCCTGGGGGTGCCACAAGCGGAATTGAGGTTTGCGATGTTTTGGCGTCCAACGGCGAGTTCATCCACGTCAAGAGAAAATCGCGCTCATCGACCCTGAGCCGTCTGTTCGCTCAAGGCACAGTGTCGGCTACAATTTTCGTTGCAGACGGGAGTTTCAGGGATGAGATCCGTTGCATCATCGAAAATGAGACAGAACATCCGCACACACTGCGGTGGCTGAGCGTGGTTCCGGACGGCAGTCAATCTGTCGACCGATGTAAGTACTCCGTTTCCTACGTGGTAATAGCAAACTCTAGCGCTCGGGGACCGATTGGCTGCCATTCTTTAGCAAACTGAACCTCATGCAGAACGGACAACAATTGTTGAACCTAGGTTTCGGTGTTTCAGCATCGAGGGTTAGTGCTGCCGCCTGAACCAGAACGCCCCATGTAGGATGAAGCGAAATTTTCGCATCACCAGGGATGCCTTGCGACCTGGCTCTAGAGGGTCCTTGATCTATGGAAGGCATCGGCGGGGTTGAAACCGCAGGCCTCACAAAACTCCGGTGACAGTTATCACGCTCTGATGAGATGTATCGGCCGAGTTATGACTGCGTTTGTTCAACTGCGCAAACACTAAAAGATTGACTGGGACGGGTCCCCTACTTCTACTCGTCCCACTCTAACGCCGATAATAAAGATTATGTAAAGCTAGCTGCAAAGGAGCCCCTTGCTGTTTCCGGTCTAACGTCCGCGCGTCCTGTCTTCGCCCGCTGAGTCCGGTCAGGCTCGGCGGCCGGAGGCATCATCTGTAGGGATGTCATCCGTAAGCCAGGCGACCGCGTCGGCCTCTTCGTGAAGTACCTGCTGGGTGTGGTGGACCTGTAGTTAAAAGCGGTAATCACCCTGCCGACGTCATCGACGCCTACGACCGCGGTGCGAGCGGAGCAGGTGTCATCGATAGGCAGCTGCTTTGCCTCCGGGGTGATTCGCTCAAGTGGTCCGATATGCACCAGTAACGGCCGCTTGCCTTGGGAGGATGCAGCAGTGACGGCGGTGATCATTGATTCGATGTCGTCAGCTTCGATCGTGACCCCGGGCGTCCATTCAGGCGCAGGAAGCCTCCGTGGTCGCTTTGCGTGTAGCAAGGCAGGGAGAACTGCTCCATACACGAGTCACATGTCCCCAACTTCTAGTTCAGTCACCAGCTGCCCCGTGGCGATCGTCATAACACCTGTTACTAACAACAATATGCTGCTTGTGCCGCTGACCTGCGGCTTTGTTGTGCGGGCACAGCCATTGGGCATCTAACCCCTCGTGGATTCTAGAAAGAGTTGCGGACGGTCCTCGGCAACCGTGATGCCGAGGTACGGGACCGCGCCCGGCAATAATCTGTATGGGTGGTGCTCAGCATTTCTTAACGCGTCCTGCAAAAGGATTCCTTAGTGGGCCGCTACGTCGATGGACTTCCCCATCAGCACGGCTCACCGGGATTTCCGGAGTAGTAATCACCCGGGCCGACGGTTCCAGACCCTCTTGGTGTAGGTGATTCAGGTGCCGAATACGGTTCTTGGGACAAAATTTCTGCGAGATGTTCAGCACTCCCGGGCCTCGACCATTTGTCAGTTAGCGTCGAGCAAATCGCGTTCAATGCGGATCCGACGGACCCCCACCAGCCTCGATGAGCCGATACTCCCGAGGCGCCTAACGAGACGGAGCACCTCGGCCTCTTTTGCCATCGCATTGACCGATGCAATAACAGCAGATACAAAGGCAGTGCGTGTAGGCCTCGGGACGAAGGCAGGTTGGAAGCATGAGTCAAAAAGATAACCGGACTCCAGTAGGGGCCTCGCCTATCGAAGTGCCTGCGGGTACAGATATTTTTCCCTATGGAATGGGAGCAGCGCATTACCGCCTTAGCTGGGTGGAGTCAAAAGAGCACAAGCAGTACCGTAAAGTCCGCAATGTCTTGTTGGTGTTTGTCGCAGTGTTCCTGCTGGCCACAATCTTTCTCTACGTTCTTTACATGGGTGACCAGATGCCCAGGGGAACAGGAACTTTTTCTATGCTCGCTACGCTCACGATCGCGGTGTGCGCAGCTGTCAGCGCTCAATGGGTTCACCTTGCAAAAAGGCGCGTCTTCAGAGACCGGTATTTGCTCGGACAAGCAAATGAACTCGCAGAAGAAGACAAAGAAGTGGCAGCTAAGGCAACAGATGGGCAGCTAGACCTACCAAGCCTCTGGGCGGCCACTCAGACCCGGATCAACTATTACCATGACATAGCAACCAGTCAGGCAGAACAAAGCTTCCGAGTTAGCATAGTTGCTGCAATCTCCGGATTTGGAGCTGTTATCGTCCTCGGCGTGATGGCATCATTTGCTGATGGAACCGCTGCAATTGCAGCAAGCGTTGTTGGCGTAGCCGGTGCTGCCATGAGTGGCTACATCGGTGCCACCTTCATGAAGACGCAAGCCCAGGCGTCTAAGCAACTGAGCCAATTCTTCCTTCAGCCGGTTGAGTCGGCCAGACTGCTCGGCGCGGAACGGCTCCTGCAGAGCTTGCAACCAGAACAGCGGGCTGAGGCAGTTAGCGCCATAGTTAAGAGCATGATGACACCACTTGGCAACGATGGAACTCCTAGGGATGAGCCTAATCCCTAACAAGCAGCGTGCAGCGGCACCGTGGACGCAACGGGCCGTGGCCACTTGCCATGCGCCTACAGGCCACCTCCCCGGCATAGTCCCGTAGCAGCTTCGGGAAAGTTACCCTTGCGTGGCTGAGGACGAGTCGAATCCTGCTCATACGGTTTGCCCCATAAATCCGGGCAGCTATTGCCTCATTAGGGTCTCAGCCTAAGTGACGAATTGCTGAATGCGGCGCTGCAGCATCGTTGAGCACTAGAGCGATGCTCTCTGCAGACCCGATGCCCAGTATCCGTATTCCAAGCGAGCCTGGCCCTGGCCTTCGCGCTCGGTCTAGAGGACTGTAAAAGGAGCAACATAAACCGGCAGGCAGGCCAGGACTATCGCTCTTGGGCGACAGCGGTGAAGCTCCGATCAATAGCGGTTGATCGGAGCTTCGGTACAATATGCCCCTCGCTGCCTCAGAACTTGCTGGGAGCCTAAAATATTCGTTCTTCAATACTGACCATTGGCACTCTCCCGCGTCATTCGACCCAGTCCGCTGAATAAACGGCCTTATATACAGCCTGCGGGAAATGGCTTCCCTGAAGGCTTCCGGCGCCTCTTATGACGGCTGTCGTGCTTCAGCGCCTCATCGCCGCCGCGGCGAAACCGGGCGGGAAACCTCGGCGCATCTGGAGTCCCAACCGCTGGAGGCTCGAAGGCAACGCTGAGAAGTGGGTGTCAACTGCGCTATTGACTCGCGAGGTCGGCCACTCCACGATATTCCATAAGCCGCGTCACCGACGACCGGCTAATTGTCTAAAGGGCTGGTGGTCATGATGTTTGATTACGCTGCTTCGGATTCGGTGCTTGTCCTCTCGCGCGACAGAAATTTGACGGAGGAGGCTTTGGAGCAGGCGGAGAAGCTTGAGTCCGATCCGTTGACACCGTCTGAAAGCGACCTTGATAGCTGGCGAGTCCGCGACGACCAACTCACCTTCGACGCGGCCGTGAGCGCGAATCTGCCCGTCGCGGATGTCGACGCGAGCTTTTCACGGAGAGTAGTAATCCGTGACATCGCTCGGTACACAGAGCGCACCGATGGACCTATCGTGCGGCAATGGGGAGTGTCTATCCGCCTCGTGGTCACCGTCTGGTCAGGCAAAGTCGAGGGCAAGCTAACGTTGCCGATGGTCGCGGCTCAGGCGCAACTTGGCATGATTAATACGTCAGCCGAACTCCAGGTGCTGGGCTTTCGAAACAATAAGGTCGGTAAGTTGCTACCCCGATTCGAGGCAATGGATGTAAACAGCTATGGCGAGTACACGAGAGCCTCCGACAAGATCAGAGACCTCATTAGCGAGAGCAGTGCAGACATCATCCCAGTCATCCTAAAAAGTGCAGGAAAACCTGATAGCTCCAACACTCAGCTCACCAAGTCTGTGGGGACCGCGCGAGCACTCTATTATCTCGCCCGCCGCCGCCCACTACGAGAAGCGCTCGACGATGTGCGGAGTTGGCCCGACCTAGCCGAGGTAATTCGGGCAGTCTACAAACAGTTCACAAATAGTACTGATGAGGGGGTACGACCTGGCGCGGAACCCGCTGAACAAGCGCTGAAGTGGGCTGTCCTTTTGGAGGTGTAGCCTTCAGACAACCCGGAGACCACGAAAGCCAACTGCGATCACCAGTTGCCGGAAAGGACTTCATTATGGTCCGATCCGCTAGGTGCGCTACTGCCCTTAGCTGACTGGAAAAGTAGTGTAAAAAAAGACTGCATGCCATTCCAGTCAGTGACGTACCGGCGCAGCTGATTGCTGACACCTCTCCCTGGGCGTTTCGCCGAGCCGATAATACAAAGCTGTACTTTGCGTATCGCATCAGCTGAATCAATCGCCCCGATCCCTGGGATCCGCAAAGAGGTCCCTGACTTCCTTGAGAATACGCGGAATTTGGGTCGTACCCATCGATGACTGTGGCACCGGCGGGCCGGCCTAGGTGCTTGGCAGCTTTGCGTATGCGTCGATTTTACAAATGGCTCCATTGCCGTCGCTCAATGAGGCTTTGGATAGAGACCGTTCGCGAGGCGGATTTATCGGTATACCGTTTCTCGGCTGCTGATGAGGCAACGTTCGAATTGGGCGAAGGTTCCCATGACCGAGAGCACGTCACCGGCACCGCAACCTTCTGTTGTGAAGGCCTTGGGACAGAAGCTCTTGGAGCTTGCCGCTAACAGTCCAGAGAGTCGTTGATGCCTTGAATACGGTGATTACTCAGGGCATGACTGGCATCAGCTAACCACGCCGCCCGGCTAACGGCTATGGTTTGTTCTTAGCCACTGCTGCCGACGATCTCCTTGTCGGCAGTGCCCACTCCGTAGCGCTGTTTCGCCTCATGGAAGGCAACCACTCCCCCAGGCGGAACCGAGTTGACCAGGCCGCGGTAGATCCTGCTCTAAGCCTGTTTTTATCGCGCCGATAGCCGGCGTTATGTAAAGCTGAGGTCGGAAGGGGCCGGAAAAGGCACTCCCCCGGCGCTCAGGGGAGGTTGCTCCAGAAACCAAATCGCACTGTGCAGCGACGTTTGAAGAAGGAAATGTGACCCGGACTTGGTCTTTCGACCAATGAGATTCAAGGTACTTATCAGCATCCGCTCTGGAGTGGAACAGATTCTCCTTATGGCCCGACACAACAGTTGCGCCGCGGCACACACGACGGCGACGACGACACCTGTGGCCACTTCCCACTCCCATGTGCCACCCAAGGTGAAACTTCTGCAATTACTGGATCCCAGGTCATGAACTGGAGGATAGCCTGAGGGCGCGACAGTAAACGGTAGGGCTGAAATAGGTTCTATCGGTAACGTCAATCAACTCCAATTCTGACGTTGCACGTGTTGGTGGATTGGTCACCCAGGTAATAGTTCCCCAAAGCCCCGTCCGAACGTTTCCCGTGCCAATCCTTCACCCCGGGACTTCACCGATCCCTCGGGATGGCATCATTATGACCTGTAGGACAAGACGAGGTGGACAACAGGGGGCACGTCAGTGGCGGCGGTTTTGCTGGACTTTAGCTTGGACGTTACGAGAGGGCCTGAGCCGATCCTCGTCGCGGAGAGTTTAGTGCCGGGGCAGCTCGACCCAGCACAGTTGCAAGCTACACACCCGTTTAGGTGCGCGAAGTTCTCGGCATGACCGAACCCGATCTTCTCCGTCCTAGTCGTGACGGTGATCAGTTCCACTACACGTGGGCAGCGCGTCAGTCGCTGCGACTCCTCGACAAAGGCTCCGGTCTTCATTCGCTATTTGTCGAAGCAGTTGATCCCAGCGAGCAGCCGCCCTCGTCCCAATCGGACAGCCTCAGTAATGAGGCGGCTGTCGGTACCGGAGACGAGGTCATCGACCTAGCGGAGTACTGGGGCTCGAGCGACATTACCCAGACTGATCGGGTCGTTTATCGCCAGTTCAAACACTCCACTCGCTACGCAGACTCACCGTGGACGCTGTCTTTCCTGACAAAGACTTTGATCGGTTTCGCCCGCAAATACCGGGCGTTAGCGACCAGCCACCCAGAAGTGCTGGACCGTGTCCGCTTCGAATTCGTTAGCAACCGACCTCCCGCAGTATCCGCCATCGAGGCGCTCGACGACCTCCGAACCGGAGTCCCGTCATCGGCGACCAAAGGTATCCGGGAGCGGGTCAAGAACATCATTACCGAGGGCGACCTGTCGGTTCTCTGCCAGCGACTTGTCGTCGATGAACGCGCACCCTCTCTTCTCAAGCTCCGCCACCTCCTTGATCTGGAGGTCGCAGATCTGCTCCCTGGAGCGCCGGGCGAACAAGCCCTCCTGCTGCGGGAAATGATTTCCAGCCGGGCGACTTCGATATCCGGGGATAATCCCATGGTTCGCCGCACAGATGTGTTGGCCTCCCTGAAAACGTCCGAGGACCAACTGCTTCCGGCGCCCAATTTAATTGAGCCTCCAACGAACCCGATCATCAGGCGCCAATTTGCCCAAATCGCTGAGAAGATCCAGAGGTTTCGCACCGCACCAACACTTGTTCACGGCCCTGGAGGGGTGGGCAAAAGCGTCCTCGCCGGCGTTCTGGAGCGCCATTTGCCGGACGGTTCCATAACGGTTGTATTTGACTGCTTCGGCAATGGTTCCTATAGGCGTCCGAGCGCACCGCGTCACCGCCCCAAACAGGGCTTCGTTCAGCTTGTTAACGAGCTCGCCGGACGTGCTTTATGCGATCCCCTTATCCCATCTTCAACCGCTGATGAAGCGGACTACGCCCTCGCCTTCATGCGCAGACTTAGCAAAGCAGCCGAAACGGTGGCAACCACAGACCCGGATGCACTGCTTACAATCGTCGTCGACGCTGCCGACAATGCCGCCATGATTGCCGATGAGATGGGGGAACACTCCTTTGTCCGCGGTCTTCTTCGCGAGCCGCTTCCCCCCAATGTCCGGCTCGTCCTGACGTGCCGCACCGAACGCATCGACCGACTGGGGCTTCCCGCCGACTACCAAGACATCCCGCTTGCAGGCTTCGACTTAGCCGAGACTTGCTCCCATGTGAAAACGATCTATCCGGAAGTATCGACTGCCGATGTCTCCGAGTTCCACGCCAGGACGAGCCATAACCCCAGAGTGCAAGCCGCCGTCTTGGGCGCTACCAACGATTTCAAGGAAGCACTGGCATGGCTGGCGCCAAACCCCAGCTCACCTGGACAGGCACTTGATACCTTCATCGAGCGGCAAGTTGCGGAGATCCGCGACCGACAGCACCGATCTGCACCAGAAATTGATGCAATCTGCGTAGGCCTCGCCGCCCTGCGCCCGATGATCCCCGTTCGAGTGCTGGCCGATTTGGCCAACGTCCATCCTTCCGTCGTGCTCAGCTTTATTTCGGATCTGGGGCGCCCGCTCCTTATTGACGGTGATACCGTGCAGTTCCGAGATGAGCCTACTGAAACCTGGTTCCGGGACCGCTACCGTCCCGTGGGACCGAACCTGGATATCTTCATACAGCGACTTTCTCCCTTCGCTGACCAGGATGCCTACGTCGCGGCCTCGTTGCCCGCACTGCTATTCGAGGCCAACCGGTTCGATGACCTTGTTCAGCTGGCGCTGTCCGACGAGTCGCTTCCTGACAACGCGCTCCCAAGTTCCCAGCGGAATGAGGTACAACGTCGGGAGATAGCACAACAGCGCACACAATTCGCTTTGACAGCGGCGCTGCGGGCGGACCGTGAATATGAAGCTGCGCAACTCGCATTGCACTTGGGAGCTTTGACTGCCGGTCGCACCCGCCGCCTTGATCTGATCCGGGAGAATACGGACCTGGCCCCAAACTTCCTGGACCCAAGCGTGCTCGAGCAGCTTATTGCTACCCGGAGCATCAAGGCCGACTGGCCAAACTCTAACCTTCCGATTGAAGGCGCATTGCTGTCAGGCGCCGCAGGGCAGACGGACCAGGCTCGGAACCGACTCCGAAGCGCGACCTCTTGGATGTACGCATGGACAAGCCAAGCACGGCGAAATGGCACCCCGTCGAATTTGAATGACTTGGATTTCCTCCAAGTAGCCTGGGGACTACTGAACACTGATGGACCCGCCGCCTGTATTCGGTTTCTTCGAAGCTGGCGTCCACCGACCCTGGCTTTCGACGTGGGTATAAGGATTGCCCGTCGTCTTCTTGATGCAGGAAGACTTTCTGACTTTTTCGAATTGGCCCGCTCTGCGAAGGGTCGGTACCTAAAGCTCGCCATCGCCCACGCCTCCGCAGAACGTGACTTGGAGATGGACGCAGAAATTGTGGCGCACCTCCTTCGACCTATCCTCAAAGGGAAGAGAACTTCCCAATTCAGCAGCCACAACGACCATTACCGATACACGCGGTCCGGAGACCCGCTCCACAACGGTCTAACCGCCGCTACCTGGCTGATCAACCAGGCCGTAGTGCACAAGATTCTCAGTCCTGCCGAAGCCGCCAAAATCTTGCGCCTATACCTCCCTGACGACCTCGGTCACCTGACCGGTTCCTGGTACGACTCGGACATATGGTATCCAATCCTCGGGCTCGCCCTATGTGCCGGCCTTGAGGGTCGTTCCATCGATCCCCTAGATATCCAAGGTCCGCGAATCCGAAAAGCCAGAGAACGCGAGAAGTATGAGTCGTCCCACGAACTGCGTAGCTACCGCGAAAACGTTGAGCCACTCGTATCCTGGGCCGTAGCGTGGCTGGATCTCATACACAATCCCAGCGCCGTAACCAAAGCCGCCTTCTCCCAACAGGTCTCCGAATTTTTACGGCAAGCACCACCCGAATGGCGGCAGGAACGGGTCGATGGGACCAAGATCAACTGCGTCTTGATCCTCCTAGGGCGCGCCTTTGCCCGTTTTCCCGAGATCGCCGATCAGACGGCGCTGCTCAAGTTCCAAGCTGAAAATGACGATGTAATCGCCCGGCGAACTCTAATGAACGTTATCCGACAAACAGCCACGAACCCGTCAGTCCACAGACTTTCCTCCGAGCTTGCGAAGCGCTGCCACCAGCACACCGCGAATGCACGCGAGGATGCAGCCGAACTTGCGGCCGATTTCGTTAAGCTGGCCCGCGCCACGTACCGAATATCCCCAGACGAAGCAGTTGTCCATTTCCAAGCAGCCATGGACATCACGAATGCCATCGGCGATGACGCCTGGAGTCGCTGGGAGACGTTCTTGGCCATTGCCAACCACGCGGGGCAAGGCACGACCAATCACCCCGGCAGAGCGTACCGGCTATGCCAAGTAGCCGAGAGCCTCGAACCTTACCTCGGGGATCATTTGCAGCACCCTGACGTGCTTGCCGCCGCGGGCCGCCTCTCAGTGCCTGAAGCGCTTGCGGCCGGATCGCGATGGAGGGACCGCCGCATCTCCCCCATCCGGGACTTGGCCAACAGCGTCTTAACCAGCCCGGATTTACTGTTGAAAAATGATCCGAACGCCGCTCTCGCCCTGCTCCCTCTCGGAGATAACTTCCCAGACTGCGAGGTGCTAGCCTCGGCGCTTGCTACGCAGACGCCAGACTCAACGTCCGCCGTTATCGCTTATCTCCAATTTCTACGGCCGACGCCACTTTCACCCACTGACCTCGACGTACTCCTCAGCCTGACAGGCATCTCACGAGCAGCCATCGAAAAGGTTGATCCCACTTTACTGTGGACCTCTATCCCCACTAAAGACAGGCGCTCTTTCGATCATGAGTCCGATAAGAGACCAGATGAAGCCTTCGAGAACTTCGACCTGACTACGGTCGAAGGATGGACCGAGGCGCTTGCCTCTTCCGGCCACGGAAGCAGCCGTAACGACCTTTTTTACTACGTTGCTACCATCGCCGGCGCCTCACCGAGCATCCTGCGCGCATTCGGGGCATGCCCCTCTGTTAGTTACTGGGACCTTTGCCGCCTTCTCGAGTCGTTGCAGGATCAGACACTTTCGATGGGTACCCAAGCAACGCTTGATGAGCTTCTTGTTACCCAACTCGCTCGATTTGCGCCAGACATATTGCTGATCTCGTGGCGTACTTTCGACTACGAGGACGCCCGCTCCCTAACCGGTCACGACACCAACTACGAGCAAATCGCGAGCCGCGCATTAGCGGAAGAGCAGTCCTTCACCGCCGATCAGGCCTATGCACTGGCGTCGCATCTCGGGCGCCGGCTCACCACTGACAAGGCCCTCCAATTGTTCGACGCCGCGTCTTCATACTTCAACGACACACCGCCCCCCTTGACTCCTACGATGGACACCACGCCAATGGCATGACAGGAACCTGGGACGCAGAGTCAGCCGTAGCCGCAGTAATCTGGACCGCACTCGGAGATCCCGCCGGAAAAACTCGATGGCAGGCCGCTCACAGCGTCCACATGGCTCTAAGGCTCGGTCATACAGGTGTTGTATTGCGACTGCTTGACCTAGCCTGCGGACGACTAAGGCCCGATGCTTTCCTCGACGCTAGGCTCGATTTTTACGACAAGCATGCACACCAGTGGATGCTGTTCGGCATCAACCGCGCGTCAGTCGATGCCGCAGGCCTGACTACAGCGGCACTTTGCCAGAACCTACTCACAATGACCGTCAACGGAACGCCACACGCCGTGAACACGCCACTGGCCCGCGACTCTTTGCTGCGACTCCACGCTGCCGGTCTGATCACCCTCGATTCCAGCGAGAAGCAGAAAATCGAACAATCCGGCAGGCCCATCAGCACAAGGCGGCACGACCGGGAGACTGACTTAGAAAACGTCACAACCCACAGCGAGATCCCCCAACAGAACGAGGCTGATGCCTCCTCAACCGGGGAGTCGATCCAATGTTCAACCAGTCCTGTGGATTCCGAATCCGGCGCTCCAAAGGAAGAAGCGACAAGGTCCGAAGCCGTAGAAGATGATGCCGACGGTGAACGATTCAGGTTCTTTTTCGACTTCCGCCAGTACTGGTGCGATCCCCTTGGCGACGCCTTCGGCATTAACGCCCATTCAGTCGAACGACTTGTCGCCAAAGTGTTGATCGATGAATGGGAGGTTTCATCAAGGGGCCGCACCGAGGACGACCGCCGCCACGCACTTAGGCTTTATCCCGGGGACAATTACTCCAGTCACGGAGAATGGCCCGAGGAGGAAGATCTGGACTTCTACCTCGCTATTCAGGGACTCTGTGAGGTCGCGGGTACCCTTCTCCAGACTCGACCCGTTGTTCAACGGTATGACGAAGACGAGGAAACTGGTGAGTCCGAATACACCAGGTTCCTGAAATGGCACATGCCCACTCGCGATGACGGGCGCTGGCTGTCCGATCGGCGCGATCCCGCTCCGGCAAACGCCCAAATCGACTCGAACGATCCTATGGGACTTGAAACCGACAGGGATGACGAGCACTGGATTTACCGAATAAGCGTCGACCGATTCAGGCAGGAACTGTTCCCCTCACCAACGCAAATCATGGTATGGGGTTATAGAAGTGTCGACCACTTCTCCCGAAACGAAAGGGTAAGCATCACTTCAGCCCTCGTTTCTCCAGGCAGCGCTCATGCTCTACTCAGAGCACTGCAAACGTCCCCGGACAAACACGCCTACAGAATTCCTGACACAACGGATGAAACTTACAGCTCCACGGTCCCTGGATTCGAGCTCACCGGCTGGATCAAACCGCACGGGTACGACTACGGGCGTGACCGCCAGGATCCCTACGCCAAGTCGATTGAGTACCCGCCCATCCGACCTATGACTTCCATTCCTCCCCTCGACTCGCTGGTCCCCGACGCCGACTTACGCCTCTGGCGTGAAGGGGAGACCATTGCCGTTACCTCAACCGCATGGGACGACTCCGATAAGAGGCAAAGCATCGGATCTTCTGGCCAGACCCTGGTCTTTGACCGTTCTTGGCTTACCGGGATGTTAGAAAAACTCGATCGTTGGCTCATCCTGGAAGTTGAAATTCAAAGGCGTTCGAACGAAACCTCGCGGAGCCGCTCAAAACTGGCTGATTACGACGAACGCCTCAGCCTCTCATCTCCTTACACGAAGTACTTTTTGATCGACGTAACGGGAGATGCCCATGAGTTCTGACACTGACCCCGTCCTGCAGCTTGGACGCGACTTGGCGGACGCGCTGGACCCCAGCGACATCGTCGGCCGTTGGATGTCGCACCACCTAGCTGAACTGATCCACCAATGCGAGGAAAATCCGCGCGACACGGAGCTTTTTGCAACCACGCGAGGGGTCGTCCTGAACCTTTGGGAACACAAGTCTGGGGCGCCCTTTAAGAGCGAGCCCTACGCCCACGTGCGACCCATTCTGCGGGCGATTGAAAGGCTAGACCCGAATCCCGCCCCGTGGGCGTACTACCGCCCGTTCGAGGAACAAGAACCGAGTGTAAAAGCCATGTCAACCTACCCGCTCCTACCGGTCGCATGCGACATAGATCGGGAGGTCGGCCAATTGATCCGCCTTATCGTCGCACTTACGGCTCGGGACGCTATGTCATGTGAAGAGCCCTGGGTCATGGTCGGCAAGGACGCGGCCAAAACGGAGGAGGACAATGCAGTCCGTACTCTAGAGCAACTGGTGCGTCGCCTCGGATATCGTACAGAGGACACTGCCGGCCCAGGGGCGGTTGGGGCCGAAGCGACTGAATCACCTGAGGTAGCTGGACCAGCGGCAAACAACGAGATCTCAAGTGAGCCCGTGGCTATTCGCACGAACATAATCGACGCCGTGGAGGAACTCCAGCATTCAGAACCCCTCAACCGGTCCATTCAGAACGCCCTCATCCGCTGTCACCGTTTACTCGATCAGATTTCCGATATGTGTCGGACAGCACCGGCTTCAGACGGCACCGAGACCGGCCCGCAACCTTAGGTGGACTAAAAGTCCTAGCGGCATCATTCACCCTCATCGGATCGATCTTGTCGGTGTTCACATAAACGTCTTGACTTCGTTGTTAGACAAGCCTAGAACTCAACCTCACAGGCGAGGTTTGGAATACGGTGAACGGACAGTTGATCGGGTACGTGCGGGTCAGCACGATGGACCAGAACGAGAAACGCCAACTCGAAGGCCAGATTCTGGACCGGGTCTTTACGGACAAAGCTTCCGGAAGGGACTCCGCCCGACCCCAACTAACCGAACTGCTGCGATTCGCCCGCGACGGGGACATCGTCGTGGTGCACAGCATGGACCGGCTTGCCCGGAACCTGGACGATCTCCGTGCTCTCGTCCAGGGGCTAACCCGCAAAGGAGTGCGCGTCGAGTTCATCAAAGAAAGCCTGCTCTTCACTGGAGAGGACTCCCCCATGGCCAACCTCATGCTCTCGGTTATGGGCGCTTTCGCAGAATTCGAACGCTCCCTCATCCGGGAACGTCAACGGGAGGGAATCGCCCTGGCCAAGCAGCGCGGAGCCTACAAGGGACGCAAGAAGACACTTTCACCTGAACGTGCCGCCGAACTAGTCGAGCGTGCCGGCAGTGGGGTTTCAAAAGTCGTTCTCGCCCGCGACTACGGAATCAGCAGGGAGACTGTCTACCAGTACCTGCGCCATGCAAGGCTGGCGTGAGGATCCCTTCCCCGGATGCACACGCCTATCCTGTCGACTCACTAGCTTTACAGAATATCCATTATCGGAGTTTGAAAATGGGCGGGGGTGCCTCCCTAGGGGCTGTCCGTCGAGTTGGGTCTGCGTTATGGCCGAGTGTTCGGCATGGGCGGGAGGCAGCTACCGTTTGTCCGCTAGGCGGAGAAACGGTGGTGGCGACGTAAAAGCGTCCCGCCAGCCCTTCAGGACTTGGCGCCAGTGAGATCAACGAGGTCAGCAAGGTCCGCAGTGTCGAGGTGAAGATTGACGGTTTGCAGGCAATCTTCGATGCTCTGCGTCGTGGTCGCCCCAACGATGGGTATAACTCCGGGGCCTTGTGCGATGACCCATGCGAGCATTACTTGATGGGGCGATACCTTGTGTCGCCGGGCGACTCGAAGCACAGCCGGTATTGGGATGCTACCCCCGTTCAGAGGTTGATAGGCAAGGTATGGGATTCCCGCTCGTGCACATGCGGTGGCTAGAGGAAGATCTTCGGGCGACGTCACTGAGAGGCGATTCTGGACAGTATCGATTGTCGTCACTAGTCGCGCGCGTTCGAGCTGCTCTGCGCTCACATTGGAGAGTCCGATCGCTGCGACTAGTCCTTCCGAGCGCAGTTCTTCCAGCGCGGCTACGCTGTCTTCGATAGGCAGCCCAGGGTCGGGGTGATGGAGCTGGTACAAATCAATCCGCTCAACACCTAGTGTCCGCAAGCTGATCTGGCAATGCCGACGCAAGGCTTCGGGGCTTCCATCAATCGGAAATTCATTTCCCCTACGCCAATGGCCGCCTTTTGTTGCGATGGTCAGGCTATCTCGGCCCACTTTGGCGATCACATCACGGACGACTTGCTCTGCATAAGACTCAACGCCGGGCCGCGTGTAAGCCAGCGCGGTGTCCACAAGCGTCACCCCGCCGTTCACAGCGTCTACCAAAGCCCTCACGGCCTCTGACCGCTCTATACCGCTGAAAGCGAACTTCGCTGTGCCGAGCGCGACCGGGAAGACCCACCGGTCGGCGATCTTAGTCGAATCCACGTATTGCTCCTAAGTTCACTTAAATCGATATCGTAGCCAGGACTACATGGCACCTGTGCGGTCTCTCAGTGGGGTTTGAAGGGTATCTAGCGAGCGTATAAAGCCTTTCAGAAAGGGGCCCTAAATTTTGGCGGACCCAGTAACCGACGCTGTCTACGACGATCGGACCATGGGGCTATCTCCATCGCCCAGTTCATGGCCTGTTAGCTCTTGACGCCGCCGGTGAAGCCTTGGATGAACTGCTTCTGGGCGACGAGGAAGAACGCCAGAATCGGGATCATCGAGATGATGATGGCCGCGAAGATCACGTTCCACTGGGACACGCTTTCACCGACGAAGTTGTAGATCACGACGGGCAGCGTGACGGCGTCTGAGCCGTTGAGGAAGATCAGGCCGGTGAAGAAGTCGTTCCACACGATGAGGCCGGTGAAGATTGCCACAGTGCCTGTGGCCGGAGAAAGGAGCGGAAAGATGATTTTCCGGAACACGGTGAAGCGCGAGGCTCCGTCGATCTGGGCTGCTTCCTCGTAGTCCTTGACGATCCCGTTGGTAAAGCCCATGTACAGGAAGATCGAAATGGGAAGCAACGCTCCCGCGTACATGATTATGGTGCCGGTGTGCGTGCCCACGAGGCCCACGCTGCGCATCCCTACGTATATGGGAATGATTGCCGCCTGTGCCGGAAGGACCATGGTCACCAGAATCAAGCCCATAGCCACCTTGCTCAGCTTTCCGGTCCGGCGGCTCAGGGTGTATGCCGAGATGGAGCCGATAAAGACAAGGACCAAAACACTGCCGGCGGTGATGATAATGCTGTTCAGCATGCCGTCCATCAGTGTGGCCTGCCGTCCCCCGCGGACGGCTTGGCCGAAGGCATCCAACGTCGGGTTAGTGACGAGCTGCATTGCCGATGTGGTGAGGGCATCGTTGCCGTTCTTGAAGGCGAGGTTAAGCAGAAAGTAGAACGGCAACAGGAAAACTAGGGCAACCAGGATCAGCAGTGCCTCGCGGAGGAGGGTCTTCTTCGTATAACGGAACATGAGCTGACTAACCTTTGGAGTTCGTGCGGAGGAGGAGGCGCTGGGCCACGGTAAGGATGATGATGATTACGGACATGACCAAGGCCAACGCGGCGCCGAAGCCGAAGCGGCCCATAACGAACGTCTCCTTGTAGATAGTGACGGCGAGGGTTTCCGAAGCCCCGTAGGGGCCGCCGCCCGTCAGTGCCTGAATCTGGTCGAAGACCCGTAGACCGTTGATGAGCATGAGTGTCATGGCGATGACCACAGACGGCATGATGGCGGGAAGGATCACATAGTTGAACCGCTGCCACAGCGTTGCACCGTCCAGCGCGGCAGCTTCTTCGAGTTCCGGGGAAACAGTGGCGAGTCCGGCCAGGTACATGACCATGACCAGTCCGACGTTCTGCCACACCATCACGATGATGATTGCCGGAAGGACTGTCGCCGGATCGCCCAGCCACGTCCGTTGCATCGACTCCAGGCCAACCCAGGCCAGGAACTCGTTGAGTGGTCCGTCCTGCTCAAAGATGAACTTCCAGATGTAGGACGTTGCCAGGGAGCTAAGGACTACGGGCGCGAAGATCAGGGTGCGGATAACGTTGCGGGACTTCACGGTCCGATTGAGGCCGAGCGCCAACAGCAGACCCAGCACGTTGGTCAGTATCACGAACGAGATGCCGATGATGAAGGTGTTGGTGAGCGCCGTAGTGGTGGGGCCACCCTCGGCTATGGCAGCGAAGTTATCCCAGCCGACGAACTGCCACTTTCCGATGCCTTTCCAGTTTGTGAAGGCGAAGAAGGCGCCGATGGCGCTCGGCGCGTAGTGGATGAGCAGAAGGGCCAGGAGCGCGGGTGTGAACCACCACCAGGCAGCGAAGCGGCGCTCGGTGCGGAGGTCTTTGCTGCCGTTGGACTTGGTGGAGCGGGGCTGGCGCCCGGTAGCCCGGGCGCCCTCCGTTTTCTGCTCGAGTTGTGCGGTCATGGGTGTTTTCCAATCAGGTTGCGTCGCCGTTGGCTAGGCGCCGCGGTCGTACTGCTCGTCCATCGTCTTCAGGACCTGGTCAGGTGTGGCCTGTCCGGTCAGGAGGCCCTGGATGCCCGTGCCCAGGGAGTCGTACACTCCGCTGTTCGGCCACAGGTAGTTGGGCTGGGTGACGATTTTCTTGTCAGGCTCTGCGAAGAACGGTTCAAGCGTGGGGTACTGGGACGGGACAGTGCCCGAGACTGCGGCCGTGATGGACACGTTGCCGTTGGCTTTGGCAAGGGCATCCTGGTTCGCTGGCTGTGCCAGGAATTCGAGGAACTTCAATGTGGTCCCCTTGTGCTTTCCGGCGGCGTTGACAGCCAGGGCGTTGCCGGGGCTGGCGATCAGACGGCTGTCCTCGGGCTTTTCACCGGGGATCACTGCGACGTCGAACGAACCGTCCTTGACCTGACCGCGGAGCGCAGCCACCGCCCCGGCCGGCGCGAACGCCGCGACTACCTTGCCCTGGGCGACAGACGGGAACAACTGGTCAAAGCCAGCGCCTGCCGCTCCGTCCTGGTAGCAGCCCGCGTCCTTGAACTCGACAATCTGCTCGAGCACTTTCGTCCAGTCGGAGTCGGCGAATGTGGTTTCCTTCTTCTCACGTTTGGCGTCCCACTGGGGGTCCTGGGCGTAAACGATGCCCGCTGCCAGCTGCATGGCGTGCAGGCCCATGTTAGCTGCGGAGGTGCCGGCGACGGCGAATAGGGACTTTCCGGCTGCACGAGCCGTCTTGCATTGTTCCAGGACTTCGTCCAGTGTGGTTGCCTGCTCCAGGCCGAGTTCCGTCAGGACCTTGGTGTTCTGCAGTTGGGTAAGCGGTGCAAGGTCTGCCGGGACGGCGAAGAGCTTGTCGTCATCGTAGTAGAGGTTCTTTGCGGATTCCGGGATGGCATCCGCAGCCCATTCCTGGTCAGTCAGATCGTGAAGGTAGCCAGCTTCAGCTAGCGAGGCGAAGGACTGGTTGTTGCCGCGGCCGGCGGTCACGTAAAAGAGGTCCGCGGCGTTGCCGGCCTGGAGCTGGGTGCGCAGGGTCTGACCGTGCTGGTCGGCCGGGGACTCCACGAGCTTGACCGTAACGTTGGGGTTCTCCGCCTTAAAGGCATCGATCAGTGCCAGGTAGGGGTTGCCCGCCCCGCCGCCGGCGTAAGCGGGAGTTGCCAACGAAATTTCAACCGGCCCGGTTTCCTCGACAATTGGCTCGCTTGCCGTATCACCGCCGCCGCAGGCGCTCAACGCCAGTGCTGTTACGGACGCGAGCACCGTGGCGGAGAGGAACCTCCGGCCTTGGCTTGCTGCTTTCTTCATGGTGTGCCTTTCATGACGTCGTTGTCCTGTCGCATGGCGATCAGTGGGTTCGAGCCGTGAGGGGGTAGTTGTTCCCTGGGTCACAAGCTGGCTCCTGTCATTCAAGGTAGGTCAGGCGATAGCGGCCATGGAAATAGTTATCGTCTATGCTCACCATCTTCTCTCCGCATGCCTCTTTTCCCCCCGGGGTTCCGTCTTACGTTCTAAGGTGAATTTAGTTTTGGCGGTATGTGCCGTCTCCCTGCTTGAAGGACGATCCCGTGCCAAATGATGTCGTGCCCATCCACTCCCCCGAAGAACCTTCCGAAATAAACCCGCTGTTTACCGGCTTCGTAAACCCGCCGATGTCCGCCCGGCCCCGGGCATGGTGGCATTGGATGGATGGCAACGTCGACCAGGCCGGCATCGTGAAAGACCTTGAGTGGCTGGCAACATCGGGCGCGGGCGGCGTGCAGGCCTTCACCGGATCGATGGGCACGCCCCAGTACACACAGGATCGGGTGGCGTTCGGTTCTCCCGCCTGGCAGTCCGCCATAAAGTGCGCGGCTGCCACGGCGGACAACTTGGGTTTGGAACTGGCCGTCGCCACGTCGGCGGGCTGGAGCGCCACCGGGGGACCATGGGTGCGTCCGGCCGCCGGGATGAAGAAACTCGTCTGGAGCTCCACTCAGGTGAGGGCAGGCCAAGTGGAACGGATCAAATTGAAGGCCCCGCCATCGTCGTCAGGACCTTACCAGGACGTTCCATTCTCGGCAGTCCGAAAGGATCCAGTCGGCGTCCCCGACCACTACGAAGACGTTGCGGTGCTCGCGTTTCCGCGACGGGACGGCCATGTTCCCCTTGTCCCGACAGGCATCAACCCGAGCGGGTCCGTGGCAGGCGTTCGTTCCCTTGAATCGCTCGCTGACGGCCATTTTTGGCCCGCCCTCGAACTCGCGGTTGAGCCGACCGAGCACGAACACGGCGGCTGGCTCGTGGCCGAGTTCAACGAGCCTATCTCCGTGGCGTCAGTGCGCGTCGGGTTGCCGGCACAGCGCGGCTTCGGTGTGCCGCCCGCTCCCCGGGCACGACTGGAGGCCAGTGACGACGGCGCCACGTTCAGGACCGTCGCCAACCTTCCGGCGTCCCCCTCGCCGGTTCGTTCCGCGAGCTTCCCCGCCGTCACCGCGACGCACTTCCGACTGGTCCTTGAGCCCGGAGCTACGGGCACGATCCCGGTGGCGCCCGGCGTTAAACCCCCCGCTTTTCCCGCGGCCAAAGCCGCGTCGACGATCAAGGTTTCCGCGTTCCAGCTCTTCTCCGGAGCCCGCATTGCCCGGGCAGAGGAAAAGGCAGGCTACGCCCCTGTCCCTGATTTTTACGCACTCGACTGCGGTACCAGCTCCACATCAGATTCCGTACAGCCGCAGGACGTTGTGGAAATCACTTCCTACCTGGGCACGGACGGAACGCTGGACTGGACGCCCAACGAGGGCGAATGGACAGTCCTTCGATTCGGATACTCACTGACTGGCCACCTCAACGCCCCGGCACCGGTCGATGCCACAGGACTGGAGGTTGACAAGCTCGACGCCGCACTGGTCACCGAATACTTCGAGCACTACCTCGGCTTCTTCGAGGAGGCACTCGGCAGTGAACTCTTGGGCTCCAAAGGGGTATCCGCCCTGCTCAGCGACAGCATCGAGTCCGGACCGCAGAACTGGACCAGCGCCATGCGGAGGGAGTTTCGGGAACGCCGGGGTTATGACCTTTTGCCTTGGCTTCCTGCAGTCGCCGGCATCGTCGTGGGCGATCCTCAACAGAGCGACGCGTTCCTTTGGGACCTCCGGAAGACTATTGCCGAACTCCTTGCCGAGAACCACTACGGGACCATTGCTGGCATTGCCCGGGGCCGGGGTATGGCTTACTATGCGGAGGCGCTGGAAGACCACCGGCCGCAGCTTGGCGATGACCTAGAGATGCGATCGCATGCCGACGTTCCCATGGGTGCCATGTGGTGTTACGAGCCCGAAGCCGGACCTCAGCCGACCTATGTGGCTGATCTTCGCGGTGCCGCCTCGGTTGCCCATGTTTACGGCAAGGCGGCGACCGGCGCAGAATCCATGAGCTCCTTTGGGAAGCCCTTCACCTTTACGCCAAGGAAACTGAAGCCGATCGTGGATATGGAGTTCGTGCTGGGCGTCAACCTCATCAACATTCACACGTCACCGCACCAGCCGGATGCCGTTCCCAAACCTGGCATCACTCTGTCACCGTACCTCGGCCAATCCTTCTCTAGGAACGAAACCTGGGCGCACGCCGCCAAGCCCTGGCTTGATTATTTGGCACGGTGCAGTCACCTGCTGCAGCAGGGAACGCACGGTGCTGATGTAGCCTACTTTTACGGCGAAGAGGCCCCTGTCACCGGGGTATTCGGCGACTCCGCCCCAGAGGTTCCCGACGGATACGGCTTCGATTTCATCAATCTTGATGGCCTGCTCAACCACCTCACCGTGACAGCCGACGGCGGCCTGCTCACCACGGGCGGAACCCGCTACCGACTGCTATACCTCGGAGGATCCAGCCGGCGCATGACGCTTGCGGCCGTGCACCGCATCACGGAACTCCTTGAGGCCGGGGCCAGTGTCGCCGGGTGGCGTCCGGACAGCTCACCCAGCCGCAGCGATGACCCCGCCGCCTGGGCGGCCGCCGTCGAAGCCCTCTGGACTCAACGCGCGGGGCTCCTGGATCTCGCAGGCGTTGCAGTATCTGACGGCGTAGCAACCGCCTTCGCAAGGATGGGCCTGGACCCGGACTGGACCGTCATGGCCTCCGAAGATGCGAAGCTGCCAGCTATTCACCGCCGCCTCAACGGCGCCGATCTGTACTTCCTCAGCAACCAACTGGAACGGCCCGAGAAGGTGGTTGCTTCCTTCAGGGGCGAGGCAGTTTCCGCGGAAGTATGGGACCCGGTGCAGGTGTCGCGCTCCGCAGTGGGCATCCGTGTCGAAGCCGGCCGGACCGCCGTCAACCTTCACCTGGAACCATTCGGGTCGGCGTTCATCCTTTTGCGCCATAGCCGCTCACAACCAACTGGCGACCCGGCACCATTAGTGCATAGCCCGCAGCAGGAAATGGCTACGGAATTACCGCTGGCAGGACCGTGGAAGGTTACCTTCGACGGCGACGGCCAATCCCCCGCGCCGATAGTCATGGCCACACCGGCCCCATGGAGCGGTCCTCAAACCAGCGACTACGGTGCGTGCGTGACGTACTTCTCCGGCACTGCGACGTACAGCGCCACCTTCAACGTGGAGCTGAAGCTAGGCGGGCCAGATGCGCGCATGGTCTTGGACCTCGGGGAAGTTCACGACCTGGCAGGCATTCGCCTGAACGGGCAGGACGTCGGGGTTCTCTGGACTCCCCCGTTCCGCATTGACGTTACCGAGGCTGCCAGGATTGGCAGGAACCTGCTGGAAGTCTCCGTGACCAACGCCTGGGCGAACCGGCTCATGGGGGACGCCGCCGAAGGACTGAGTGCCAGGCCCGGTTCCCAGGTTTTCGAGGCAGATTCCCAACCCCTGGCAGCCGGGCTGCGCGGACCGGTTCGGCTGCTGGTGACAGCAGCTGGCTAGGTAGCGCAATACGGAGAGCACCAAGGCTTGTGGCCGTTCCATCTGGAAGGGCCACAAGCCTTGTCTAAACGTCCCCCTGCTGCTCCCTCAGGTCACTTGCGGGGCGAAGCCTCTGAGAGCCGCTGCTCCGGCATGAAGATGGACAGCAGCACGCCAACGCCGAAGATGCACGCCAGAAGGGCGAAAATCGGCAGGAACGCATCTGAATAAATAACGGCGACGCCAGCTTGAAGCTCATCGGACAGGTGCTGCACGGCGCCAGGGTCGGTAATGGTCGACGCCGGCAGCCCAAGTGTGTTGCCTGCAGAACCTCGAGCGAGCATCGTGGCAAAGAGGCCACCGAAAACGGCCGTCCCCAGCGTAACTCCGAGCTCCCGCAGGTAACCGAGCGACGCCGTTACGCTTCCTACGACTGAGTGAGGCATCGCATTCTGCGCCGCGACCACGGTGATCTGCATAAAGCTGCCCACCGCCAACCCCAACAAGGCCAGCAGGATCCCCACCACCGGCAATGGCGTCTCCGGCTGAAGGAAGTGAAGGCAGATGGCCACGGCAGCGGCCAGTGCCGACCCCGCCAGCGGGAAGATCTTATACCTGCCGGTTCGGCTGACCATCCAGCCACTGAGATTGCTGGATGCCATCAAGCCCAGAACCAGCGGGAGCAGGATCATCCCAGCCACAGAAGCCGACGTCGAATAGACCATCTGCACGTAGCTGGGCAGATAGGCCACAACACTGAAAAGTCCCGCGCCGATAACCAGTCCCAGGCCCGCTGCGTTGACAACCGGCCAGCTACGGAACATCCGCATCGGTATCAGGGCGTGCTTCGAGCGGACCTCAACCACCACGAAGAGAACACCGGACAAGGCCGCCAGAGCGCCCAGGCCCAGAAGCATTTCAACGGGTATGTCTGCTTCCGTGGCCAGCGAAATTACTGCAACCAACCCACACGTGAAGATCAGCATGAGGACGGTTCCCGCCCAGTCCACGCCCCGTGAGGCGCGGACGGACCGCAGCCGGCGCAGGGAAAAGGCCATGGCCAGGGCAAGCAGACCCACGGGGATATTGATCCAAAAAACCCAGCGCCAGCCAACGGTGTCGGTGATTGCACCCCCCACCAAAGGGCTTACCACCGTCGCAATTCCGAAGACCGAACCCAGCGGGCCAAGATATTTTGGACGCTGCCGCGGCGGGACCAGGTCCGCGATGATCGCCGGCGGCAGCACGGCAAGGCCCGCGCCGCCAAGCCCCTGAAGGCCACGGAACAGCGAGAGCTGGTAAATGTCGTGCGCAAAGCCGCACAGCACTGAGGCCCCAAGAAATACCGCAAGGGCAATCATCAGCAGGGGCGGTCTGCCGAATCGGTCACCCAGCCGCCCGTAAACGGGCATCCCGACGGTCATTGCCAGCGTGTAGGCCGTGATCACCCAAGCCATATGGCGGGAGCCATCCAACTCCCCAACAATCGTGGGCAAAGCTGTGGCCACGATCGTGTGGTCCAGCGCGCTCAGCAGAACGATGATCAGCAGGGCTGCATAGATGCGGCCGATCCGCACTGCACGTACGGGCTTCCCGTCGCTCCCGGTCGGACTCGTCTGGGGTGCCTGCGGGGTGGACGGCTCGGCGGAAAGATCCGCCTTGGCGGGGTCAGGATTGGTGGTCTGGGACAAGTTTGAACGGCGCACCGCAACCTCGTTCTGGGAAAGCCAGGAGACTGGCTCGACGCCGGCCAGGTGCGCGTCCGGGGGAATCTTCACCCCGACCGACGGGCCCTTGGAGGCCCCAGCATCCCCTCGAACCTATCACCCGGGACTGCCCCCTGAGGGCAAACGCTGGCATCCGAATTGTCGATAGCCCGCATACCTCGGAACTATTTCCGCAGCCACCCAACGGGCGCGTTTACTGGATGGAAACTCGACGAAGAGGAGAGCTTCCGATGGCACAGACCATTCCTGCTTCCACGGCTGATTCCCAAGAGACCAGCCCGGACAATCCGGCCTGGTTCCGCTATGTCCTGGGCCAGTACCCTACTGGTGTCACACTCATCACAGCAGCACGCGGTGATGAACCCGTGGGTATGGTGGTAGGCACTTTCAGCTCGGTGTCCCTTGACCCGCCCCTCGTGGCCTTCATGCCTGATGTCCGCTCTACCAGTTGGCCCAAGATTCAGGAGGCCGGCTCCTTCTGCGCCAACGTCCTGACCGCCGGACAGCAGGACGTATGCAGGGCGTTTTCCCGCAAGGCCGAGGACCGCTTCAGCGCCAACAGCTGGGGCGACACTCCCTCCGGCAGCCCCAGGCTTGATGGAGCAGCTGCCTGGATCGACTGCGATATCGAGAACGTCATCCGCGCAGGTGACCACGACATCGTTATCGGCCGTGTGAAGGCCCTTGGCGTCGGGGAATCAAAGAATCTTCCTCTGCTCTTCCTTCGCGGCGGATATGGCTCCTTCAGTATCCCGTCGATAGTTTCCCCCGCAACAGCCCTTACCCGGCACGTCAAAGCCGCGGACGCCGCGCGTCCCCAAATCGAGGCCCTGGCCGAAGAGCTCAAGCTTGAGGTCCTGGTGAGCGGCGTTGTTGATGACTCAGTAGTAGTCCTCACGGCGGCCGGTGTGGACAGCTCCCCTGGCGGCTCACCCTCACGGGTAGGTGTGTCCTTCAGCCTGGCAGCGCCCCTCGCGCCGCTGCACGTCGCCTGGGCCGGTGACACCGCGGAATCCCGCTGGATCGCCAACGCCCGCAACGTCATCGGCCACGTTGACCCCGAAGTCGCCCACGCTGAACTGCAGCATGTCCGTGAGACCGGCTATGCCGTGTCCGCCGGAGCGGCCACCGCGGCGGAGTTTGAGCGGATGGTTGTGGTCCCCAGCGATACCGCCGCCCCGGACCTGAGTGGTGTCCTCCCCAAGCTGCTGGAACGCACTGCATCAACCGGGCCCGCCTCGATCGATGACCCGTCAGGAGTGACCTCGCTCCATGCCCCGGTTTTCGACTCGACGGGACAGGTGGCGGTGACCCTGACCCTGAACGGTTTTTCCGGTACGGAATCCTCTGCGAGGCTCGCTGAGTGCCGGGATCGCCTCCTGAAGGCTGCCCGCTCCATTAGTGAAGTAATTGGAGGCCAGCCTCCCCAGTAGCCCGCCGGTCGCTCGCGCTCATTGACCGCAGTTGTGACGTGACCCATAATTAGTATCAGTATTCTAATTCGGGTTCCGTCGTTCGGCGGTTACCGCCCTCAACGTGGAGAAGAACATGGTTAATCTGCTGACAGCCGACCTGAACCTGCTCGTATCGCTCGACGCTCTGCTTGCGGAGCGAAATGTCACCCGGGCAGGCGCGCGGATCGGCATCAGTCAACCGGCGATGAGTTCCTCCCTGCAGAGATTGCGCAGGCAGTTCGGCGACGAATTGCTGACGCGGGTGGGCTCCGCCTATGAGCTGACGCCGCTGGCGCAGGTGCTTAAGGAGGACGTCTCCGAGATCCTGCGCCTTGTGGAACGCACCTTCGACGCCCAAGCGGTCTTTGATCCGGCATCCTCCACCAGGAGTTTCCGGGTCATCACCTCCGACTACTGCCTTACGGCGTTATCCGGAAAGTTGATGGCGATGTTGCAGGAGGAAGCTCCCGGTGTGCAGATCCACTTTGACGCCGTCACGCCATTGGCGGTGGACCGCATCAAGGAGACCCTGCAGAATGCGGACCTGATGCTGATCCCCAAGGGGCATTTTTCCGGGTTTCCCCACACGGAGCTGTTTACGGATAACTGGGTGTGCGTCACTGGCGCAGATTCACCGGAGCGCAGCTTGACCATTGAGGAAATGAGGGATGCGCGCTGGGCGCGACTTTTCGGGGCAGAGGTCGATTCCACCCTTGCCGATCGCCGGGTCTACGATCTGCAACTGGGAGAAAAGACAGACGTCATCGTTGATACCTTCCTGATGCTTCCTTTTGCCGTTGCAGGCACGGACCGGCTTGCGCTGGTCCAGGAGCGCCTGGCCCGCCTGCTGGCAGCAGTGGCCGGCGTCCGGATCATGCAACTGCCTATCAGCCTTCCCACTCTTGTGGAGTGCGCCTGGTGGCACCCGGCCAAATCCGGGGACCCGGGCCACCAGTGGTTCAGGCGCCTCGTGGTCAAAGCTGCCGCCCAACTCGAACCCTTACCGCCCAGCGATTCCACGGCACCAAGCCCAGACGACTCTGCCGCAGCGGCCCAACCTGCCGCCTAGTCAACCCGCCTTAACTACCCGTTCATCACTCACCAGGAGTTTCCATGCACTTTTCACTGTTCCTCACTTCCCGTTCCCGTGGCCCTGAAGAGGACCGCCCGGTCATGCAGGCAATGATTGAGCACGCCGTCGACGCCGAGCAAAAGGGTTTTGACGCCGTCTTCCTGCCGGACCACCACTTCACCGGGTACGCTCCCCCGGCCAGCGACCCCTTCGTCTTCTCCGCCTACCTCGCCGGCAAACTCGAGCGCATGCACTTCGGGTTCTCCGTGCAGACCCTTGCCCTGCACCACCCGGTCCGCTTCGCTGAACGGCTTGCCCTCCTCGACCAGCTGACTGACGGCAAACTGCTGGTGGGGGTCGGCAGCGGCACCACACCGGAAGAAATGATCGGTTTCGGTGTCAACTTCCAGGACAGCTCCCGGCTCGCCAACGAAAACCTTGAGATCGCCGAAAAGCTCTGGGCAAAAAAGCCGGGTGATGACCCCGTTACGTTCGACAACGGCCACTACCGCGGATCCGTCGTTTCCCGGATCGTTCCGGCCCCGTACACCAAGCCTGAACCCCGCGTCATGTCCGTTGCCGCAAGGCCGTCCAGCGTGGAGCGCGCGGCCAAGAAGGCACAGCCCGCATTCATCCTCGCATTCACGCCCCCCGTTATCGACAGCGGCAACGCCTACGAGGAAGTCAAGAAAAACTTCACCAACTACCGCAACGCCCTGGAGTCCGCCGGCCACTCAGAGGAGGCCGTTAAGGCAGCTCTTGAGTGGACCACCCATTCCTACCAGCATGTGCATATCGCCGAAACCGACGAACAGGCGGCCGCCGAAATGGACATCATCCTTGAGCAGTACCAGGAGGCCGTGGAACGCGAGCACGCAGCCAACAAAGCCGCCGAGGCCATCAGCGGCGTGAACCTCCGCCCGGCTCCAGACGCCCGAACCGAAGGTTTCAAGGGCACCTGGTGCCTGTACGGCAGCCCGGAAACAGTCGCCGCCGAACTTCAAAAGTACGCTGACCTCGGCATTGGCAACGTCCTGATGGCCTTCATGGGCGGCCCCCTCACCCAAGAGCGCCGCCGCTTCACAGAGCAGTCCATGCGCCTCTTCTCCGAGCGGGTCCAGCCGCTGCTCCAGTCCTCGGAAGCCGCCGCCGGCGCCGAAAAGGTCGCTGCCCCGTGACAGTTGGCCCCGTGACAGGCGCTAACGCAGCAGTGACGGATCCGGACCTCACAGGCTCCGAACTCACGGGCGGCCTCAACGGCTGGAGCACCACAGCGAGCCCCGAGGCCGGCGTCGAAGAAATAGTGTTGCTGGACGGCCCCTTGGGCATCGTCAGCAAGACGATGGATGAACGCGACACCTCCCTCATCATGCCCTCCGGAACCGCCCTGGGTGCCACGTGGAACCCGGGGCTGGTTTCCGACGTCGGCCAGCTGCTCGGCCAGCAGGGCCTCGAACGCGGGGTGAATGTCGTCCTGGGGCCCAACCTGAACCTGCCGCGTACTCCGCTCTCGGGCAGGGCCTTCGAGATGTTCTCTGAGGACCCGTTCCTGACCGGTGTGCTGGGCTCGGCCTGGGTGCAAGGGGTCCAGTCCCAAGGCCTGGGATCCTGTACCAAGCACGTGGTGGCCAATGATACGGAGACCGAACGGCGCCGGATGAACTCACGCGTTGAACCTGCAGTCCTGCGTGAAACCTACCTCCGGCCCTTCGAGACTGCGGTACGCACTGCGAACCCCTGGATGCTGATGATGGCCTACAACCGTGTTAACGGCACTCACTGCTCCCAGCACGCCGGGCTGATCAGCATCCTCAAGAATGACTGGCAGTACGACGGCGTTGTCGTTTCGGACTGGTTCGGTGTCGATGACACCGCTGCCACTGCCAACGCAGGGCTGGACCTGGAGATGCCAGGCCCGGCGAGGTTCCTCGGTTCCCGTTTCGCGGCTGCCGTGACCGCAGGCGACGTTCCCGGGGGGCGGCTGCGTGACGCCGTCGAACGCATCACCCGGCTTGCCGACCGGACCGGGCGACGGACCGGCGGCACTGCTCCCGAACCTGCCCGGTTACGGAGCCCGGAAGAGCAACGCGAGCTCCTCCGCACCGCTGCGGCCGAGTCATTCGTGCTGCTGGAGAACAGAGACAACATCCTGCCTCTGGACCCAGCCCGGATCCGGACCCTGGCCGTAGTGGGGCCGAACGCCGCCAAACCCTGCTTTCAGGGCGGAACCTTCGCCACGGTGCGGCCAGAGGGTGAGCTCGTCACTCCCTTGGACGCCATCCGTGAGGCAATGGGGCCGGACGTTGAGGTCCTCCACGAGGCCGGGACGGTACCGTCGTCGGCCCTGCCCCTGACGGAACTGGGCAGTACCGCGCCGGACGGAACGCCGGGGGTGTTGCTGGAAATCCTTGCACCTGCCGGGGAAGATGCGGTCCTGTACAGCGAGGTCCGGAAGACGTCGTCGTTCGTATGGTTCGGACCGGTGCCCGGCCTGGGTGCCGGCGTCCCTGGCCGGGCGCGCATCACGACGCGGCTGAAACTGGACTCTGCAGCGCACTGGTCTCTGGGAACCGGGGGTACGGGCACCAGCTCGCTCTGGGTGGACGGCAAACAGGTGCTGGAGGTGCCACCTCCCGCACCGGATGACGTTATGGGCGTCGTCGCCCGGGCCGAGACACAACGAATCACCCTCGAACTGCCGGCCGGTGAGGTGGAGGTTGTGGTGGAGATGGCGTTCGAACCCGGCAGGGTCCAGGCCATCACCGCTGTGGCGGTCCCTGAACGGGCCACCAATCCACTGAAGGACGCGGTGAAGCTTGCTGCCCGCGCGGACGCCGTCATTGTGGTGGTCGGGGACGAGCAGGGCTCGTCCCGCGAAAGCGCAGACCGTACGACGGCGGGTTTGGACCCTGATTGCGACCGCCTGGTTGAAGCGGTGGCGGCGGTCAATGCGGAAACCGTGGTGGTGGTCAACGCGTCCCGTGCTGTTTTGCTGCCGTGGGCGGACAGGGTCAAGGCGTTGCTGATGGCGTGGTTCCCGGGACAGGAGTTCGGGCACGGCCTCGCGTCGGTGCTCACGGGCCACACCGCCCCGTCCGGCAGGCTCCCGGTATCCTTCCCGGAAAGGAACGAGGACATCCCCGGGTGGGGAACCGGGCTGGACGCCGACCTTGATCTGGACTACGCAGCCAGTGAACCTATGGGCTACCGGCATTTCGAAGCGTCCGGCCGGACAGCCCGCTATCCCTTCGGCTACGGTCTCGGCTATACGGGGTTCAGACTGGTGGACGCTGTAGCGGCATCAGCAGGACTGCGTGCCGGTGATGCGGGGGCCGGTGTGGGAGGCGTTTCGGTCCACGTGACTCTCCGGAATACAGGTGAATCGGCCGGGCGCGACGTTGTCCAGGTTTATGGAAAGGCGGTGGGAGAAACCGGCTACCGTCTCATGGGATTCAGTGCGGTCGATGTCGCCGCGGGAGAGAGGGCTGAAGCAAGAATCGCGGTGGACCCGCACGGCTTCCGGCGCTGGGATCAGACGAAATCCCGTTGGCTGATTCCATCTGGCGAATGGGAGCTCCGGGTGGCACGAAACGCCGCAGGTGAAGGAATCCTCTGTAGGATCACGTTGTGACGCTTCCGGACACGAAGTCCCGCGAACCTAAGCAAGCCAGGAGCCGCCAGTCGTTTGAAAAAACGATTGAAGCGGCCCTGGCGCTGCTTCAGCAGCGGGGCAACGACGACTTCACGCTGGCCGATGTCAGCGCTCGTTCCGGCGTGTCAATCGGTTCCATCTACGCGCGGTTCCAAGGCAAGGATGAACTCATCCGGGTCGCCCACGGCCGAAAAATGGATGACATTGACGCCGTCTCCAACCATCTTTTCGAAGCCCTGCCGGCCCGTCCAGATGCGGGACTGGAATCCGTTGCGCAGGAAGCCGTAGACCGGACGATCGAAGTACTTCGACGATACGCGGACATCCTTCGACCGTTTATGTTGCGGGCAACCCAGGACCAAACGATTTCCAAGCGCGGCGCAGCTTCGCATGCTGCCCTCGCAAAAAACTTCTCAGAAGTCCTGCACAAGTGGCCGGAAGGCTTCCTTCACGAAGCGGACATCGACTGGAGCTTCAACGTCGTCTACAGCGTCGTGGCCCGCCGGCTGGGCCTCGGGAGCACCGTCGAAGGCAGCGGGAACCTCGAATGGCGGGAAATCGCGGAAAAGCTCGCCGGCATGGTGGCGTCCTACCTTTTGGCAGGACAGCGAGATTCCGTCCCCCCGTAATTTCCTGCGGGCATAACTTCGGACGATACCGGCTATCCAAAAGTTCGGCTTCCGGGTGCAGCGCGCTCTCGGCATAGTGGAAACGACCGACATTGTTGATGTAAAAGGAGTTCCCGTGCACGTGCGAGTCAGCCCAGGATCCGTTGCGCTGGATGAACCGGATGATTGCACCACCTTCAAAGTGTTGCTGTCGGAGGAAGCCAAGGACAGCCTGCCTAACCTGCTTGAGTCCACGGCGGCCGGCAAGCTGGACGACCCGGATGTAATGGTCTCTGTGGACTGGATCAAGAGCGAATGTGCCGGCCGGATCGGGATGGGCTGGAACTACCGCTTCGCCAACATGCTGGTTTACGCCGCCGGAAAAGGCTGGCTGAGCGACGACGGAAGCCACGTCAGAGCCCACGTCGAGACCTTCTGAACCAGCTGAAGAACAGAAAGAGGCCTCGGTGCGCACTTTGCACCGAGGCCTCTGCGTTGGTCCAACCCGGTCCAAGGCTCCTAGGGATCGGGAACACCAACACTTCAAAGGGACTGCCTGATCATCCCGTAAGGGACTGCAGGATGTGCGCGCACGATGTAACGGTCCATGCCAATACGCGAGATCAGGATTCCAGTGCGGTGCTCGTCAGCGGCCCGGGAGACAACGGCGATGGCGTTCCCAAGGGCGCCGGGCAGGTCAGCTCCTTCAGCGTCTGTCACCTCTAACATGCCGGGAAACCGGGGACCGTCCCTGACGTCCTCATGTTCACGTCGTGCCTCCGCAGGGAGGTAGATGTTTGTAAGGGGATGCAAGGCTTTCCTTCCAGCTTCTCTGGTGTGCGGAGTTGGCCTGATACGAGTGCGCGACGCAACCATGCATGCGGATCTCATCGGCCTCCATCAGGTCACGGCTCGAAGCGTGCAATCAAACTAGCTAGCGGCCGATGATGAGCGGAAATAGGAATCCTCAATGCCCGGCATCTTCACTCGCTATGGCCGGTACCGCCTTGAAGAAATCAGCGCTGCGCGCGGGGAGACCTGGTTGTGGTTTCACTATTTGCAACGTGAATGGTGGGCATAGCGAAACTGCGCTTCCCCCGATACATGAGCTCCTTCACAGTGGTTACAGGACCTGCACCAAACCGATAGCAGCCAACAACTCTGAAGGACTTCAACGTGGAAACTCCCCTCTCGCATCTTGCCCACCTCGAGATCACTACCCCGGACGTCGAAGCGTCGGCACGGTTCTACGAGGAAAAGTTCGGCATGCGCATCATCGACCGCGTGGACGGCAACGTCTACCTGCGCTGCTGGGGCGACTACTACCGCTACAGCCTGGCCATCACCGAAGGACCCGAGGCGTCCCTGGGCCGGATGGCCTGGCGCACCAACTCCCAGGCAGCCCTTGAAGCGGCTGCCCAGCGGATCGAAGCGACCGGCGTCCAGGGCACCTGGACCCCCGGCGGCCACGGCTACGGCAAGGCCTACGAATTCACCGGCCCCTACGGCCACCCCATGCGCCTCTTCTACGACGTGGAAAAGTTCGTCGCTGAACCCGAATTCGCATCCACCTACCCGGACCGGCCGGAGCGCCGCAGCAGCCACGCCGCCGCACCGCGCTTCCTGGACCACGTCACCGTGGCCTGCTCGGATGTCCGCGGCTTCGCCAAGTGGTACAACGAGGCCCTCGGCTTCCGCGTCATGGCCTTCGTCGACCTGGACGAGGCACCTATCACGGTGTTCTCCGTGCTGACCACCAACGAAAAGTCCCACGACCTCGGCGTGGTCCTGGACACTTCCAGCCGGGCCGGCCGCGTCAACCACATCGCCTTCTGGGTGGACGCCACCGAAGACCTGCTCCGCACCGCCGATGTCATGATGGAAAACGGCACCCCAATGGAATACGGCCCCTCCATCCATGGCGTGGGCGAACAGAACTTCCTCTACTTCCGCGACCCCTCAGGTCTTCGCGTGGAGCTCAACTCCGGCGGCTACCGCAACTACGTCCCGGACTGGGACGCCAACACCTGGAAGCCGTCCCTCGGTTCCAACAACTTCTACAAGAACGGCGCCATGCCGCTCTCCATGACCGAATCCTTCCCGCCGGCCGAGGGCTTCACGGCCACCGAAGAAGGTGCTTCCCCCGAAATGAAGGAAGCCCTCCTGAACCCCTACGCCAAGCAGGGCCGGGGCTAAGACGCCATGACCGAAGCAACTTATGCGCTGATCCGGTTCCAGGAAGCCGGTGACGGCAAGGCCCGCGCGGGCCTGCTCGTCGGTGGCCGGGTCCTGCCGCTGGACGGGGACATCAACTCCCTGATCGAGCACTGGGAAACCACCGAAGCCCAGCTGGACAGCCTCGCCGCCTCCGCCCGCGACGACAGCGGCCTGGCGCTGGCCGACATCGAGGTCCTTGCCCCCGTGGAACCGGCCCAGGTCCTGCAGACCGGTGCGAACTACCGCAAGCACGTCATCGACCTCGCCGCAGCCCACCGCGAACCCGGCGAGGACGAGGAGGAAGTGCGCGCCAGAACAGCCGCCATGATGGACAAGCGGGCAGGCCAGGGCACGCCGTACTTTTTCATCGGGCTCCCGACGGCGATCGCATCCGCCACGGACAACCTCACCCTCCCGTCCTATAGCAAGTCCCACGACTGGGAACTGGAGCTGGCGGCAGTCATTGGCAGGACGGCATTCCGGGTCACCCCTGAGGAAGCCCTGGACTACGTGTTCGGTTACACCATGGTCAATGACATCACCACCCGTGAATACGTCTTCCGCAAGGACATGCCCGCCATCGGCTCGGACTGGTACCGCGCCAAGAACGCCCCCGGCTTCCTGCCCACCGGCCCGCTGCTGGTGCCCGCCAAGTTCTTCGGCAACCCACAGGACGTCCAGGTGACCTTGAAGCTCAACGGCAAGGCCATGCAGGACGAGTCCACGCAGGACATGATCTTCGGCGTCGCCAAGCTCGTCAGCGAAGCGTCCCAGATCATGCCGCTGCGCCCCGGCGACCTGGTTCTCACCGGCAGCCCCGCCGGCAACGGCCAGCACTGGGGCCGGCTCCTCCGGAACGGGGACGTGATGGAAGGCACCATCACCGGGCTGGGCACCCAGCTGATCCACTGTAAGGACGAAGTGACAATTGAAGGCAGCAAGCCGTGACCACCCAGGACACGGCTCCTGCCAGCACCACCGGCACCGGGGAATCAGCCACTGATTCCCCGGTTATCCGGCGTGAAGACCCACTCGGTAGCATCCGTGCCATGGCCGCAGCGCACAACAACTGGGGCCGCTGGGGCCAGGACGACGTCCTCGGCACCCTGAACTTCATCGACGCCGCCAAGCGCATCGAAGCCGCAGCCCTGGTCACAACCGGCGAGGCGTTCTCGCTGTCCCAGCCGTTCGACACCAACGGACCCCAGAAGGGTTGGCGCCGCCGCACCAACCCCGTCCACACCATGACCGACACCGGAGTGGACGCCGAACGTGGCAACCAAGGCTTCCCGCACGGCTTCGGCGGCGCGGACGACGTCATCGCCATGCCGCTGCAGTGCTCCACGCAGTGGGACGGCCTGGGCCACATCTTCGACCAGGGCAAAGCCTGGAACGGCCGCGCCGCCGGGGACGTGGTCACCTCCGAAGGCGACCTGGTAACCGGCATCGAAACCGCAGCGGCCAAGATTGTCACCCGCGGCGTCCTGCTCGACGTCGGCCGTGCGCTCGGCCCGGACCTTGGACGGAACGACGGCGAACTGCCCGACGGTTTCGCCATCACCCCCGAACACCTCCAGCGGACCATTGACCTGCAGGGGCCCAGCTCGAAGGTGGGCCGGGGCGACATCGTGGTGATCCGCACCGGGCAGCACACCAGGGTCCGCCGCGACGGCTGGGGCGACTACGCCGGCGGCTCAGCCCCCGGGCTGTCCTTCACCACCGGGCCCTGGCTGCACCGCACGGAAATAGCCGGGATAGCCACCGATACGTGGGGCTTCGAAGTCCGGCCCAACGAGTTCGACGCCGCCTTCCAGCCCCTCCACCAGATCGCCATCCCCAACCTCGGACTGTTCCTGGGCGAAATGTGGGACCCGGACGGACTGGCACAAGCCTGCGCAGCGGACGGCAGGTACGACTTCCTGCTCATCGCAGCCCCGCTCCCCATCACCGGGGCAGTCGGATCACCCGTCAACCCGATAGCACTTCGGTAGTGGAGTCAACGATGCCAGCAGTTAAGGAACCCGCATGAGCACCCGCCCCGCAGAATTCCCCACGGTGGACGTCCACGCCCATATCCTGCTTCCGGCCCTTCAACAGCTGGTGGCGGAGGCTGATCCCGAGGGCTTCGGCGCCCAGCAGGCCCTGGAAGTGCGGCGCAACGGACCCGAATCGATGGCAGCTTCGGGCCGGATGATCAAGGAGCGCTGGCCGCAGCTGACCGACCTGGACCGCCGGCTCGCGGACATGGACGCCCAAGGTGTGGACGTGCAGCTGATCTCGCCGTCGCCGTCGCACTTCTACTACTTCGCAGGCGAAGAACTGGCACTGCAGGTAGCGAAGTCCGCAAACCAGGCCGTGCGGGAATTCGTTGACCGCGCCCCGGAGCGGCTCCACGGCCTGGGCCTGGTCCCGCTCCAGCACCCCGCCTTGATGGTGGAGGCCCTGGAGCACACGGTGCTCGAGTGCGGCCTGCTCGGGGTGGAAATCGGGTCGTTCGCCGCCACTCCAGCCGACGCGGAACGCAGCACTGTTGAGCTGTCCGACCCCCGGCTGGAACCGTTCTGGAGCCGGGCCGAGGAGCTGGGTGCCCTGGTGTTCCTGCACCCGTTCGGATGCTCCCTGGATGAGCGGCTGGACCGTTTCTATCTCGCCAACACCGTCTCCCAGCCTGCGGAAAACGCCGTGGCACTGTCACACCTGATTTTCAGCGGGGTACTGGACCGGCACCCGGACCTGAAGGTCCTGGCCGCGCACGGCGGTGGCTACCTTCCCACCACCCTGGGCCGTTCCGACCGCGCCTGGAAGGTCCGGACGGAGGCGCACGGCTGCGCGCAGCCGCCGTCCTCCTACCTGAAAAAGCTGTACTTCGACTCGCTGGTCCACAGCCCCGCTGAGCTTCGGGCGCTCGTGACCGCCGCCGGGCCGGAGCAGGTGCTGCTCGGCTCCGATTACCCCTTCGACATGGGATCCGACCTGCCCGTGGACGAGGTTGTCGAGGCACGCCTTCCCGCAGAGGACGAGGCCCGGGTGCTGGCCGGCAACGCTGCCGCCCTTGGCATCACGCCCGCTTCAGTCCCCGCCGCCCGCCCAGCCTAAGGAAGATTCATATGGTCAAGATTGCTCGCTGGAATGACGGCGACGGGATCCAGTCCGGCTTTGTGGACGGCGGGAACTGCTACGCCCTGCCCGCCGGCCAGGACGTCCAGACGCTCCTGGACGCCGGTCTCGAAGAAACGCTGAACATTGCACGGCAGGTTCTGACTTCAGGCGTTGCCTCTTCGCTGGCGGACGTGCAGTTACTGGCCCCGCTGGTGCCCGCCACCATCCGGGACTTCGTCGCGTTCGAGGAACACGTGGAAGGCGTCCGGAAGAGCATCGACGGCGTGGCCGGTGTGGTGCCCGAATGGTACGAGGCGCCCACCTTCTACTTCACGAACCCGCACACCGTGACAGGAACGGGCGAGGTGATTGGTATTCCGGCGGGCTGCGAGGACCTGGACTTTGAAACCGAAGTGGCGGCCGTCGTCGGGCATGTTCCCGGCAGCGACGGCCGCAACCTATCCGCAGCCGACGCGCACCGGCACATTTTCGGCTATACCGTGCTTAACGACTGGTCCGCCAGGGACCTGCAGCGCCGCGAGATGAAAGTCAGCCTAGGCCCCTGCAAGGGCAAGGACTTCGCCAACACACTAGGCCCATGGATCGTCACCGCGGACGAGTTTGAGGACCGCCACGACGCCGAAGGGTTCCTGCCCATCTCCATGGCCGTCGAGGTTAATGGCCAGCGCATCGGGCAGGACATGCTCTCCAACATGGGTTGGCCGTTCGCCGAACTGGTGGCCTACGCGTCGCAGGACTCCGTGGTGCGGCCCGGCGACGTGCTGGGCTCCGGCACATGCGGCAGCGGCTGCCTGGCTGAACTTTGGGGTCGGAACGGAGCAAAGACTCCCCCGCCCGTGAAGACCGGCGATGTGGTCCGCATGACAGTGGAAGGAATAGGCACCATCGAGAACGCGGTGGGCGCACGACGCGAGGCCGTAACCCGTGTGGCCGCCCGTACCCGTCCAAGGACGGGCGAAGAATCGCCGGCCCACCGATAGGTGCCAACGCGGCCCTCAAAGGGCGTGTACCCAGGACCGCCAAAAACTCTTGTAAGCGAGGCGCCAGTCGTCCTGTTGAGGCACACGCCACGTAACACACTCAGGCGCCGCGACTGCGGAGCCCCGCAACGAAGCGAGACGAACCATGGCAACACGTAAAACCATCACTACCCAAGTGGCCATCATGGGATCCGGACCCGCCGGTCTCATGCTCTCCCACCTACTGGCCAAATCGGGCATCGACTCCACCGTGATCGAAGTCCGCAGCCACAAAGACATCTCCGAAACGGTGCGCGCAGGCATCCTCGAACACGGCACGGTCAACATGCTCGTGGACAGCGGAGTTTCGGACCGTGTCCTCCGTGACGGCGACCGCCACGACGGCATCGAACTGCGCTTCAACGGGGAAAGCCACCGCGTGGACTTCAAGGACCTCGTGGGGGAGTCTGTCTGGCTGTATCCCCAGACGGACGTCTTCCTGGACCTCGCCGCCCGCAGGAAGGCCGACGGTGGCGACGTCCGCTACGGCGTCACGGACACCAGCGTGCATGACCTGGAAGGAAAGCCTAAAGTCTGGTTCACCGACGCCGGGGGCGCGGAGTTCGAGATCCAGGCCGACTTCGTGGTGGGTGCGGACGGCTCCCGCAGCCACTGCCGGTTCCAGATCCCCGAGGCGCACCGCAAGTGGTACTTCCACGAATACCCGTTTGCCTGGTTCGGCATCCTGGCCGAAGCCCCGCGCAGTTCCGATGAACTGATCTACGCCAACTCCGCCTACGGTTTCGCCCTGATCAGCCAGCGCACCGAGACCGTCCAGCGGATGTACTTCCAGTGCGACCCGAAGGAGAACGTGGCCGACTGGGATGACGACCGGATCTGGGCCGAGTTCCGCAGCCGGGTAAACGGCAACGGCTTCGAACTCAAGGAAGGCCCGGTCATCGAAAAGATGGTGCTGCCGTTCCGCAGCTTCGTCCACGCCCCCATGCGCCACGGCAACCTCTTCCTGGCAGGCGACGCAGCGCACACCGTTCCGCCCACCGGTGCCAAGGGCCTGAACCTCGCGATCCATGACGTCAAGGTGCTCTTCGAAGGATTCGACAGCCACTACAACTCCGGGTCCGGCCGACTGCTGGAGACGTACAGCGACCGCGCCCTGGAACGGGTATGGAAGGCCCAGCAGTTCTCTTACTGGATGACCACCATGCTGCACACCCCCACCGACGCAGACGATTTTTCCCGCGCCCGCCAGCTCGGGGAACTCAGCTCCGTGGTCTCCTCCCGGCATGGACTGTCCTACCTGGCAGAGGCCTACACCGGCTGGCCGGGCGCCTTGTAAAGCTGTCTCTACCCAAGAACCGGGACCGAAATGGGACGTGCTGCCGACGTAAGCGCTCCGCCGCAGCACATGCGAGCAGTCAAGAGATGATGCGCCGCATGAAACCCATCGTCACCCGCCCGACTACTAAGCCGAGACTCGAAGCAGCAGCGGTAAAAACTTCGTTGCAATTGGCTGCCGGCATCGACGACGTTGTTGCCTCGCCTTGGCTTGGACTTCACTACAAGCACGAGTTTCTGCTGCACTACAAGCACGAATCGCTAGAACTGGCAGTCAGCATGCCAGACAGGCCGAATTATGCATGATGCTGCGACCCCCGAGAAGCTCAGAGCATAAAGCCTGGCGCCAGTTTTAGCTGGACTTGGCGTTTAGAGCGTACGCGCGAGCGGGCAGGCGAACGGTTCGCTTTCCAGGAAGGGCAACTACCCTTCGCATACAGGTTGGTTCACAGGCGATCGTTTATAGCGCCAAACACTGGAGCCCGAAGCCTGCCGGAAAGTGGGCGAGGTTGAATACGGCCCCTTGGTAGCCGGAATTGATAGGTCCGAAGACCGGGCTCACGGGCCCGCATGTCATTCAGATAAGGCACACCCCAACCTGACGAACCGGGGCGCATGCCTTGACTTTTTTCTGAGAGGGGCCTAGGACTCAACCTGACAGGACGGGGTTGGAGGCACCGGTGACTGGACAGCGGATCGGGTACGTGCGGGTGAGCACGCTGGACCAGAACGAGGAGCGCCAGCTCGAAGGCCAGGTTCTGGACCGGGTCTTCACGGATAAGGCCTCCGGCAGTGACACTGCCAGGCCGGAACTGACCGAGTTGCTGCGGTTCGCGCGAGATGGGGACACCGTGGTGGTGCACAGCATGGACCGGCTCGCCCGGAACCTCGATGACCTGCGTGCTCTTGTCCAAAACCTGACACGCAAGGGCGTGCGGGTGGAGTTCGTCAAGGAGAGTCTGGTGTTCACCGGCGAGGACTCCCCCATGGCCAACCTCATGCTCTCCGTCATGGGCGCGTTCGCTGAATTCGAGCGTTCCCTTATCAGGGAACGCCAGAGGGAAGGGATCGCCCTGGCCAAACAGCGCGGCGCCTACAAAGGGCGGAAAAAGACCCTCACGCCGGAACGGGCCGCCGAGCTGGTCCAGCGGGCCGGCAACGGTGTCCCGAAAGCCGTCCTTGCCCGTGACTACGGGATCAGCAGGGAAACGGTCTACCAGTACCTGCGCCAGGCCAAGGTGGAGTGAGCCACGCTCCCCTGCCTGCGCCGTCGAGTGCAGGATCTGGTTCAGACGAGTTTGGTTACCTCGTAAGTGTGGCCGGCCGTGCGGAGTCGCTGTATGAGCACGTTGCCGAGTGCAGTGGCCGGTGTCAGAGATCCTTGCGCTGTCGGCAGCCGGTCACCGTCGAGGGCAAGAGCGAGTGCAGTCTCGCCTGCCATCACGGCGGTGGCGGCATAGCCGGGATCACCGGGGCCGGCAGCAATCGCCTGGTATCGGTGCCCGTGTTCGGTGCGGGCGGTCACCTGGGAGTGGAACCAGCCCGCGTGCTGCGTGCTGGCGCTCGGACCCGTACCTGGTGCCGGAAGACAGCGGTCGAGCACCCGCCGGGTGGGCGGGAACGCCATCGCGCCCGTGAATGCCCGGAGCCCGAGTGCCATTGCCCTGGCGATGCCTCGCCGTACTGAAGGGAGCGGCCATAGGCCCAGCCCTGCAATGCGTTGCTGCGGAGCACTATCCGAGTGTTGACCGGGGCCATGATGAAAGGCGCGGTCCAGGTGCCGTCATCGGTACGGCGCACGGGGCCGGCGTCAGGAGGCTGTTGAGTCGTCGGCTCCCTTGTGCGGTCGGGGCTCAGAGCGTAGGGGTCCGCGGCTAATGACCTCAGGGCGGTGCTCGATCGCATCGCGTCGAGCTGCCCGCGCATCGATTCGAGCGTGCCTCCGCTGATGCCAGCCTTGGCCGTAGCAACGAGTTGGACCTCGCCCAAACCACCAGCGCCATCGGCTTCTGCCGCCTGATGAAGCAGCAGTACAGCGAGGTCGGACGGCACGGAGTCATAGCCGCAGGAGTGCACGATCCTGGCCCCGCTCGTCCTGGCCAGAGCGTCATAGCGATCGATCGCCTCCCTGATGAAGGACACCTCACCAGCGAGGTCGGCGTAGTGGGTACCGGCCCGTGCGCAGGCGTCGACAACTGGTAGTCCGTGTTTCGCGTACGGACCGACGGTTGTGAAAAGCACGCGTGTGCCCGCGGCCAGAGCGGCGATCGAGTCCGCGTCCTCCGAGTCGGCTTCGATTAAGGCCCATCCGTGCGCCGCGACCGGCAACTGCGACCGAACCGCCCCGAGTCTGGACCTGGACCGGCCCGCGAGTCCGACTCGCATACCTGCCGGTGCATGCTCCGCGACGTAGCCGGCGATCAGTCGGCCAACGAAACCCGTCACTCCGTAGAGAACGAGGTCATGTTCCCGAGATGAGCTGTCCATAACTGCAGCCTTCCACAGCGGCAACTCCAAGCCGACACACGGCCCCTTGCCTTGGTCTAGCAACAACCGGAACTGATCTACGTTTGAACGAGAAGTCAGGTCCGCCCGCCCACAGCCGGGGACAATTCTCATAGGTTTATCCACCGCTACTGCTGCCAGGGAGCTACCCCGACGGCTCCCTACTCCAGCCATGGACCGATCAGAGTCGCCACCACTTCCGGCCGCGTGATCAGCAAGCACGCGTTTGCCCGGCCGACTCGGGTTGACAGAATCTTCATAATCGGCGCGTTGGAAACGGGTTGGGGAGTCGCCTAGAACCTGCAAGCCAACTGGAACGAATGTGAGTTTTCTCCGCTAGCCTTGCAGTGTTTTTGTGAAGTGATGCGTCGGAATTCTGTCTCTGTCGTAAGTGATTTCTTTGTAGCCGTGAGGTTCGGGCTTGCCCTCGCTGTTCAAATTCACGAACACGATCTCCTCGATTGTGAGAATGCTTCGCCGCGTGATCATGTTTCGGACTTCTGCTCGCATGGTCAGTGAGGTCCGACCGAACTTAGTTGCCGTGAGTCCCATTTCTATGAGGTCACCCTGCACAGCGGAGCTGACGAAGTTGATTTCCGAAATGTACTTCGTCACGGCCCTGCCATTGCCGAGCTGGAGGATGGCATAGATTGCTGCTTCCTCATCGATCCATTTGAGAAGGCTCCCACCGAACAAGGTGCCGTTCGCGTTCAAGTCTTCTGGCCGCACCCACTTTCGAGTGCGGAAAGTTATATCTGAGGGTTCCATGGTGGGACCTTACTTCTGAGGCGGACCTGACTTGGTTTTATGTTGTCTGACAGAACGTGCGTCGTTTAGCGGCGGGCCTAGCGGGCGGTCTGCCGGGATTTGGCTCTCTGCACGTTTCTGCTTTGGCTGCAGGTCCACCGGCCACTCATGGAGGCCCTAACAAAGCGAAGGTTCCAGGACAGCGTGGGGAGACATCGCTTGCCCCGGCTCTTCGCGTGGGTGGCAATGCTGTGGCAGCCAGCTCCGGGTATTGTCCCCTCGAGGCGGAGCGACGGATGACCTTGCGCACCGGCTATGCCTGAGCTCCGGTAGCGGAGGTGGGCACGCCGAGGTTGCGGTACTTGTCGAGCCGCTGCGGCAGTAGCTCGCCGATGTCGGCTGAGGACAAGGTGGCAAGTTCGTACTCGATGGCCTGCCCAAGCCGCTGGCAGAAGGCCTTGGCCTCCAGTGCTGCGTCCCCGCGCTCGTCAATGACGTGCTGGACAAGCCCGTTGGCGAAGAGGGACGCAACGTTGACGCCCTGGGCTTCGGACATGGCCGGCGCGAAGTCGGTGCTCCGGTGAACGATGGCGCTGGCGCCTTCGGGCGGGAGCGGAGCCAGCCACGCGTGCTGGGCCGCGATGGTCCGGTCTGCCGGCAGCAGGGCCAGCGCACCGCCGCCTGCACCCTGACCGAGCAGCACGGAAACTGTGGGCGAGCTGAGCCCGATCAGATCATGCAGGGACCTCGCGATTTCGCCTGCAAGGCCGCCTTCCTCGGCTTCCTTGGACAGCGCAGCGCCACCGGTATCGATGACTGTCAGCAGTGGCAGGCCGAGCTCCTCAGCCAGCCGCATGCCACGGCGTGCCTCGCGAAGTGACGCCGGACCCATCGCCGTCTGCTGGGAGGGCCGCGGCCGGGTGTGGCCGATCACCACGCAGGACTTTTGGCCGAAGCGGGCCAGTGCCAGAAGCAGGCCCGGGTCTTTCTCGCCCTGTCCCGTCCCGTTGAGCGGAAGCACATCCCGGGCCCCGTGCGCCAGCAACTGGCGCAAGTCCGGGCGCCGCGGATTGCGGGAGATTTCAATCGACGCCCAAGCGCCGGCCTCCGACGGTTTCACAGACAGCGTCCGAGGCGGAGCGACCTGCAGATTTGGGCCGGTGACCAGAATGCTCAAAGCCCGGTCAATGACGTCGGACAGCTGCCAGGGCGGGACAACGGCATCCACGAGCCCCTTGTCGAAGAGGTTCTCTGCCACTTGGACATTCTCTGGGAAGGGGATGCCGTAGAGCACCTCGTAGACCCTGGGTCCCAGGAATCCCAGCAGGGCGCCAGGTTCGGCCACTGTGATGTTCCCGAGGGATCCCCAGGATGCCATGACGCCACCAGTAGTGGGATGGCGGAGGTAGACCAGGTAGGGCAGCCCAGCCTGCCGGTGTGCCCGCACGGCCGCGCTGATTTTGATCATGGACAGGAAGGCGATGGTGCCTTCCTGCATACGCGTGCCGCCGGAGGCAGGTCCAGCCAGCAGCGGAAGCCCTTCCTGTGTTGCCCGTTCGACGGCGTTTACGATCCGTTCGGCGGCCGCGAGCCCGATGGAGCCGGCCAGGAAACGGAACTCGCTGACGATGACGGCCACTCGGCGGCCGCGGATGAGGCCCTCACCGGTCAGGACGGATTCATCCACGCCGGTTTTAGCCCGGGCCGCCGCCAGCTCCTGCCGGTATTCGGGACCCGGGTCAGGGTCCACGACCGTGCCGTCCCAGCTCCGGTAGGAGCCGGGATCCAGCACCGTAGCGATGAGTTCAGTGGCGTTCAGGTGACGGACCTTCTGTTGTGTCGGCATCCTCAGCGGCGTTCCTCATCCTGGCCTGTTCCGGCGGCTGCGCGCCCGGCGCGTCCGGCGCCGGCTTCGGAGACCAGAAGCCACTGCCGGATCTGCTCCCCGTCCTGGTCCAGCAGCGGCGGGGCAGTATGCGTCTTCAGCGTCGTTTCGGCAGTGTCCGCGGCGGTGAAAAACCGCAGCGGCGGGCCGGGCAGGCTCACATTGCCGAGGATCTTGTGGTCGACGTCGATCACGAGTCCCTGCGAGTGAACCTGGTCCCAGGCATACACTTCGTCCAGCGTCCGGACTTTGCCCGCCGGAATGCCGGCCTGGTTGAGCTTGGCCAGCAGGGGTTCGGCCTCAAAGTCGGAGAACACCCGCTCCACCTCTTCAATGACTTTCTCCCGGTTGCGCACCCGGTCCGCGTTGCTGGCGAACTCAGGCCGGGCGGCGTTGATCCCGAATGCCGCGGCGAACGTGGCCCATAGTTTTTCGCTGCCCACACTGATCTGCACCCGGCCCCGCCGGCAGTGGAACAGGCCATAGGGGGCGATGGAGGGGTGGTGGTTGCCTTGGGCCTTCGGGACCTCGCCGGCGACCGTCGCCCGGGTGCCCTGGAAGGCGTGGACCCCGATCAGTGCGGCGAGCAAGGAGGTGCGGACGATCTGCCCCTGGCCGCTGCGTTCGCGCTGCAGCAGCGCGGCGAGCGTCCCGAACGCCCCGTACATGCCGGAGAGCAGGTCCGCGATGGGCACTCCCACCCGCTGCGGATCCTCCGGACCGGATCCGGTCAGGGACATCAGGCCGGCCTCGCCCTGAAGGATCTGGTCATAGCCGCTGCGCCGTGATTCGGGCCCGTCGTGCCCGAAGCCGGTTATGGACAGGACTACCAGTGCCGGGTTGAGGGCGTGCATTTCCGCGGCCGAGAATCCAAGCCGGTCCAGTACGCCTGGGCGGAAGTTCTCGATCACCACGTCCGCCCGTTCCAACAGCTCCCGCAGGACCGCCCGGCCGTCATCGCTCTTCAGGTCCAAGGCGATGGATTCCTTGTTGCGGTTGCAGGACAGGAAGTATGTGGCCTGGAGATCACCCTCGGGACCCACGAACGGCGGCCCCCAGCCGCGCGTATCGTCGCCAGTGTCCGGGCTCTCGACCTTGATGACGCGCGCCCCGAGATCCGCCAGCATCATGCCGGCATGGGGCCCGGCGAGGGCCCGACTCAGGTCCACCACGAGGTAGCCCGACAGCGGGCCTTCGGTGCGGAGGGTGGATTCTGCGCTCATAGGGATCTTCCTTCTGTTGCTTGGTTTGCAGGCTGCGCATGCGATGCTGCTGTTCGTTGCCCTGTTTTGTCACCAGCATTCAGCCGGCGACGGCCGTCGAGACGCTCGGGCCGGAGCCGAGGGCATGGGTCGGGAGCAAAGTGGTCGCTGCGGTGGTCATTGCGTTGTCCTTGTTTAGTTCCGGGCGAAGTCCGGTCGTAAGATGCGGGCACCATTTGTTCGAGGACGTGGTTGTGGCGCTTTCTTTGCTGATCGCTCGATTTCCGTGCGGGTTCTTTCAAAGGGTGGTGGTCATCTCCAAAGACCGGGCATCAGGGCGACGCGCCCCGGCACCGTTCCTCTGCTCGAATGCGTAGGCGATCTGCAAAAGAGCCTTTTCTGCCCGGGGTGATGCGATGATCTGTAGCCCGATGGGCAGCCCGGTGGGTGTGAAGGCGGCAGGCACCGATATGGCGGGGCAGCCGGTTACCGAGATTATGGATGGCAGTCTCATCCATTCCAGGTAGTTGTTCATGACGTGACCATTGATTTCCTGCGGGTAGGGAAGTTCAGCGTCGAATGGTGCCACCTGGCTGACCGGGGTGATGAGGAAGTCATACTGTTGGAAAAACAGGCGCATGGTGTGGTGAAGCGTTGTCTGCGCTATTTCAGCTTTTCCTATGTCATTCCCGGTGAGACGCCGCCCCTGCTCGATGTTCCACACTGCATCGCTCTTGAATTGGCCCGGGTTCCGATCCAGCAGGGGCCCGAGGGTGTACTCGAGCTGCCATGCCCGCAGCGTATTGAATACTGAGTCGGCACCTGCGAGGTCCGGGGCTGCTTCTTCCAGATGGCAGCCCAGATCCGTGAAGGCTTGAAGTGCGGGACGCAGCGAGTCGAGCACCTCCGGGGCGACGGGGACAGAGCCGGTCAGGTCTGCCGACCATGCAATGCGTGTACCGTGCTGATCTGTGGTGAGCGGACCGGCGAAGGCCTGCCCCGGGGTTTCCAGAGACATTGGACTCCTGGGGTCCGGTCCGGCGAGCACGGAAAGCAACAGCGCAGTGTCCTGTACTGTGCGGGCCATAGGGCCTTTGACGGACAGCCGCCCCCATGCAGCGCTCTCGGGCCATGAGGGTACACGGCCGGGTGTGGGCCGCAACCCGACCACGTTGCAGAAGGAGGCTGGGTTGCGTAAAGAACCACCGGTGTCGCTGCCGTCCGCGATGGGGATCATGCCAGCTGCGAGGCTTGCGGCGGCACCTCCGCTGCTCCCGCCAGCGCTCTTCCCCAGGTCATAGGGGTTGCGGGTGAGCCCGTAGACGTCGTTGTACGTGTGGGAGCCTAACCCGAATTCGGGCACGTTCGTTTTTCCCAGCGTGAGCGCCCCGGCCTTCTTCATGCGTTCGACGACGATGTGGTCAACGTCGGGCACGTCCGTGGCGAAGAGTTTTGAACCGCGGGTGGTGCGGATCCCCTTTGTGGGCAGGATGTCTTTATGTGCGGTGGGTAGCCCGTATAAGGGTCCCTTGTCGGTGGTCCTGCTCCACTGTCGATCGAGCTGCGCGGCCTGGTCCATGGCCTGGTCCAGGTCCATGGCGACGAGGGCGTTGACCTTGGAATTGGTCTGTTCGATGCGGTCGATGTGGGCCGCTAGGACTTCGGTGACGGATAAGGTTCCGTTGCGCATGGAAGTGGTGAGGTCAGTGGCGGTCATGAATGGGATGTCGGACATGTCTGCTCTTTCGGTAATCTCGGTCAGTTTGAACCGGAGAGGACTTGAACGACTTGGTTTACGCACAGGCTGCCGAACAACGCGAGCCCAAGCCCGAGAGCACAGTTGCTGAGCATGCCGTTGCGGAAACCTCGGTTGAGGCTGCGACGGTTGAGCAGCACGAGCAGGCTGCCACAAAGCACAGGCAGGATGAACGCCGACAGGGTCGCATAGATCACCACCAGGGTCACGGGGCGCCCGACGAATTGGAAGGCGATGGCGCTCAGTACGCAGTAGAGGATCACCGAGCGGAATACGGGGGTAGAACTGGACATGTGGGCGTCAGCATCCTCGTCGGGAACCTTCCGCAGAACACGGATGGCATCGGCAATGAGATAGCCCATGGCGCTGAAACCTCCAAGGATGGAACTGAAGACAACCGCCAGTAGGCACAGAAGGAAGCCGATCCGACCGATTTCCCCGGCCATGTCGGCCATGGGGCCAGCGATCGTGGCCAGGCCCGCATTGCCGGCGATGCTCTTACCGGTGCCGTAGATCAGACCTGTACCGAGGATGCTCATTGCGACCGCGAACACAATTACCCCGATGTAGCTGGCTGCCGTGTCAACCCGGAGGTGGGGCAACCATTCTCGTCCCTGCCACCGCTTTTCCCGCACCCAGTATGCGTAGGCGAGGATACCGGCGGCCCCACCCACGCCACCAATCAGTGCCAGGACGGCCAGGATGGATCCTGTGGGCAACTGGGGCACAATGGTTTTGAACGTGACCTCAGGCGAGTCAGCGTCCGCCACGACCATGACGGCGCTGACGAGGACGGTCACGAACATGAGTAACCCCAAGGCGACCATGACTCGTTCGAAGAGGGAATATCGTCCCAGCGCTACCATAGCTCCTGCGGTGACGGCAATGGCGATGGTCACGGGGACCACAGGAGCGGCGGGAAGAAGTTCCACGACGGCGAGTGCCGCCACTGAGCTCAGGCCCGCCCCGTAGAAGAGGCCGATGACGACCATGAAAAGCAAGAAAACCACAGGAAGCACTGGTCCGCTGATGTCGGCCATCTGTGAGAGCATGGTCCGCCGGGAACTTAGCTGGAGGCGCCCCACGCACTCCGTAAGTGCGAACTTGATCAGCACTCCAATCACGATCGTCCACACGAGAGCCATGCCGTAGGCGGAGGATCCATTCAAGGTGGTAACCATGTCACCGGCCCCGACACTGGTAACTGCCAGAACCATGCCGGGACCCATGGCCCTGATGCGGGTGGCCACGGTGCGCGGAGGTCGCGGCGAGTGCTGGGCATCGCGCTGTTGATCTGTCTGCTGAGAGGGGTGAGTTGTCATAGCGACCTGGCTTCCCGGGATGGTGTTTCCTCGAATGAAGGGCATATTTGATATTGGTCACGCTGATTCGCACGGTCAATGGGCTGGTGTAATTCGACGGAATCTGACATACGATCGGCCAATGACTTCAGTTTCTCGCCCCGAAGTGACGCACCTCATCGATGATCTGGACCGTAGGATCATCGGCGCCCTGCAGCTTGACGGGCGCGCTTCCTGGTTGCGGGTCGCAAGGGCATTAGGAGAAAACGAGCGGACAGTGGCCCGCCGTGGAATGCGCCTGCTGGACAGTGGCATCATGCGGGTCACGGGCATGCAGCTCAAGGCCAACGGCACGATTCTGGCCCTGAAGTGCGGCCCAGGACACGTACGGATGTGCTCCCGGGCCGTTAGTGCCCGACCCGAAACGATGTGGTCCCACATGGTCGCCGGTTCTCACGACATCGTCGCGGAGGTCAGTCACTCCCGGGCCGAAGAGCTGACCTTCCTGTTCGAAGAGTTGCCGGCTATTCCCGGGCTTACATCAAGCAGTACCTATCCGGTCCTGCGGTACCTAAGAACCGCTCACCAATGGCGCCCCGGGGTGCTTAGTGACGCCGAGTGCGAGGAGTTGGAGTCCGGAGCCCACGTGGATCAAAGACTGCATATCGGTGAATTGGAAGGCGTCTCGCCCGGTGACCGAATCATGCACTCCGCCCTGATGGAGAACGGGCGCAGGACCTACGAGGAACTGGCCCGGCTTGCCGGTGTATCGGAAGCCACTGCGAGGAGGCGCATCGATCAAATGCGGCAGGACGGGCAGCTGGTCGTGCGCGCCGTGGTTGACCCAGCGGTGCTCGGTTTGCCCATCAAGGCGTTGATCTGGGCGCGGACTGCGCCCCGGGAGCTCGACCAGTTGGTCGCTGCCATTGAGGGCACCCCCCGCATCCGATACGCCAGCCGAATCACTGGACCTTACCAGGTCTTGATCGCGGTGGACCTGGCGTCACGTTCTGACTTGGATGACTTTATTAGCCATGCAGAATGGGCACAACATGCCGACAGTATGGATGTGGGAGTCGTGGTAGCGACAGGGAAACGAGGCGGCTTGCTCAGCGACGCCCTGCGCTGACAGCGTTCGCCACCGGGCTGCGGGCAAAGATTGCCGGCCGCCGGGACGCCCTAAGACTCGCGTCTGCCGCATGGACCCCATCCAGCGGAATCTAGGGACCGATCACAGCTATGGCATCGATCTCGAAACGCAGACTCATTGCCAGAGCTGCCTGGACGGTAGTGCGGGCCGGACGGGGTTCAGCAAACCTGGTCACGTACACGGCATTGAACAGATCCAGATCCTCGATGTTGCGCAAGTAACAAGTAGTTTTCACAACGGATTCCAAACCACAGCCGGCCGCGGCCAAAACAGCCTCGAGCGCGTTGATGGCCAGCTCGATTTCGTCCTCCAGCTGCACCGGAGCGCCTGGAGCTCCAGGCGTGATGCCCACTTGGCCGGAGACGAACAAGAAATCGCCGATTTGTACGGCCTGTGACAGCGCTGGGGACGACAATGCCTCCGGTGTGCTGATAATACGTGCTGTCTTGTTCATGTTTTTCTCCTCGTTGCTGTTGCGGATGTTAACGCAGGGGGTCAAAGTCGGCGGCTTCAGGAACGTTGTTTCCGGAGATCAGCTCTGCGAGCATTTGGCCTCCGGCGGGGCCCAAGGTTAAGCCCCACATGCCGTACCCACCAGCGACATGCACATCCGGGATCCGACTGCGGCCGATAAGCGGCAATCCGTCCGCCGTGCACGGGCGCGATCCCACCCATTCTTCGCTGCGGCGGTCGAAATCAATGGATGGAAGTAAAGGCTTAATGGTCCGGACAACGGCATCGAGGCGCCGGTGATCGAGAGGAGCGTCAGGGTGGCGGAACTCCATCATTCCTGAGATGCGCAATGTCTGTCCCATGGGCGTGGCGACCACCCGGTGGGACGGGAAGTAGAGCGGCCCAGATGGCAGGGCGTCGGTCTTTACACTGAAGCTATATCCCCGGCCGGCCTGGACGGCTTGCCGGATGCCAAGCTTTTTTCGGAATTCGGCAAGCCACGCCCCATTCGCCATGACGACCGCATCTGCAGGCATACGTCCCGCGCTGGTGTGAAGGACTGGGCCGCCATCATGCTCCATACCGAGCACGGAGACACCCTCTTTAATGACGGCGCCGCTGGCCACGAGCCTCTTTGCCAAAGAGCTCACGAAAACTCGTGGGTCCAGGTAATACTGATCGTTGAGTCTTAGCGCCCCGCCAAGGTCCTCCGAGACCATGGGTGCCAAGCGCCTGGCAGCCTGCCCGTCGAGAAGGTCAAAGTCGACATCCTGGCCTGCAGCTCGAACGACCTTCAATTCGTGCTCGATGCCCGATAGTTGCTGTGCGCTGGCGGTGAAGATCAGTCCCGGATCCATTCGCACGGGGCCGCCCTGCACACCTGCGGCTTCCAATTCGCGGTAAGCCCGCAGCGCCTGCAGGTTAAGTGGGGTAAGGGACTGGACGCCTGCCTCCCACTTGTCCGCCCGGCAGTTGCCCACGAACGCCATCAGGAACCGGAAGAGGTTTGGGTCGGCACGGAGCGGGACCGAAACAGGAGAGGTGTTGGAGAAGAATGCCGACAGACCAACCTTGAGCGCTGCCGGCTCGGCCAGGGGCACCGAAAAGGCCGGGCTAATCCACCCGGCGTTGCCCCACGATGCCCCAGATCCTATCTGCTTCCTCTCCAGCACAGTGACCCGATTGCCCTTTGCCATCAGAAACCAAGCCGCCGACAGGCCGACGATGCCGCCGCCAACTACTACCACATGCTTCATTTTCTATTCCTGTCTTGCTGAATAAGGAGCTGCTCCAGCATCTCAAGACCCACGGGAAACAGTGGCGAAATGGCAGAAACAACGAAAAACGCCATCTCAATGACCGAAAGTCGCCCTTCGCGAGGCAAAAGTGTCCCTATCGTACTCTCCTACTCCGGCAGATTCTCCCCCTGGGACTGCAGATCCCCGAGGGCGTCCTGGTACCGGTGCCTGAACCAGTACACGTCCGAGAAGAACGCCAAAGCCCAAAGCGTCTAAGCGGACCAAAGAGCTGGAGAAGGAGACTGCTGGCTCAGGCAAGGTCAAACGGCGCATCAGAGCCGATTATGTCGGCCACCCATTGCGGAGCGTTCGGCATGGTCAGGATGCGACGGGTCGGCCAAGGCATCCATGATCTCCTCATAGCCGGGAAAACCTCCGGAGTCTTCCAGCGGGTCGTGCCGAGTGCGCTCGATCAGTTGGGCTTGCGGACTGTCTCCCGTCTGCGGGCCCACGGGATACCAGCTTGAGCTGCAGGGCTCTGAAAACGACCGACCTCGTGGGTCTCGACGTGCGGTTGGGGATCGCCGAGTACTTACATGCCACCCTGGGCGAACGATCTGCCCCGCCGCAATTTTCAGAGAAAAAATGTGGCCCGCGGCGGCCCTGGACGCAAGTCAGATAAGGGGTTCTTCGACTGGACCTGATCTTACCTGCACGTCAGGGCTACCTCCGCTCCTTTAGTTTGGCCACCGTGACCCGGCACCTCTGTTTGGCGGGTATCCAGCCCGCGCAGGAATACCGAGGCTGTTACGACAACCAGAAGTACCTCTGCCAGGAAAACAGCTCCCAGAGCATTGCCCCCCTTTGGTGTCCTACTCCGGTTAGCGGCGTCCACGGACCTCAGCTCCCGGAGGTTTCTATTTGTCTCTGTACCAGTGCGTAAGCCAAACCATATCTTCAACATGTCTTCCTAATAGGTCGAAAAGCAGACTATTGTCCACGCTTTCATCGGAACGGTATTCAAGAATTAGTCTGAAAGGATACTTTGTTGGAAATATTGATCTATCGAGGACGGAACAATGACGATCTCCGCCAACCCCAAGGCACCCGAAGAGGCTCCGGTTACGCCCGCCGAGGGCTCCATTCCGGAGTCGGTGCGCAAGTTCGGCATCACGGTGGAGGACTACATGCTCCCCGCGCACCACCCGATTCGGATGGTAGATCCGGACGGCAAGCTCATCCCCCTTGACGATCAGGGCGCCCAACCCGGCCACGAATATCCCGTTCCTGGAGACCAGGAGCTGGTAGCTGCCTATGAGCAGCTGGTAATTGGACGCAGGGTTAACGACCAAAACTCGGCCCTGGTCCGCCAGGGGCGTATGGCTGTCTACCCGTCCAGCCACGGCCAGGAAGCCTGCCAAGTAGCAGCAGCCCTTTGCCTCTCGGACGGGGACTGGATGTTCCCCACCTACCGCGATTCCGTGGCAATAATGGCCCGAGGTGTCGACGCCGTACAGGTAATGACCTTGTTCCGAGGTGACTGGCACGGCGGGTACAACCCTAACGACCACAAAGTGGGTATCCAGTCCACACCCCTGACCACTCAGCTGCTTCACGCCGTCGGCGTAGCCCACGCAGCCAAGCTGCGCGGTGAGGAAACTGTCGTCTTGGCTATGTGCGGGGACGGGGCGACCAGTGAAGGCGACTTCCACGAAGCATTGAACTTCGCGGCTGTTTTCAAACTCCCCGTCATCTTCTTCGTACAAAACAACAAGTACGCCATATCCGTGCCTTTGGCGCAGCAGTCCGTCGCCCCGTCTCTAGCGCACAAGGCAGTGGGCTACGGGATGGCAGGAGAACGCGTGGACGGCAATGACCTCGTCGCTCTCATGGCAGTACTGGGCCGAGCAGTGAAACTGGCCCGTGAAGGTTCAGGTCCACTTCTCGTCGAGGCACACACGTACCGAATGCAGGCGCACACCAACGCCGATGATGCCACCCGTTACCGCCAGGACAGTGAGGTCGCCGAATGGCTAGCGAAAGACCCCCTGAGCCGGATGATGACCTACCTCACTGATAAAGGCCTGTTGGACGACGAGCTTGAAACGCAGATAGCCGAAAGGGCAGAAGTAGTCGCTGCCCAACTCCGGGACGGGCTCAACGAAGACGTCGCCGTGGACCCCCAGGACCTCTTCAAGTACGTCTTCTCCTCCCCCACACCGCAACTGAAGGAACAGTCTGCGCTGCTCGCCGACGAAATCTCCCGGGAAGAAGCAACCAAATGAGCCCCACCATCACAGCTTCCTCCGAGGCCAACGGCAACGTCAGTGCCGCCACCGCCACGGCTGCTGCCCGCGCTGCCGCACCTGAAAACGGACCGCAGTCAGCGACCCTCGCCAAGGCAATCAATACAGCCATGGTCGATGCGATGAACACCGACAAGTCAGTCATCGTTTTCGGCGAGGATGTCGGAACGCTAGGCGGAGTCTTCCGCATCACCGACGGTTTGACCAAGACTTTCGGTGACCAACGGTGCTTCGACACTCCTTTGGCAGAATCAGGCATCGTGGGTATGGCCGTGGGCATGGCCATGAACGGCATGCGGCCTGTAATTGAAATGCAGTTCGACGCTTTTGCTTACCCCGCGTTTGAACAAATCGTCAGCCACGTGGCCAAAATGCATAACCGCACCAAGGGCGCGGTGAAGTTGCCTATCGTGATCCGGATCCCGTACGCCGGAGGCATTGGGGGCGTCGAACACCACTGTGATTCCTCTGAGGCGTACTACGCCCACACCGCCGGATTGAAGGTGTACGCACCGGCCACGGTGGCTGACGGGTACCGCATGCTGCGCGAAGCCATCGATTCCGATGACCCCGTCATCTTCCTGGAGCCCAAAAAGCTCTACTGGTCCAAGGACCTTGTAGACCTGCAGGCCCTGCGCGATCAGCATGCATCCAACACCGAAGGAGGCACCTCGAGTGAGGGCCGGGCGGCTGTCGCCCGCGCCGGGACTGACGCTACCCTCATCGCTTACGGCCCATCCGTTCCAACGGCTCTGGCGGCAGCTGCTGCAGCCGCCGAAGAAGGGCGTTCCCTGGAAGTCGTTGACGTCCGCTCAATCGTCCCCTTCGATGACGAAACCGTCAGCGCATCTGTACGCAAGACGGGGCGTGCCGTAGTGATTGCCGAAGCCCACGGTTTCGCGTCCGTGGCCTCCGAGATCGTAGCCCGGGTCCAGGAAAGCTGCTTCCACCACCTGAGAGCACCCATCCGCCGTGTCACCGGGTTCGACGTTCCCTACCCGGCCCCGAAACTAGAGCACTATTACCTGCCCGGCGTGGACCGCATCCTCGACGCCGTCGACGACCTCCAGTGGGAAGACTAATCATGAGCGAACCAAACGTATTCCTCCTCCCTGACCTCGGCGAGGGCCTCACCGAGGCGGAACTGGTCAACTGGCTCGTTTCCGTGGGCGACGAAATCCGCGTGGACCAGCCCATTGCCGAAGTGGAAACAGCGAAATCCATGGTTGAAGTACCCTCGCCCTACGCTGGCACGGTAGCGATCCTCCATGGCGCACCGGGCCAGACACTTGACGTGGGCAAGCCTCTGATCTCCGTGACGGCTGCCGGCACTCCAGGCGTGTCTGCCAGCATCCCTTTGTTCGACGAAAGCGCCACACCAGCCGCAGACGCCGCCGCAACTGCCTATCGGGAAGAAGAAAAGGCCGGTTCCGGGAACGTCCTGATCGGCTACGGCACCCCGGGAGGGTATGGCCAGGCGCGCCGCAACCGACCCCGTAAGGCCGCTGCTACCACAGCCGGTGCTAACGCGTCGGCACCGGCATCCACTCCACCAATCCAGGGAAGACCCGGAACCGTCAGCTCGCCCCTCGTTCGCAGGATGGCCAGAGAAAACGGAATCGACCTAAACTCGCTTATCGGCACAGGAACAGCCGGTTTGATAACACGGCGTGACGTGGAAACGGCCATCTCAGCTCCCTCCCTGCCAACAACCCCCGCTCTCGCGCCCACAAAAGAGTCGCCGGCAGAAGCGCCGGCGGCCGGGGCCGATCCAACTACCCGCGATACAGACATTGACTCCCGTACTGGACTTCGTATTGCAGCAAGGACGCCGGTCAAGGGCGTGCGCAAGGCGGTGGCTGCCAACATGTCCCGCAGCCGAACAGAAATTCCCGAAGCCACAGTCTGGGTTGATGCCGATGCAACGGCACTGGTAGAGCTGCGGGAGGGCATGAAGAAACAGAATGCCGACAGCACCCCTGGGCTGCTTGCCTTTATTGCCCGTTTCGTCACCTCCGGCCTCAAGAAGTACCCGGAGTTGAATACCCGATTCCAAACCGCCCACGAAGCGGAAGACAGTGAGCTGAAGGAAATTATCGGTTTCGACGGGATAAACCTGGGGTTTGCCGCGCAAACCGACAGGGGACTCGTAGTTCCCTCCATCCGAAACGCCGACAAACTCAGCGCCCGGCAACTGGATACCGAAATCCGCCGCCTCAGCAAGGTCGCACGCGAAGGTAAAGCAACACCGGCTGAACTAGGCAGCGGCACCTTCACACTGAACAACTACGGCGTCTTCGGGGTAGACGGATCAGCTGCAATCATCAACTACCCCGAAGTAGCAATCCTTGGCGTAGGACGCATCATCGACAAACCGTGGGTGGTCAACGGAGAAATAGCCGTCCGAAAAGTCGTCGAGCTGACGCTCGTATTTGATCACCGCGTTTGTGACGGCGGAGCGGCAGGCGGGTTCCTACGCCACGTCGCCGACGCCATCGAGAACCCCACTTCAGCGTTGGCCGACCTGTAGCCAACGAGCCCCATCACGGGCAAACCTAGACAGCCTTCGAAAAGAAGGCAAAGAACTTTGCTTGACGCGCCCAACAGGGCGATGAAGCGAGTCCCCATATCCCTCCTGCTCAAGAGCAAGAGGAGCCCACCCCGGTCCCATTCCGCTGCGCCCAAAAAACCGGACCGAGGGAGAGCAGATCCACTTCAATTGGCTGGTTCGCTGCGAGGAAGCAGACGAGAACGAGCCTCATAAGGAGATTTACAGAATGATTGAAGCAACGAAGCCTACCCCGCAGACATCCGATCAGCAGGCCGCCGCCCTGGAGCTCGAGTGGGCCGCCAACCGCCGCTGGGAAGGTGTGACCCGGGACTACACGGCTTCCGACGTCGTCCGTCTCCGGGGACGTGTCTCCGAAGAACACACCCTGGCCCGCCGCGGCGCGGAGAAGCTGTGGAAGCAGCTCACCGAGGAGCATTGGGAAGGCAAGTACACCAACGCCCTGGGCGCCCTGACCGGCAACCAGGCCGTGCAGCAGGTCAAGGCCGGATTGCGTGCCATCTACCTCTCCGGCTGGCAGGTTGCTGCGGACGCGAACAACTCCGGGCACACCTACCCGGACCAGTCCCTGTACCCGGCCAACTCCGTGCCCACCGTGGTGCGGCGCATCAACAACGCCCTCCTCCGCGCTGACCAGATCGAGTTCTCCGAGGGCATCCAGACCGTTGAGGACTGGCTGGTCCCGATCGTCGCCGACGCCGAGGCCGGTTTCGGCGGGCCGCTGAACGCCTACGAGCTCATGAAATCCATGATCGCCGCCGGCGCTTCAGGTGTTCACTGGGAGGACCAGCTCGCCTCGGAGAAGAAGTGCGGGCACCTGGGCGGCAAGGTTTTGATCCCCACCCAGCAGCACGTTCGGACCCTGAACGCCGCCCGCCTGGCAGCCGACGTCGCCGGCACCCCATCCGTCATCATCGCCCGCACCGACGCCGAGGCGGCCACCCTGATCACCTCCGACGTTGACGGGCGGGACCAGGAATTCATCCTCCGCGAAGGCGGCCAGCCGGTCCGTACTGCCGAGGGCTTCTACAAGGTCCGCAACGGCATCGAACCCTGCATCGCCCGCGCCAAGGCCTACGCCCCCTACTCCGACCTCATCTGGATGGAAACCGGCACCCCGGACCTGGAGCTGGCACGCAAGTTCGCTGAAGCCGTCAAGGCCGAGTTCCCGGACCAGATGCTTTCCTACAACTGCTCGCCGTCGTTCAATTGGCGCAAGCACCTGGACGACGACACCATCGCCAAGTTCCAGCGTGAACTTGGCGCCATGGGCTTCACGTTCCAGTTCATCACCCTGGCCGGCTTCCACGCCCTGAACTACTCGATGTTCGACCTCGCCCACGGCTACGCCCGCGACGGCATGAGCGCCTACGTCGAGCTCCAGGAAAAGGAATTCGCCTCCGAGTCCCGCGGCTACACCGCAACCAAGCACCAGCGCGAAGTCGGCACCGGCTACTTCGACACCATCTCCACCGCGCTCAACCCGAACGCATCCACCCTCGCCCTGGTCGGATCGACCGAAGAGGGCCAGTTCCACTAAAACTTCCGACGGCGGTCCTACTGCAGGAAAAGCGGTGGGACCGCGCGTCACACTTCCTGAGGAAACACTGCCATGAACAGCTTGATAGACAGCTTCACCATAAACGGAATTCGATTTACTGCCCAGCCGATTCGTCGGCAGGATGAGATCTTGACGCCGGAAGCCTTGGAATTTGTCTCGACGCTCCATTGGGCGACCGAAGAGCGCCGACAGGAGCTACTGAAAGCCAGGCAAACCACGCGGAGCGAAATTCGTGCTGGCAAAGACCTTCGGTTCCTCCGGGAAACGGAGTGGATTCGCAAGGACATGTCGTGGCGGGTCGCCCCACCGGCTCCGGGCTTGGAGGACCGCCGCGTAGAAATTACGGGGCCGGTGGACCGTAAGATGACCATCAATGCCCTGAACTCCGGCGCGAACGTGTGGCTCGCTGACATGGAAGATTCTTCCACCCCCTCTTGGCGGAACGTCATCAAGGGCCAGCTGAACCTCACCGACGCGCTCGAGCGCCGGATCGATTTCACCTCTCCTGAGGGCAAGGAATACAAGCTCCGCCCCGCCGGCGAATTGCCCACCATCGTGGTCCGCCCGCGCGGCTGGCACCTGCCCGAAAAGCACATGCTCATCGACGGCGCCCCGGTTGCCGGCGGCATCGTGGACTTCGGCCTGTTCTTCTTCCACAACTCCCGCCGCCTCCTCGCCCAGGGCAAGGGCCCCTACTTTTACCTGCCCAAGATCGAAAACCACCTCGAAGCCCGGCTCTGGAACGACATCTTCATCCTCGCCCAGGACCTCCTCGGCATCCCGCGCGGAACCGTCCGCGCCACCGTGCTGATCGAGACCATCACCGCGGCCTTCGAAATGGAGGAAATCCTCTACGAGCTGCGGGACCACGCCGCCGGCCTGAACGCCGGCCGCTGGGACTACATCTTCTCCCTGATCAAGAACTTCCGCACCCGCGGCCCCCGGTTCGTCCTGCCGGACCGCGCCCAGGTGACCATGACCCAGCCGTTCATGCGCGCCTACACCGAACAGCTCGTGCGCGCCTGCCACAAACGGGGCGCCATGGCCATCGGCGGCATGGCAGCCGCCGTCCCCAACCGCAAGGACAAAGAAGCCGCGAACACCAACGCGCTCGAGAAAGTCCGTGCGGACAAAACCCGCGAGGCCAACGACGGCTTCGACGGCTCCTGGGTAGCCCACCCGGACCTGGTACCGGTCTGCCGCGAGGTGTTCGACGGCGTCCTCGGGGACCGCCCGAACCAGCTGGACCGGCTCCGCGAGGACGTCACTCCAGACGACCGCGCGCTCTTGGACATTGCCTCGACAAGGGGCAATATCACCGAGCAGGGCATCCGGAACAACATCGAAGTGGGCATCCGCTACATCGAATCCTGGCTCCGCGGCAACGGCGCAGTGGCCATCCACAACCTCATGGAAGACGCCGCCACCGCCGAAATCTCCCGCTCCCAGCTCTGGCAGTGGATCTACGCCCGCGCCATCACCGATGAGGGAGACATTATCTCCAAGGAATGGGTAGAAGATTTGCTGGAGGACGAATTCGATGGACTGGAGAGGTTTGACGGGGACCGCTTTGAAGACGCACGCGAAATCTTTACCCAAGTGACGTTGGGCCGGGACTTCCCTACCTTCCTGACCCTCCCCGCCTACGCGCTCTACCTGAAGGAGTGCAACGAGACTGAGCTGGCGGCCGCCCGCTAGCCAACGCCACCCATGAGCAGAGAGCGAGCGGACAGTACGTTCAGTTGACCCACGTCAACTGAACGTACTGTCCGCCGCACCACATCAAAACCCATTCAACGAAGAACCACTGGGAGTACGGCATGACTAATTGGCGGATCAGGGATTTCCATTCAGCGGACCTCGACGGGATTCTGCATCTGTGGGAAGCCCTCAAAGCCTCCAACGTCGATCCGGTATACGCACTGTCCGAAGTCCTTGCATCTTGCGAGAAGGACCACGCCGTTGTGGCGGTGCAAGGCGAGCAAGTGATTGGTGCCGCCGTCGGACGCGCCGCGCACGACCAGGGCTGGATCGTTTTCCTGACCACGCTGCCGAAGTACCGCGGCCGCGGGATTGGAACCTCCCTGCTGGCCGCCGTCGAAAACCGGATGGCGCCACACGGGCTGAACAAGCTCTCAGCACTCATGCCCGAATCCGAAACCCGCGTCGAGGGCTTCCTTAACCGCGGTTTCGCATTGAAGAAAAACCTTCGCTACTTCGAGCGAACCATACCGGTCCAGCGCCAGGAACTCGGTGCACTCGGCCAGCTGGGCGGACGCGTCTTAGCAAGGGATTTGTGGGAAAACGTAGCCGGAATGCGTAAAGAGAAGGAACTGCTGGAACGCCGTCTGGTCCTGCCCCTGGCCGAAGCCGACCTTGCCGACGAATTCGGCGTGGTCCCGCCGCGGGCTGTGGTGCTCTTCGGGCCGCCCGGCACAGGCAAGACCACGTTCGCAAAGGCCATCGCTTCCCGCCTGGAGTGGCCCTTCGTTGAGGTTTTCCCCTCCCGGCTCGCCGCAGATCCCCACGGCCTTGCCGGCGCGCTCCGCGAAACGTTCCTGGAAATCTCGGAATTGGAGCACGCCGTGGTGTTCATTGACGAGGTGGAAGAAATCGCATCCCAGCGTTCCGGTGAGCCGCCCTCGCCGCTGCAGGGCGTTACCAACGAGCTCCTCAAGATCATCCCTGCCTTCCGCGAACAGCCGGGTCGCCTTCTGGTCTGCGCCACCAACTTCATCCGCGCCTTGGACACCGCCTTCCTGCGACATGGCCGTTTCGACTACGTCATCCCCATAGGGCTGCCCGACCGCCAGGCCCGCGAAGCCATGTGGCAACGATTCATCCCGGCGCCCGTTGCCGACTCCGTGGACGTGGAACTTCTTGTGGAACGCACCGAGGGCTTCTCCCCGGCCGACATCGAATACGCCGCCCGCAGCGCCTCCCAGCGCGCTCTGGAAAAGGCAGTCTACGACGACGGCGGGCTGGCCTTTGGGGGCCAGCTTTCCGTCCGTGAGGCGGTACGCAAAGGTCCCTCCACCCAGGACTACCTGGACGCCATCGGCGAAACCCGAACAACGGTCAGCCCGGATGTTCACGAGCAGTTCCTGGAGGATATTGAGGCGCTCGGGAGGGTGTGATGGTCACAGAAAAGGACGGAAAATCCCCGCTGCATTTATCCGGTGGCCAACCGTCCGACACTCCCCGTCCGCCATCGCGGGGAGTGATAGCGGAGCGCGTGCTGCATGGCGGCACCGAGACTGATCCCCCGCTTCACGCTGAGGTGGAAGGCGATGAATCTACTGCCCGTCAGTGGCTCCGGTACGGACAGCGGCAAGAGTTGTTGCACACCGTCCCGCCATCCCCTTCCGGCCCAGCCGCACCTTCAAATGCGAGTTAGTCACGTTGGCCACACCCAACGGACGAAACGGATTCCTTATGGTTAGGCAGCATCATGAAGCAGCTGGAGGTGAAGGAATTCCTTGCCCGCTGCTTTATGAGAAAGGTGAGAACACTCCACCCAGCGCGCGGAGGTAGCTGGAAGAAGGAAACCGCTCCGTGCGGAGGAAGTTAATGTCCCGTCCGATGATGCTGGGACAGTATGGTTCAGGAGCAGAACAATGAAACCCCGTACTCAACGACGGCAGCACGCGGGCGAGGACAAGCGATCCCCTCTCCCTTGCCCTGGGCCGCCGCAGCACTTCCCGCCGGAAATTGTTGTGGTGGTCCTTGGCGTGATGTATCCAAGTGTCCTCCCCCAGCCTGTCGACGCTACCACCCACCTTGATCTGCCACTTCCATCTCTCGGACTAGACACCGCTCGGCAAAGCGCGGATGTAATCTTTCACGATCCGCTCTCTTCCCAACGAAACGGTGACGAGGCTTCCCTAGCCTTGAAGTATGGAAAGAAACACAAGGGCACAGGGTACGAAAATCATGCGGACGCCCAGAAAGCTGTTGCCCGCGATCTGACGTTGCTCTTTCTGGCGAAAACGCGGGTAACCAACACCAGCTCTCAGCTGCCATCACATTCAGACGCTACTCACGAGGACATTATTCAAGGAGCGGATTGGAAAGGGCTCAGACTGGGTCATGAGGTTGAGGTGCTCGACGACGGTCTGGTTATTGCACGTGGGGTAATTGAATACCTGTCTTCGGATCAAGGCATCATCCGACTCAAGCTCTCTTATGGAAGAGGTAGACGAACGTACCGCTGGAGGGACGCTCGGCAGGTTCGTACTGTCTGCCAGGATGGGCCAACCCAACCGGTGACGAGCACCACTCCTTAGCTGCAGTTTCAGGGCGTAGGGGCTAGGAGCCTTTGGGGGCGTTGCTCCTGTAAGGTACGGCACACCCCAACCTGACGTCAGGTAGCTACGTACAGCGCGTCGGGATAGGGTCCCTGCGGCATTTCCGGACGCCGTCGTAGGCAGGTCTGAGATCTATATCTGACAGACGAATCACGCTGCAGCCCAGGGGGCGCCGCCGCATCAAAAGGCAAGCATGCTTCCCAAAATGTCCCACCCCGCCTCTAGACTTCAACCCATGGACAACAACGGGAAAGACACCATCGGCAGCTCCACACCTGAGCCCGATGCAGGGCTCAACCGCGATCCCGAAGACTGGGTGACCGGTGACGAGCCCATGACCGCGGCACAGCGCAGCTACCTCGACACGCTCGCACGGGAGGCAGGGGAAGAGCTACCCGCGGATCTCAGCAAGGCGGAGGCGTCCAAGCACATCGACCGGCTGCAGCAGCGCAGCGGCCGGGTGTCGGGTGACGGGGATGGCGCCGCGAGCTAGCGGCAGCACCTGGAGCGCCGGTGGAAGACGCCGGCATCCAGGAAGGGGCCTACCAGGCCTGCTGTTCCCGCGTGAGGCCGAAGGGCACGGACTCGCTCAGGGAAATCGTGAACGTGTTGGCGGCATGCCGCGTGACCAAAATGCCGTGCCGCCGGTCGGCAAGGGCACGAGCCTTTGCGGCGGAGACGGCAGCGTCCAGTTCGCTGTCCATGCTTTGGCGGTCGGCCACGGTGAGGGTCAGGGGGAAGTTCATGGGTAGAGCCTTAGGTAGATCGCGGGGAGAGGGGCAGGGCAAACCGCCTGCGCTCCCCAAGGCTGCAGACGACAAAAGGCACCTGGGTGCCGTCCAATCATGATGCCGGATCATCGGAACGCCAACAACTGGAGAAAAATAACCGCAGGTCAGAGCGGATAGCGTTTTCCGTCGCATGGTGATTACGGCGTCCAATGGGCGGTCAACTAAAGTTAAACCCGGGGCGAACGCTGATTCCAGCCGGCTCCGATGCCAGCAGACACCGCCACGCGGCAGAACCAAGCACCAGCGCAACACCACACGTGTGCCACAACTGACAAGGATCCCGCCATTTCCACCGACGTTCTCTTCGGCAATCTCACCAGGATCCGCAATGTCATCCTTCCCGCACCGGTCCGGGCCCGGCTGAACACGGGACGCGGACTGCTGGGCGGATTCATCGTGGTCCACCTTGTCTTCCTCATCTTCTCCGCGTCACTCTCGCTGCGCGGCGAGGCGTTCAGTGACACCTTCATCTACCGCGACTGGGCTATGGCCGGGTTCGACGACGCCAACCTTACCGGCGGCCCCAGCCCCTGGGTCTACCCGATCCTCGCGCTCATCCCCATGGCCATCGCAGGCATCGCCGGGCCGGGACCGTTCTTCTTCCTCTGGGTCCTGATGACCACCCTCCTCAACGGCTGGGCGCTCCTGAAGCTCACGGCACGCGGCCGCCATCTGGAAGCAATCCCCGCCGGCTGGTGGTGGCTGGTGTTCACCTTCCTCATGGGCTGGCTGGGGTTCGCCCGCGTGGACGGACTCACCGCCCCGCTGGTCTTGGTGGCACTGGCCTACGGCGTCAACCGGCCGTTCATCGCCTCTGTCCTCCTGGCCATCGGCACCTGGGTGAAGGTCTGGCCGGCGGCCGTCATGCTGGCCCTCTTCGCCGTCGTCAGGAACCGGATCTTGGTGGTACTGGCAGGGCTTGCGACGACGGCGGGCGTCGTCGCGCTGGCAGCGGCAGTGGGCAGCGTCCCCAAGCTGCTGAACTTCCTCACCCAGCAGGGCGACCGCGGCATGCAGCTCGAGGCCACCTTCACCACGCCCTGGCTCTGGCTCTCCGTCCTGAATATAGGCGATTCCCGCATGTACATGAACACCGCCATCAACTCCATGCAGGTGGACGGGCCTGGCACCGCCGTCATGTCCGTCCTTATGCAGCCGCTCCTGATCCTGGCTGCACTGCTCGTGGCCGGCATGACCTTCTGGGCCCTCCACAATGGAAAGCAGCACAACGGAAAGGTCAGCGGCGGCGTGGACCGTACCGAGCTGCTCCTCGCCGGGGCCCTCACCCTCGCCACCGCGTTCGTCGTCTTCAACAAAGTGGGCTCGCCGCAGTTCATGGTGTGGCTCGCCCCCGCCGTCGCCGTCGGCCTGGCCCACAGCTGGCGCGACTGGCGCGTCCCGGCTGCCATGCTGATCGTTATTGCGGTCGCCACCTACTTCATCTACCCGCTGTTCTACGACGCGCTCAGCCACAACAACCCCTGGATGGCCCTGGTGCTCACCATCCGCAACGTCCTCCTGGTGGTCCTGTTCCTGTGGAGCGTCCGGCGCCTATACCTGCTGGGCAAAAAGGCTCCGGCCGCCGCCCCTGCGCTCAAGGAGTCCTGAGATTTCCGCGAGGTTCTTTGACCGCCTGGTGACGGTCCGCAGCAAAGTCCTCCCCGCCCGGGTGGTGGACTGGTTCGCCCGCCCGTCCAGCGTGTGGTGGGGCTTCGCCGTCGTCCATCTCTACTTTTTGGGCTGGATGGCGTCCTTCTTCCTGCACGGCGACACGTTCAGCGACACGGAGCAGTACCGCCAGTGGGCCCTGGACGGGTACAACCCCGCGGACCTGGACGGGAAGATCAGCCCGTGGGTCTACCCGGTGCTGGCGCAGATCCCCATTTTCCTGGCGAACATCGCCGGGCCGGACCTCTACCTGCTGGCCTGGTTCCTGATCATCACTGCCCTCAACGCCGTCGGGCTCCTCTACCTGACCCGCGGCCCGCGGAAGGTGACCGGCACTGCCCCGGCCTGGTGGTGGCTGTTCTTCACCGTCTTCATGGGCTACCTCAGCTTCGCCCGGGTGGAGGGCATCACCGCACCCATCGTGCTGATCGCACTGCTTTATGCAGCCGAGCGGACGGTGGTGGCCGGCGTCCTGCTCAGCATCGCCACCTGGATCAAGGTCTGGCCGGCGGCTGTGCTGGCGCCGATCGTGATCGCCAGCCACAAGCGGATCCAGGTGGTCCTGACCGGCGTTGCCGTGACCGCCGTCGTCACCCTGGGCACGTGGCTGTCCGGCGGCCTGCCGCACATTCTGGACTTCCTCCTGAACCAGGGCGAGCGCGGCATGCAGCTCGAAGCCACCTTCTCCACACCGTGGGTGTGGCTGAGCGTCTTCAATATTGCCGGCTCCAAGATGGCGGACAACACCGCCATCAATTCCACTGAGGTCTACGGTCCGGGCGCCGCCACCGCCGCGTTCCTGATGCAGCCGCTGCTCATCCTCGCCGCCATTGGAGCGGCCATCCTGCTGGTCCGCGCCATGAAACGAGGGGCCGAACGCGAGGAACTGTTCCTCGAAGGCTCCCTCATGATGGTCACCGCATTCATCGTGTTCAACAAGGTGGGTTCGCCGCAGTTCATCATCTGGCTGGCCCCGGTGGTCATTGCCGGGCTGACACACGACTGGGAACGCTGGAAAGTTCCGGCAGCGCTGCTGATGGGCATCGCCATGACCACCTTCGTGATCTACCCGCTGTTCTACACCCCGCTGATCCACGCCCACCCGGTCATGGCGGCCATCCTTACGGCCCGCAACGTCCTGCTGGTGGTGCTGCTCTGGTGGTCGGTGCAGCGGACGGCGGAGCTTGGCCGTAAGAAGGCCGTGCCGGTTCCCGCCGCGAACGCCTAGGGCTCAGGCCCAGGGGTCAGCGGCTGACCGCGCGTCCCCGCCAAGCAAGCAGCCACTGCCAGCCGCGCCGGGCGAGGTCCCAGGGCTTGCCCTGGATCAGCAGCTTGCGGGTGTGCACGTCCAGGAACAGCAGGTAGAACGTAAAGGCGAGCGCGGTAAAGAACGCCAGGGTGGACGCATCGATGGGAAGCTCCACGAAGGACCATACGGACAGCTGGTCCTGCGCCCCGAACACCACGAAGAAAGTGACGCCCACGTACAGGGACCGGATCTGCCAGTCGTCGCGGATCCCGGTGACGGCCAGGAACGGCAGGAACCAGAGGATGTACCAGGGCTGGATGATGGGTGAGAGCATCACGACGGCGGTGAACGCCAGGGCCATCCGGCGCACCGCACGGGAGTAGTCGCCGCGGAACATCAGCAGCAGGACAAGCGCGATGGCGGCCCATTTCATGCCGGTCCGCAACCAGGTGGCGAGCGTGCCGCCCGGGAGCCCCAGCGCGTTGGCGAGCATTTCCACCTGCTGGCCCAGGAAGCCGGACGGCGAATACCCCGTGTAGCCGGGGGTGGGGTCCATGATGGCCCAGGTCCAGCCGATGCCCAGGTTGTAGGGGATGCCGCTCAGGAGCAGCACGCCGAAGCTGAGTCCCGCCGTCGCGCCCCACATCAGGAACTTGCGCGGCCAGGTGGCGGACGGCCCCGCCCACATCACTCCAAGGAACGGCAGCAGGAGGACAGTGATCGGCTTGATCCCGATCGACGCGGTGACCAGGAGGATCCCCAGGATGTAGCGGCGGGTGGCCGCGAAGTAGACGCCGGCCACGGCCAGGCCCACCATCAGGGCATCGTTGTGGGCGCTGGCGATGAAGCTGATCAGGAACAGCGGGTTGGCCACGGCGATCCAGAGTGCCCGTGCGCCGTTGATGCCGTGCAGCTCCGCCAGTTTGGGCACGTAGACGACGCAGAGCAGGACCCCGACGCCGGCCAGCAGGCGGAAGAGGAGGACGGAGACGTCCGGCTGCGCCCCGGTCAGTCCCACCACCCCGCGCGCGAGCCACAGGAAGTACGGCCCATAGGGGGTCCGGTTTTCCGCCCAGGCGGGGTCGGCGCCGAGGGCGAACCAGTTGCTGAGCGTGGAGATGCCCACTTCGTAGGGGTTCTGGCCCTCCTGCACCAGCCGCCCCTGGCCGGTGTAGGCATAGACGTCGCGGGAAAACACGGGCACGCAGAACAGCAGGGGCAGGGACCAGGCGGAAATGGCAATCACCACTGACCGCAGGGACGACTTCCCCCACTCGGCCAGACGCTGCCCCAGCCGCAGCCAGGACCGCATCAGCACCATGGCGCCAACGGTCAGCAGGACGGTGGAGACGGTGACGCCCCAGCCCTCGGTGCGGAGCGCGATGACCACGGGCTGGCGGATCATGGGCGAGCCGTTGGCGATCCAGCCGGTTCCGATGGAACCGACGAACATCATGAGAGCGCCGACGAACCCTTCAATGATTGCCAGGTAGGCGCGTCCGGCGGCCGGCGCGGAGGCCTTGACCGGCGCTGCCGGCTGGCTCTCCGAAGTCCCGAGATGTGACCCGCCTGCCGTCATGATTGTGTCTGGTCCCCTACTTCGATACGGCGCTGGTTGGACCAGCAGAAAGGCCGCCCTGCAACCCGGCCATTTTATCAGCAGGCCTTCCGGCCGCCCCCGGGCTGCGGGCGGCCGGCAAGGCACAGTTTGGCAACAGGGCGGGCTGTGCGTTCCGCGTAAGGTTGAAGGGGCTCGGTCCGGCAGCACGCTTGCGCCGCCCGTGCCCCCAGTTTCGAGCGCACCGCGGCGCCCCTTTCCCACCACCTGAAGGCTCCCACGCGCCTTCCCAACCTGAACGGAGCCCGCCATGGCCGTATCTCCCGCTTCTCCGGTTGCAGCGCCTCCGCCCCAGCAGCTGCAATCGGTCCGGGCCACGCTCCGCTCACCGCGCCGACTGAAGACAGAGGCCCTTGCCGGCCTGGTTGTTGCCCTTGCCCTGATCCCGGAGGCCATCGCCTTTTCCGTGATTGCCGGCGTGGACCCGAGGATCGGCCTGTTCGCGTCCTTCACTATGGCCGTGACCATCGCGTTCGTCGGCGGACGCCCGGCGATGATCTCCGCAGCCACCGGGGCCGTGGCGCTGGTGATCGCACCCCTGATGCGCAGCCATGGGCTGGACTACCTCATTGCCGGGGTGATCCTGGCCGGAGTGTTCCAGATCCTGCTTGCCGCCGCGGGGGTGACCCGGCTGATGCGCTTCATTCCCCGGTCCGTCATGGTCGGCTTCGTCAATGCGCTGGCCATCCTGGTGTTCATGGCCCAGCTCCCGGAGCTGGTTGACGTCCCCTGGATGGTCTACCCCCTGGTTGCGGTGGGCCTGGTGATCGTGGTGGGCCTGCCACGGATTACGACGGCGGTGCCCTCGCCGCTGGTGGCGATCGTCCTGCTCACCGTGTTTGCCGTCCTGGCCGGCGTGGACGTGCCCACGGTCTCGGACAAGGGCCAGCTTCCGGAGAGCCTACCGTCACTTTTCGTGCCGAACGTCCCGCTGACATGGGAGACCTTCCAGATCCTGGCCCCGTTCTCGCTGTCCATGGCCCTGGTGGGGCTGCTGGAGTCCCTGATGACCGCCAAGCTGGTGGATGACATCACGGACACCCGGTCCAACAAGACCCGCGAATCGTGGGGCCAGGGCGTGGCGAACATCGTCACCGGATTCCTCGGGGGCATGGGCGGCTGTGCCGTGATCGGCCAGACCATGATCAACGTGAAGGGGTCGGGCGCGCGCAGCCGGGTGTCCACCTTCCTGGCCGGCGTCTTCCTGCTGCTGCTCGTGGTGGTGCTGGGCGACGTCGTCGGGCTCATCCCCATGGCCGCGCTGGTGGCGGTGATGATCTTCGTTTCCGCCATCACGTTCGAATGGCACTCCATCGCGCCGCGGACCCTCCGGCGGATGCCCAAGTCCGAAACCGCCGTCATGCTCATCACCGTGGCCGCGGTGGTGGCCACCCACAACCTGGCCATCGGGGTGGGCGTGGGCGTGCTGGCCGCAATGGCCATGTTCGCCCGCCGCGTGGCCCACTTCGTCACCGTGGAACGCACGGTGCTTGAGGTCAACGGGCAGAACGTGGCCACCTACACCGTGGACGGCGAGCTTTTCTTCGCCTCCTCCAATGACCTCTACACGCAGTTCGAGTACGCCCTGGACGCGGCACCGGACATCCACCGCGTGGTGGTGGACCTGCACGCCTCGCACCTTTGGGACGCCTCCACCATCGCCGTCCTGGACGCCGTCACCGAGAAGTACAGGCGCCACGGCCGCGAGGTGGAGCTGATCGGCCTGAACGCTGCGAGCGTCTCGATGCGGGAGCGGCTGGCGGGGAAGCTTAACTAGGAACCCTGGGAAAGGGCCCTGCGGCTCCCCCGCCGGCCGTCCTGGACTAGGAGAACCGCCCGGGCCGGAAGGTGGCGAGCATGGGGTGCTTCCTGCCGGTCAGGATCTCCCCGGCCAGGAGCTCACCGGCAATGAGGCCCAGGGTGGCGCCGGAGTGGGTGAAGGCGACGAAGCAGCCGGGCACCTGCCCCAGTTCGCCAAGGACCGGCTCGCCGTCGCCGGGGATCGGCTTGTAGCCAATCTTCCAGGATGCAGGCTTGAGTTCCGGGTTGCCGGCAACCAGCTTCGACGCCTCGTCGGCCAGTTCCTGTACCACCTCATCCGGGATGCTGAAGGAGCCGTCCCCGTGCTCGGTGATGCGCTCCTCGTACCAGTCGTGGTCCAGCGCGAAGGTGCCGCCGGGGTTGGGCCGGAGCGCGGCGCGGGGGGTGTTCATCACCGCGGCGACGTCGTGCTGCACCTGCTTGGTCAGCACCAGCATGGACACCGGTGACCCGTTGGGGATCCGGATGCCAAGGGGTGCGACGACGGCGGGCGTCGCCGCGCCGCATGCAACCAGGACAGCGTCGGCCGGGTAGGTCCCGCCGGCGGCCGTTTTCACGCCCGTGGCGCGTCCCTCCTCCACCATCACGGAAGTCTTGCCCGCATTCAGGACGAGTTCACCGCCGCGGGAGTGGAATTCCTCCATGAGGAAGTCGATGAGGTCGGGCAGGCTGACCCAGCCCTCGCCGGGGTTGAAAATGGCGTTGTCCGGTACAGCGGCGGCGTCGATGCCGGGGGTAACGGACGCGATGTCACCGGGAGAAAGGAGCTTGGAGTCGTAGCCGATGGACTTCTCGTAGGCGTGCCGGGCCTCGGTGTCAGCCTGCTGTCCGTCCGCGTTCCACATCAGGCCGCCGCCGAACTGGAGCCATTCCCGGCTGGGATCGGATGCGAACAGGGTGCGGTACCGGTCCACGCCGGCAATCCGCAGCTGGTGGTAGGGGGTGGACCGCTCGCCTGCGGAGTTGAGCCACGACAGCGACCGCCCGCTGGCTTCGCTGGCCAGGCCGCGTTCGGTCAGCAGGATCACGGAGGCGCCTTCGCGGAGCAGGTGCACGGCGGTGGAGACTCCCAGGATGCCGCCGCCGATGATGGCGACGCGCTTGGCGGATGCTGCAGAGGACATGGTGTCCCTTTCTGTGAAAAACATGATGATGGGAACGCTGTTAGGCGTTGAGGGAGGAAAAGTCGTGGAAGGAACCGGACGGTGGAATCAGGCCAGGGCGTGGATGCCCTCGATCACCCTCAGCACCTCAAGTGGTTCGGCCGGGTCCACGGGCAGTGGGCCCTCCCCCCGCAAGGCTGCGGAAAGCTGCACATAGAACTGCGGGTACGCGCCGCGCTCCGGTTGTACGGGCTTTGCTTCGCCGTCCACTCCCAGGAGCCCCCAACGCTCCTGGGGTTCAACCCCATAGGCGGTGTCCGACGGCGGCAGGCCGGCAGCCAGGGCGGGTTCCTGGCTGTCCAGTCCCCACTTGGTGTAGCCGGAGCGGGAGCCGAGGACGTGGAAGCGCGGCCCGGCCTGGGCGGCCATGCCGTTCATCCACAGCCTCGAGCGGACACCCGACGCGTGCAGCAGCGACACGAAGGCTTCGGTGTCTGCGGCATCCGGGTGGGGTCCACGGTTTGCCGTCTCCCCGTAGCTCCTGTCCACCGGGCCGAACAGCCGGATGGCCTGGTCGATCAGATGTGCCCCCAGGTCGTGCAGGATGCCGCCGCCTTCGGCGAGGGAGACCGTGTCCCGCCAATTGCCGAACCCTTCGGGACGCCACCACTCGAACCGTGATTCGAAGCTGCTGACTTCCCCGAGGGCTCCTGATGCCAGGACCTTCCGGAGGGTCAGGAAGTCGGCGTCCCAGCGCCTGTTCTGGAACACAGTAAGCTGCACGCCGCCGTCGGCTGCCCTGCTGATCAGTTCCTCGCCAAGGTGCGACGCGGGCACGAACGGCTTGTCCACCACTACGTGCAGTCCATGGGCGATGGCCGTGGCGGCCAGCCCGAAGTGGGTGTCCGGCGGAGTGCCAAGGATCAGCAGGTCGAGGTTTCCCGCCTCCGCGAAGAGCTCCTCCGGGGTGGGCAGGATCCGGGCCTGCGGGTAGAGCCTGGCCGCCTCGGCCACCCGTTCCGGGTGTGAGGTGACGATGACGTCGAGTGAGAAGCCTGGATTGGCGGCGATCAGCGGCGCGTGGAACACGCGGCCGGAAATTCCAAAGCCGACGACGGCAGTACGGATGGGTGCCGCTCCAACGGTCCGCATCAGAGCACCTCCGAGAGGAACCGCTGCAGGCGTTCGCTGCGGGGGTTGTCGAAGAGTTGGGCGGGTGTTCCTGCCTCCACCACTTCGCCTTCGTCCATGAAGACCACCTGGTCCGCGACCTTGCGGGCGAAGCCCATCTCGTGGGTGACCACCAGCATTGTCATCCCGCGGCGGCCAAGCCCTGCCATGAGGTTCAGGACGCCCTTGACCAGTTCCGGGTCCAGGGCACTGGTGGCTTCATCGAAGAGCATGACCTCGGGTTCCATGGCGAGCGCACGGGCGATGGCAACGCGCTGCTGCTGGCCGCCTGACAGGTCCCTGGGCCGATGGTCGGCGCGCTCCGCAAGTCCCACTTCGGCCAGTCCGCGGCGGGCGCGCTCCATCGCTTGGGCCTTGGGCATGCCCTTGACGCTCCATAGCGCCAGTGCCACGTTCTCCAGGGCGGTGTGGTCCGGGAAAAGGTTGAAGTGCTGGAACACCATACCGATGCGGGTCCGAAGGGTATCCGGATTGGCGGTGAGGGTGCTTTCGCCGGCCAGCAGCACGTCGCCGCTCCTGGGTTCGTGCAGCCGGTTGACGCCGCGCAGCAGGGTGGACTTGCCCGAACCCGAGGGGCCGATGATGCAGGTGGTGGTGCCCGGGGCAACCGTGAGGCTGACGTTGCGCAGGACCTCGATGTCCCCGTAGGCCATGGTCAGGTTGCGCAGCTCCAGGCTCGAGCCGTGGAACGTCTGGACGTCCTGGGAGGCGTTGTTGCTGGTGGTGGTTGGCAGGTTCATGTGTTGCTCCCGGTGATGAGCGGCGAGGCCGCATCGAGTTCCTTGACTTCGTTCAAACCGCTGGTGGGCGGTGCGGCACGACGGCGGCCGGTGCGGAACCTGTTGTCGAAGTAATTCACCAGGTGCGTCAGCGGAACGGTGATCACCAGGTACAGGATGCCCGCAGCGACCAGCGGGGAAAGGTTCCCGGACAGCACGGCGGCGTCCTGTCCCACGCGGAAGAGTTCGCGTTCGGTGACGAGCAGCCCCAGGAAGTAGACCAGGGAGGAATCCTTGACGATTGCGATGAACTGGTTTACCAACGCCGGAAGCACCCGGCGGATGCCCTGGGGCACCACAACAAGTGCCATGGACTTGGCGTAGCTCATGCCCAGGGCCCGGCAGGCCTCGCCCTGGCCCTTGTCCACGCTGAGAATGCCGGCACGGAAGATCTCGCCGATGTATGCGCTGGCGATCAGGCTAAGGGCGATGATCCCCAGGGGGTAGGGCGAAGGACCAAAAATCGACTGGCTGAGGCGTGCGAAGCCCTGGCCGATCAGCAGGATGGTGAGGATGGCGGGCAGGCCGCGGAAAAGGTCCGTGTAGATCCTGGCCGGAACCCGCAGCCACTTGGACGGTGAAATGCCCATGACGGCGACCACCATTCCCAGCACCGTGCCAAGGACGGTTGCGGCGATGGAGATGATCAGCGTGTTGAGAAGGCCGACCGCCAGGAGTTGGGGCAGGACCTCGGCCATTGCGCCGAAGTCGAAGAAGGTACGGATGATGGTGTTGAACCAGTCCATGGTTGCTCTCAGACGTAGATTGTTTGGAGGTTCCGGGCGGGCCGCTTGAGGCGGCCCGCCCGGTCAGATGTCCGTGGGACTACTTGGCCGGCTCAGCTGCGGCGGTCTGCTCGGCCTTGGGCAGGTACTGCTCTGGCATCGGGGAGCCCGGGAACCACTTCTGGTAGAGCTCCTTCCAGGTGCCGTCTTCCATCGCTTCGGCGAGGCCCTTGTTCAGGGCCTCCTTGAAGGCCGTCTTGCCCTTGGCCACGGCGAATCCGGCCGGGGCGTCGAAGGACGGAATGTCAGCCGCGCTGACCAGGCCGTGCTGTTCCTGGTAGGCCTTCGCGGCCTCGTAGTCCAGGAAGTGTGCGTCCACGGTGCCGCTGTTGACCGCTGCGATGGCGGTGTTGTTGTCCGGGAAGCGGACCAGGCTGGCGGACGTGAAGTTCTTCACGGCATAGGCTTCCTGAAGTGTGCCTTGAACCACGCCGAGCCGCTTTCCTGCCAGGCCGTCGGCGCCGGTGATGCCGGAGGTTTTCGTGGTGATGACGGTCAGGTAGCCGGCAAGGTAGCCATCCGAGAAGTCCACGGTCTCCTTGCGCTTGTCCGTGATGCCGATTGCGGCCACGCCGGCGTCGAACTGGCCGTTGGCCACGGCGGCCAGGAGCCCGGAGAAGTCCTGCCCGGTGAAGACCACATTGTCTACGCCGGCGCGGTGGGCCACGTCCTTGAAGAGTTCCACGTCGAATCCCGTGAAGTTGCCAGAGGCATCGGCAAATGTGTAGGGCTTCGAGTCGCCCAGGCTCGCCACGCGGATGGTGCCGGGCTGGATCAGGCCGTAGGGATTGTCCTCCGTGGTGGAGGCGGCGGTGGTAGAGCCGCAGCCGGAGAGCGCCAGGACTGCGGCCAAGGCAGCCGCGGCGATGCCGGCGGGACGGAAGTTCAGCTTTTTCACAGCGTTGTCCAATCGTTGATGGGGAGGCGGTGCTGTCAGGGCCGCCAAAGAAAGTGGCCGATGTTTCTTGTTGAGTCCGGTCTCACCACCTAGGATTGAGACCGGACTCACATCGATTGATAGAAATGTAGCCTAAGTCACAGGGGCCGTCAACAGCCCGTCGAAAGGTGAAGATGAACGGTGAAGGAACGAGGCGGCGGGACGTAACCGTTGCCGACGTCGCCAAGGCAGCCCAGGTGTCCAAGGCCCAGGCCGCGAGGGCGCTGGGCAACTACGGTGCTGTCAGCGATGACGTCCGTGAACGTGTCCTCGCCGCAGCCGAGGCACTGTCCTACCGTCCGAACGAGCTTGCACGCAGCATGAATACAGGGAAATCCCACACCATCGGCGTGGTGGTCGGCGATATCGAAAACCCCCACTTCGGACTTGCTACCCGGGGCATTACCGACACCGCCAAGAAGGCTGGCTACAACGTCATCCTGGTCAACACTGACGAAGACCGGGGGGCTGAAGTTGACGCCGTCCGGGTCCTGCTGGACAAGCGCGTGGACGGCCTGATCGTTGCCCCCGCATCATCGGTGGATACCGGGCACCTGCAGCAGGTGCACCAGTCAGGCCGCCCCTTGGTCTTCATTGACCGGACCGGCGGAGACCTGGGCGTGGAGACGGTAGCGGTGGATATGGTGAAGATTTCGCTGGAAGCCACGCAGCATCTTCTCGACGCCGGCCACCGCAGGATTGCCTTCGTTTCCACGCTGCGGACCGAGGCTCCCTACACCCCGGAAATGGCGCTGGATTCGTCGCAGATCGCAGACCGGCTGGAGGGAATGCGGAAGGCATTCCTGGCGGCTGGCCTTCCGTTTCCGGAGGACCTCGTCCGGCTCAATGCCGGCGACGCTGACTCCATCCGCAGCATCACCCGGGAAGTCCTTCGCGGGCCGGAGCAGGCCACTGCAGTGGTCGCTTCCGATGGCCTGATCGCCCTCAGCGTGGTGGAGGCGATCCAGGAACTTGGGCTGTCCATTCCGGCCGATGTTTCATTCCTCATGTACGACGACTTCCCCTGGACCCGGCTCACCACACCACCCCTGACCGTGATCGCCCAGCCGGTCTACAACATGGGTGTGGCTGCAGCCAAGGCGCTGATCCGCCAGATGGAGGGCCTTGCACCTGCCCCACCGGCACAATTCACGGCAACTCTTGTCCGGCGCGGTTCGGTGGGACCCTGCCCGGCTGTGGGGCAACCCCCGCAGGAGCAGCTCGCGGCCAGGCTGAACTAGGCCTCGGCGGGGGCGGCGTCCCGCTTGGCTCTCCCTACAGGAGCCGGTCGCTGCGGGCCGTGCGGTTCCGGCCCTCTGACTTTGCCACGTACAAAGCCGCGTCGGCGGCGGCGATGACGCTCTCCACGTCGGAGGTATCGGCGTCGTACATGGAAATTCCGTAGCTGACAGTGGGCATCTCCATGCCGTCCGCGGCAGGTCCGGCGGCGAGCCGGCGGCTGATCTCCTTAGCGATCAGCTCGGCGCGCTCCGCGCTGGCACCGGGGATCAAAAGCACGAATTCTTCGCCGCCATAGCGGCCCACCAGGTCGGTGGACCGGACCGTCTCGGTGCAGGACTGGGCGAACCGCTGCAGCGCCCTGTCCCCGGCGGCGTGGCCGTACGTGTCGTTAACACCCTTGAAGTGGTCCAGGTCTGCCAGAATCAGGGCGCCGGAGCCGCGGGTGATGGCCCGGTCGGAGAGCAGCTCGGCGGCAAGGTCGATGAAGGCCTTGCGGTTCAACAGCCCGGTCAGGTCGTCACGGGAGGCCACCACGCGGAGGGCGCGGGTCTGCTGTTCACTGCTTAGCGCGGCCATGCTGAAAGACACCACTACCAGCAGCACCATGGTCACCAGAGTGGTCACCGCCGAGCCGAACACGGTGGTGAACGTGGGCCCGTTCTGCCCCTCGACCAGGAACGCGATCCACCGGAGGAAGTAGAAGGCGGCCAGGCCCCCGGCCGCCACTGCCATGGGAATCCGGACCCTCGAGTAGCCGGGCTCCAGGCGCCACAGCTCCCGGGATGCCAGCCCAATGCTGACACTCATCGCGGCGAGGAACACCGGACCGCCGGACCAGGTATTCGTGGCCGGGCTGTCCACCACGGAGGCCACCAGCGTTACCAGCGGGATCCCGGTGAACGCCCACTTCGGCGGCGGCACAGTCCGCAGCGACCGGGCACCCGCCCACACCGCTACCCCGCCGTGTACCAGCATCACGTTTCCCAGCGGGTTGGCCCACACCTGGTGGACCGTCCCGTCCAGCAGGAAGCACGCGGATCCGGCGAGGAAGAACACGAGCGCCAGGCACCACCAGCCGCTGTACGGCGAGCGCGTGATGCGGTAAGCGGAGAAGTAGAAGAGCACCACCAGGACCAGCGCCATCAGGCCGAAGGCGATCCTGAGCGTGGTGGTGTCCAGAACCATGTCTTCGAAGTCCCCCCAACGCCGAATGCCTGTGCCGACCCTCAGTATTGCACCGCAACGGCACGCGCATCAGCAGTCGTACCCATGAACAACCGCGGCGAAACCGCCTAAGGTGGTTCGATAAGCACAGGACCACGAAAGGCCCCGCCATGCTCCTCCTCTTCGGCTTCAAGACGGTACTCAAGGCGCTCCCCGGCAAGCCTGCAACCTGCCAGTACTGCCGCTCCTTCGTCCACCACCACCTGGAAGAGCGCGCCACCAAGTTCACGCTGTTCTTCATCCCGGTGTTCACCACGTCCCGGAAATACAACATCACCTGCTCAAACTGCGGCTACGTCTCGTCCATCTCCGGCCGGCAGAAGCGGGCCCTGGAACTGCAGCGCTAAGCTTTCCGTTTGGCTCTGGCCCGCCACGGCGGCCGCGGCTAGAGTGGGACACGGTCGCCCCTGCCGTCCCCGGCAGAGCGGAGAGGACCCCTGGAGGGAATGGAGGTGGTTTTGATGACTGCAGCTGCCGCGCGCCCGGAGCGCCCCGCATCCATCAACCAGCCCCACTCCCCCGCCTGCATCAGCGTCGCCTGACGCGCCCTGGTGCATCGGGAGATCTTCCCGAGGAAACCACAGTGAACACTTCTTCAGGCAACGCCCTGGACAGTACTGGAATCAGCAACAAGTTACTTTTCGAAGGCCCCACCGCCTTTGGCTATGCGGCGCCAGTAGCGCGGCATTTCAACGAACACCCGTGCCCCGGCGCCACCGGACGAGGGCGGGTGGTCCGGGTGGACCGCAACCGGCTGCTGGTCGCCGTCGGCAACGGCCTCCTGCGCCTTCCCTACCCCCTGGCCGGCGGCGTTCCCGTCACCGGCGACTGGGTGTGGACCGGCCCCAACCGCGCCGGCGAACGCCAGATCCTGGCCGTCCTGCCGCGCCTGTCCGAACTCAGCCGCAAGCGCGCTTTCGAGGATTCGTCCGCGGAACAGGTCCTGGCGGCGAACATGGACGTGGTGGGTGTGGTGGTGCCGGTGGACCGGCCCCTGACCCACAACCGGCTGGAGCGGACCCTTGTGGCTGCATGGGACTCCGGCGCCACTCCCCTGGTGATCATCACCAAGGCCGACCTCGCCGCCGTGGCGGACGACGTCGTCGGGAAAGTCATCCTCCAGGCCGCCGGGGTGGACGTGGTGACCACGTCCGCAGAAAAAGGCGACGGCATCGACGAACTGCTGCAGCACATCCCTGCGGGCGGCACCATCGTGCTCCTGGGACCGTCCGGCGCAGGCAAGTCAACGCTGATCAACGCGCTGGTCGGCCGCGAGGTCCAGCACACCGGTCCGGTGCGCTCCGGCGACTTCAAGGGCAAGCACACCACCACGTCCCGGGAACTGGTGCCACTTGCCAACGGGACCGTGCTGATGGACACGCCGGGGGTGCGCGGCTTCGGGCTGTTCGACGCCGAGGACGGCCTGGAGGAGATGTTCGGCGACGTGGAGGAACTGGCTGCGGGATGCCGGTTCTCGGACTGCTCCCACCAGGGCGAACCAGGCTGCGCCGTGCAGCAGGCCCTCGCGGACGGCACCCTTCCCGAGCGGCGCTGGCACAGCTACCGGAAGCTGCAGCGCGAGCTTGCCGCCCTGGCCCGGCGCAGCAGCGTGGCCGCCCAGCGGGCGTACCACCGGGAGTGGCACCAGAAGGTGGTGTCAGCCGGGAAGTCGCAGCGCTGGGCGGAGCGGGACCTGGCGGAACGGCAGGACCGCGCCGGCGGGAAGGACCGGAAGCGGCTGCGGTGAGGGTCCGGGGGCCGGGAGGAGCGCGCTAAAGGCGTTCAACGTTGTAAAATCAGCGTAACCGGCCTCCGGGCCTCAGACCTTTTGCAGGGGGATCCATGGCGGCCACGCTCCACGATGTTGCCCGGGTTGCGGGCGTGTCCTTCAAGACGGTGTCCAACGTCATCAACAACCACCCGCATGTCCGGGAATCCACCCGGGCCAAGGTCCAGCAGGCTATCCGTGAACTGGGCTACCGGCCCAACCTCACGGCCCGCAGCCTTCGTTCCGGACACACCGGCGCCATCACGCTCGCTTTGCCCCAGCTGAGCCTTCCGTACTTCGCCGAGCTGGCCGACGCCGTGATCGAGGCGGCGGCCAAGTGCGGGCTGGTGGTGCTGGTCGAGCAGACCGGCGCGGACCGCGACCGGGAGCTTGAGGTCATGGCCAGCCCACGGCTGAAGATGTCCGACGGCCTGATCTTCAGCCCTCTGGCGCTCGGGCAGGAGGACGCGGACCTGATCAAGGCCGAGGTGCCCATAGTGCTCCTTGGAGAGCGGATCTTCGGCAGCGCTTCCGACCACGTCACCATGCAGAACGTGACGGCGGCCCGCGCCGCCACCGAGCACCTGCTGGACCTGGGCAGGAAGCGGATCGCCGTGGTGGGCGCCCACGAGGGTGAGGTCATCGGTTCCGCCGGCCTCCGCCTGCGGGGTTACCGCGAGGCCCTTGAGGCGAGGGGCATTCCGTACGACGACGGCATCGTGGCCTACGTCGTGGACTGGCACCGGTCCAACGGCGCCGCCGCCATGCACGACCTCCTTGACCGCGGGGCCGGGTTCGATGCTGTCTTCGGGTTGAATGACACGCTCGCCCAAGGCGCCGTGCGGGTGCTTCAGGAGGCCGGGTTCCGCGTGCCGGACGATGTGGCGGTGATCGGCTTCGATGACCTCGATGAAACCCGGTACTCCCTTCCCACCCTTAGCACCGTGGACCCGGGCCGCACGGAGATTGCGGAGACTGCCATCCGGATGCTGATGGACCGCATCAAGGACCCTGCCGGAATGCCGCCCCGAGAGGTCGAGACGGCATTCCAGGTGGTGCCGCGGGAGTCAACTGTGGGACGCGCACAGGCCATCCCCGCGTAGGCCTACTCCCACCGCACCGTTGGCCAGCGGTCCTTCCACTCCAGCTCGGCAAGCCCCAGCCGGAAGGCGCCGTCCAGTTCCTCTGCGTAGTAGTGGAAGGCGAGGACGTTCCCGGAAACGGACTGCCCGCCTGGCCCCACGCGCCCGGCCTCGGATGCCAGCAAAGGCGTGCCGCCGCCGTCGAGCAGGTCCTTGCCGTCCGCATCCACGTAGGGGCCGGTGATGTTGTCCGACCTCCCCACGGCGATGTTGTACGTGCTCTCCAGCCCCTTGCAGCAGAAGTCGCGGGAGAAGAAGAGGTAGTAGGCGCCGTCATGCGGCAGGATGTAGGGCGCTTCGATCGCGTTGGGCGGGGCCTTCCGGTCCGCGATGGCCACCGGTTCTTCCGTCCCTGCCCGCAGGCCGCCCGGCCACTCAAGCTCCACCAGCTGCAGCCCCGTCCAGAAGGAGCCGAAGGACAGCCAGGGCGTGCCGTCCTGGTCCTCGGCAATGCCCGGGTCGATCGCATTGAAATGCTCCCCCTTGGACGAGATCACCTGGCCCCGGTCCACCCACTCATAGTCGGGGTCCGCGGGATCCAGCGTGGTGTTGGTGGCCAGGGCGATGACAGAAAGGTTCCTGCCGAACGTCGAGGCGGAGTAGTAGAGGTACCAGATCCCGTCATGCTCGTAGAGTTCCGGCGCCCACAGGTTGTCCACCCCCGGCACCGCCTCGGTAAGCCATGCAGGCTTTTCCTGCCACACTTCACCGGCATACTCCCAGTCCACGCCGTCCGCGGACCGCCTCACCTGGATGTTGCCGTCCGCCACCTGCCCGTTGCCGGTGGAGTAAATGAACCACGGCTCCCCCTCCTCCCCCTTGACCAGCGCAGGATCGTGGGTGAAGAAATCGCCCGTGAGCCCGGCGGGCTTCGCCTCGGTCGCCGTGCCGGGTGCCGCACATCCGGCGAGGAGAAGGACGACGGCGGCGAGCGCCGCTGCCAGCCAGGCCCCGGGCCATGTCCTGGGCGGGCGGCGGGCAGCGGCGCGTTTGGCGTGGAACGGCACGTCAGCCAAGCGCGACGGCGGACCAGGACACGGGAGGAAGCGTCACCGTGAGCGTTCCCTCGTCCAGGACAACGCCGTCGAGCTGCTTCAGGCCAACGCGGTCCTGGTCCTGGAGGGTGTTCTTGGCGTAGACGTCCTCATCGTGCAGGGTGACTGCCTCAGTGACCACCGTGGCGTTGAGTTCGGCGACGTTGATGGTCACGTCGATGGACTCGGTCTGGCTGCGGTTGACCAGGAAGAGGGCAGACTCTCCGGTGGCGGCGTCGTTGGTTGCCACGGAGTCCACCAGCGGGGCCTCGCCGTACACCGCCGTCGTGTAGGTTCCGGCCTCAATGCGGGGACGGAGCACCTCGCCCTTGGCAAGCCGGGACGTGACGGAGAACGGGAAGAACGTGGTCTGGCGCCAGGTGTCACCGCCGGGCTCGGTCATGATGGGCGCGATCACGTTGACCAGCTGGGCGAGGGAGGCTGCGGCAACCCTGTCGTGGTTTTTCAGGAGCGTCATCAGCAGGTTGCCGAACACCACGGCGTCGGCAACGGAGTAGGTATCCTCCAGCTGGCGCGGCGCGTGCGTCCATTCTTCATTGACCTCGTCAGAAGCCTGGTGCTCGTCCAGGTACCAGATGTTCCATTCGTCAAAGGACAGCTGGATGGTCTTCTTGCTCTTGAGCTTGTGCTTGACGTGGTCGGCCGTGGCCACCACTGTCTCAATGAAATACTGCATGTCCAGCGAGGACGCCAGGTAGGAGCCCAGGTCGCCGTTGCGCTCCTGGTAGTAGGCATGGCAGGAGATGTAGTCCACGTAGTTGTAGCTGTGCTCCAGAACCACGCGCTCCCACTCGCCGAACGTGGGCATGGAGGACCCGGAGGAGCCGCAGACCACCAGCTCCAGGTTCTTGTCCGCCGTCTTCATGGCCGACGCGGTACGGGCGGCCAGCTTCCCGTAGTCCTCGGCGGACATGTGCCCGATCTGCCAGGGCCCGTCCATCTCGTTGCCCAGGCACCACATGCGGATGTTGTAGGGGTCCTTGGCGCCGTTGGCGATGCGCTGCTCGCTGAGTGCCGTGCCGGACGGGTGGTTGGTGTACTCCAGCAGGTCCAGGGCGGCCTCGATGCCCCGGGTGCCCAGGTTGACGGCCATCATGAGTTCCGAGCCGGTGAGCTTGCACCAGCGGGCAAACTCGTCCAGGCCCACCTGGTTGGATTCAAGTGAGTGCCAGGCAAGGTCCCGCCGGACGGGGCGCTGGTCACGGGGGCCCACGCCATCCTCCCAGCGGTAGCCCGAGACGAAGTTGCCGCCGGGGTAGCGGATGGTGCTGGAGCCGAGTTCCTTCACCAGTTCAATGACGTCCAGGCGGAAGCCGTCCTCATTGGCCGTGGGGTGTCCGGGCTCGTAGATTCCGTCGTAGACGCAGCGGCCAAGGTGCTCCACGAAGGAGCCGAAGATCCGGCGGTTGACGGGGGCCACCACGGCGTCCCGGTTCACGGTGATGACAGTTGGTGCCACGACAGCCAGGTCGGTCTGTTCAGCAGCGGCGGAGGTGATGGTCACGGGGGTTCCTATTCTTTATAACGTTGTATAACTAGCGAAGGACAAGATGGAAAGAATGCTTGGGGAGCAGGCTGGCTTATGGGCTTGCGGGTTCCAGTCCGCCGAGCCTGCGGCCCACAAGCCATCCGGACAGGAGCAGGGGAAGCGACGCGCCGACCAGGGGCACCAGCACCGTCATTCCGGAAAAGATGACGCTGGCCGCTGCCAGGGTGGCCAGCAGGGAAAGGCTCATGACGGGCGAGATGACCGGCAGCATGAACGCCGCCCGCCATGTCTTGCTGACGGTGTCCCGGTAACGGGTGCAGATGGACACCGCGGTGGCGGCTGCAGCAACGGTCACGGCGGCAGCCACGGCGGACAGTACCAGCAGGACTGCCCGCACCACGTGGGGCATCGTGGTCCCTGCCGGACCCAGCAGGGTCCAGAAGTTGAGGACCAGTACGACGCCGGTGATCCAGAAGGCGCCTCCCACCAGGTTGGCGTGCCGGAACTGGTACCGGTAGGCGGTGACGAAGTCGCGTGCCAGGTGGCCCCCGGCAGAACCGTCCCGCAGCCTGGCCAGGACCGTGCTGGCGGCCACGGCTGCAGGGAACAAGCCCAGGACCAGGAGTCCGGCCAGGGTCCCGGCCACGAAGAGCACGTTGACCAGGACCAGAGCCGTGCAGAAGCGGAGCCAGCCCATCACGCGGCCGGCCCACCCCAGCGGCAGCTCATTCATGCGTTGACTCCCGGGTTCCGCTCCAAACCACCCCGTCTTGGTCCAGGCCGCTGAAGGACAGGGCCGGGCGGTTGCGGGACCAGTCCCATGAAGCGAAAACCACGGCATCAAGTTCAACGGCACCATCGGACCCGCCAGGAGCAGCAACGCGAAGCCTCATCCGTGCGGGGGCACCATCGGAAACTGCGCCGGCGGCGTCAATGCACTCGACGCCCAGGGCCACCGCCGGGACGAGGTCTGATGTCTCCGGGGCGAAGCGGAGGACCTGCCAGGTTCCCTGCACCGGAACGGACGCGGACAGCGCCTCACGCTCTCCCCCTGCGAAGGGCTGGGGCGAGACGACAGGCCAGCCGGATGCGGTGAAAAGGATCCGGCGCAGCTGGACCACATGCTGGCTGGGATCAGCCGCGAAGCGGACGTGGTGGACCGCGAAATGCTCGGCCCGCCCGTCCGGCCCCTCCTGGGTCAGGACTGAGTTGTGGCCCGGCGCGAGCCAGCCCGTGCCGCCGTCGAACTGGTAGCTGCCCAGGACCTTGGTGCCCACTGAGGCAGGCGCGGAATCCAGGTCGGTCATCGGGTTGCCCAGGAAGTCGCAGTAGGGGCCGGTGATGGAGTCCGCCAGGGCCACCCGGATGTTGTAGGTGCTGAACAGGGAGTCGTAGGAGCAAAAGAGGACGTACGCATCTTCCTCCGGGCGGTACAGGACAAAGGCACCCTCCACGGCACCCTCCACCGACTTGGGGCGGCGGGCGATGACCGTTCCGAGGTCCCCCTCCACCAGGGCCAGGCCCGTTTCGGCGTCCAGCGGCAGGGTATAGATGCCCGAGAAGAAGGACCCGTACGTGAGCCATGGCTTTGCGTCGGCATCGAAGGTGACCGCCGCATCTATGGCGTTCTGGGAATGTTCGCCGGAGCGGGTGGCCGCCACAAGACCGCGGTCCTCCCAGGGGCCGGCCGGTGACGAAGCAACAGCAAGGCCTATGGCGGAGGTGTTGGAGCCAAAGGTCGACGCCGAGTAGTACATGTGCCATCCGCCGCCGGGCCAGCGGACCACGTCAGGCGCCCACAGCCCCTGCGCGCCGGACCAGGCTGCGGCGGGTTTCGGGACGCCGCCTAAGGCAGTACCAGCGTAGGTCCACTCCACCAGGTCGGTGGAGGTCCTGATATGTACCCCTGCGGGAATGTCTTGCGAATTGGCAATGGCGTCGGTGGAGAACATGAAGTAGGTGCCGTCGTCGTCCCGCACCACCGTAGGGTCGTGGGCGTGACGTGAGCCCCATGACGCAGACGGCGAGGCGGCACCCGCGGGAAGCGGAAGCAGTTCCCGGGAAAGATCAGTGTCGGTAGCCACGGCTCAGCCCTTGGATCCGGAAAGCGCAATGGACTCGATGATCTGGCGCTGGAAGACCACAAAGACGATCAGCACCGGAAGGAGCGCCACGAAGGACGCCGCCATGATCAACGGGTAGTCCGTCTGGATGGCGTACTGGGCATTGAAATTCGCGATCACCAGCTGCAGCGTCTGGGTGCCGGGCGAATTCAGGTAGATGATGGGCGCCAGATAGTCGTTCCACATGGCCATGAACCAGAGGATGAACTGCGCGGCCAGGGCCGGCCGGATGGCCGGCATGATGAGGGTCCAGAAGATCTGCAGGTAGGAGGCCCCGTCAATGCGGGCCGCCTCCACGATGGAATCGGGGATGCTGTTCAGGAATTGGCGCAGGAAGAAAATCATGATGATGTTCCCGAAGAGTCCCGGCACGATCAGCGGCAGGAGTGTGTCTACCCAGCCGATGCTGGCGAAGATGGTGAACTGCGGAATCATCAGGGTGGGGAACGGGATCATGAGGCCGGACAGGAGCCCCAGGAACAGGACGTTCTTGAAGGGCATCCGCATCTTCGCAAAGGCAAAGGCTGCGAGCGCGGACGTCAATGAACCCACGATGGTCACCGAGCAGGCCACAATCAGGCTGTTCTGGATGCCGCTGAGGAGCGGGCCGGCAGTCCAGATGCGGGCGTAGTTTTCCCAGACGAAGGGGTCCGGAATCCATTGCGGCGGAAGCGCAAACACCCCGTCCTTCGTCTTGAGGGAGGTGGAGAAGGTCCACGCCAGCGGGGCAATCATGACGATCGCGCCCACGCTCAGGATCAGTGTGGTGATGACGTTGCCGAGGCGGAGCGTTTCCCTTGTGGAGCGCGGCCGGCCGCTTTTGGTGCGGGACGCGGTAGAGCCCGCGCCCCCGCCGGCGCCCGGAAGTTCCTGCGTGGGTTCCAGCGGAGGGGTGGTGATGACGTTCTGTGCGGACATGGCTGCCTGCCTCAATCGATGGAGAACTGGTTGCGGCGGTTGAGCCGGAACTGGATGAAGGTGATGGCGAAAACCAGCAGCCCCAGGACCACGGACATGGCGGAGGCGTACCCCATCTGGAGGTTGTCGAAGGCCTTCTGCCAGATGTACCAAACAATGGAAGCGGACTGGAACTCGGGGCCGCCCGTGGGAGTCATGATGTTGATTTCCACGAAGATCTGGGAGCCGCCGATGATGCTGGTGACGATCAGGAAGAACGTGACCGGCCGGACCATGGGGATGGTGATGTGGCGGAACTGCTGCCAGGCCGATGCGCCGTCCAGGGCCGCTGCCTCGTAGAGGTACCGGGGCACTGACTGGAGGGCGGCAAGGTAGAGCAGCATGGAATATCCCAGGCCCTTCCAGATGGCCATGATGATGAGGGCCGGCTTTACGGTGTTTGTGTCCTGGAGCCAGTTGGGGCCGTCAATCCCCACCAGTGCCAGGCCCTGGTTGATCAGACCGAAGTCGCCGTTGAAGGCCCACTGCCAAAGAATCGCGACGGCGGCGATCGAGGAGATCACCGGGAGGTAGTAGACGGTGCGGAAGAAGGTGGTTCCGCGCATCTTCCGGTTCATCGCCAGCGCCAGGCCCAGCGAGATGGCCAGCCCGATGGGAATCCCGATCATCATGTAGAAGGTGTTCCACAGCGACTGAAGGAAGTAGCGGTCACCGAACATCTTGGTGTAGTTGTCCAGACCCTTGAAGACCGGTGCCGAGATGCCGTTCCAGTTGGTGAAGGAGGCATACACCGAGAAAAGAAGTGGGAAGAGCGTAAAGAGGAGGAAACCGATCACCGGTATGGCAACAAAAGCGAGGGCCGCCTGGTGTTCCTTCCGGTGGAGCCGCGAGCGGCGCGGGCGCGTGATGGTTGTTGTCATACCGGTGATCCCTCCCGCTAGTTTCCGGCCTGCTGGTTGGCGGCGTCCAGGAATTCCTGCATCCTGGGCTGCGCTTCCTTCAGGTAGTCGGCGGCAGTCTGCTTGCCGTCCAGGACGGGCTGGATGTTGGTGAACAGTTCGTCGTACCACTCGGCGTTGAAAGTATTGCCGCCGGGCAGGGCGCGGCCGTAGTCCTTCACGATCTGCAGGAACTCTTCCTTGTTGGCCGGCTTGGTGCTGGTGTCCGCAGCCCAGGCCTCGGCCATGTCCTTGAGGTTGGGGATCTGGATGCCGGCATCCACCAGGCTCTGCTGGGCCTCTTTGTTGGCTGTCAAGTACTCCACGAGCTTGACTGCGTCCTCCGGGTGCTTGGTGCTTTCGGAGACGGCGATGCCCAGGGTGCCGATCCAGCTGGCGGTTTCCCCGCTGTCACCGGCCGGGTACGGAATGACATCCCATTCGAAGCCCAGCTTCTGGTAAGTGGACAGGTCCCAGGGGGCGATGGGGAAGAACCCGATTTCACCCTTCATCCAGCGCTGGTAGGTATCCAAGGTCTGCGCCTCAGCCACGGACGGCGTAACGGCGTGGACGTTCTGCAGGTCCGCGAACCACTGCAGGGATTCGGCAAACTCGGGCGTATCCACCGTCACCTTTGTCCGGTCTTCGTTGAGCCAGTCGCCGCCGTTGGACCAGACGAAGGGCTGCAGGTTCCACTGGACGTTCAGGCCGGTGCCCCACTGGTCAAGGGTGCCGTCGCCGTTGGTGTCCTGGGTGAGCTTTTTGGCGGCGGCCACGAACTCGTCGAACGTGTATGGCTTGTCTTTGTCCGGCAGCGGGATTCCTGCCTTTTCCAGCATGGTCTTGTTGTAGCCGAAGGAGAACGGGCCCACATCCTTGGGCAGGGCGTAGATGGCACCCTCGCCGACGCGCTTGCCGTCATACCGGTAGCTGTCCACGCCGTATTCCCAGATGTTGTCCAGGTCGATGGTGTCCGAACCCTCAACGTACTCAGTGATGTCTTTGACGATGCCGTTCTGCACATAGGCCTGGACGTCGCCGGGGCCGATGTAGAAGACATCCGGAACCTGTTTGCCGGCAATAGCTGCCTTCAGCTTGGTGGCGTACTGGTCTGCGGTGGTGACAATGATTTCCACGTCCACCCCGTTGTCCGCTTCAAACTGGGAGACCGCCTTCTCGTAGGCCTTTTTCTCGTCCTCACCTCCCCGGAACATGAACGTGAGTTTCTTTTCGCCGCTGTCCTCGGCGGAGGGGGCGGAACAACCGCCAAGCATCAGGCCGGCGGCGGTAAAGAGCGCCAGGGTCGCGGCCATGGGACGTGACTTCATCATCACGCAGTCCTTCCGGGTTGAGTGGAGCACACAAGTGTATTGGTGGGGTGGTACGGAAAGCCCCACTGTCCGCGGTGGCGGACCGGCATCCGGGGCGATTTCTTGCAACGTTGTAAGAACCTTCACACAGCGTTTCCTGCGCCGTCAAGAGGAGGCGGGGGATTTGTTTTCGGGCCAGCCTCCGCCGTCGTTGACGGGCAACGTGATCCATGCCATATTTTTCTTACAACGTTGCAAGAGACCCCGGTGCCGCGCATCCCTGCTGCCGACCAGCCCTCTCTCCCGGAAGGACCACGTGATGAAGTCACGTCCCTGGGTGCTGCGCGCCGCAGGATTGGCAGCCGCTGCAACCCTTGCCCTGGCAGCAGCCCTCCCCACGGCGGCCGCCCCCGGCCCCGCCCTTACCCCGGCTGCCCAAAGCCAGGTCAGCCAGTCCGAAAAGCCCCCGGGCCAGCAGAAGCTCCCTTTCGATCCCCCCGGCGGGAAAACGGTGGTGGGACAGACCTCGCCCATTCATGATCCGGCGCTGATTATTGCCGACGACGGCACCTGGTATGTCTATTCCACCGGCCTGGTGAACCGGGAGAACGGCGGCACCATTCAGATGTGGAGTTCCCGCGACCACGGGACAACTTGGGAGTACACCGGAACGGTTTGGGACCGCATCCCGGCGTGGATCGACGAGCACTTCTCCGACGGCGAACTGCCCGGCAACCTCTGGGCACCGGAAATCACCGAACACAACGGCACCTACTACCTTTACTACTCGGCGTCACGATTCGGCGGCAACAAGTCACTGACGGCCGTTGCCACCAACACCACCCTTGACCCAAGCGATCCTGACTATGAATGGGTTGACCAGGGATTGGTGGTCTCCTCACCTGCCACCGGCCTCGACCCGAGCAATCCCGCCAAGACCTTCAACGCCATCGACGCCGGCATCATCGAGGACGCCGACGGAACCCCTTACATGGCCATCGGCTCGTTCTGGTACGGCATCTTCCTGCTCCCCATTGAGTGGCCGAGCGGAAAGCCGGTTGCCGGATGGGAGTCCAAGACTGTGAATATTGCGGACCGGTTCATGCCCGGGAACCCTATCGAGGCGCCGTACATCACCAAGCACGGGGACCACTACTACCTCTTTGTCTCGTTTGACGCCTGCTGCCGCGGCGCTGATTCGACGTACAAGGTGGCCGTGGGCCGTTCCACCTCTGTCAAGGGGCCGTACCTGGACAAACAAGGGCGCGACATGTTCGGCGGTGGCGGATCCGTGGTGCTTGATTCGCACGGCGCGATCACCGGCCCGGGTGGTCAATCCGTCTTTGGCGACTACCTGGCCTTCCACTACTACGACGGTTCCAACGGGGACCTTCCGTACTTCCCCACCCTCGGCATCCAGAAAATTGACTGGGCTGACGGCTGGCCGGTGTTCAACCAGAGCGTGGAAACGCCGTCGATCCTGAAGCAGCCAAAGGCCACCGCAGCAGGCAGTGCCGCCACTATCACAGCCACCGCGGGCGGCACGCCGGGTCCGGTAGCAGTATGGGAATTGTCGAACGACGGCGGCGCAAGCTGGCGCCCAGCGGACCACCAGCCCGTGACGAAGCGCACGGACGAAGGCACCTACCGCTCGGTGCTCGAAGTTTCCTTTAACGCAAATGACCATGCCGGCCTTCTGGTCCGGGCAGTGTTCCAGAACGCCCACGGCAAGGCTGCCACTGACGCCGTCGGCTTCCCCGCTCCTCCCGGCAGGTGAAGGCGGAGTGCAGCGCCATTCAACGGTGCTGCACTCCCCCGTAACCTTGTTCCATCAGAGCTCCGGGGCGTGCTCCTCAGGCAGCGCGCCCTCGTCCTCCGGGTGCCGTTTCAGGTTCAGCAGGGCCAGGGCCAGGCCGCCCCAGACGGTGAGGATAGCGATGATCATCATAGTGATGGCTATCGGCGTCACAGTGCCTTCTCCTTTTCCTCTTCGGCCACCACGGCGTCGTATTCGGGGTCGTGGTGGGCCTTGGACCGGTGGCTCCAAGGGATGAATGTCAGTGCCAGTGCCAGCACCACCAAGGCCCCGGCCATTCCCCAGCCAAAGATGCCCACAAACCATTCCGGGTAACCCTCATAGGTGGCGGTGATCTTGCTGATGAACTCGTTCGACACCATGTAGATCAGCGCCAATGGAACGACGCCGGCCACCAGGATCATCCACGTGCGCCGCATCTTGACGGTGGAGATCCTGTTCAGGTGCGCGGACAGCAGAGGCAGTTTGCGCAGGAACCACGCGAGCACCACGACAGTGACCAGGGCCCCGAGCGTGATGCCGAAGCTGTTGACGAATGCATCAGAGGTGTCCAGCAGGTAGAGGCCGGTGGCCGTGGGGAAAAGTCCCAGCGAGACCGCCGCCACCAGACCGCTGACCACCAGCGACGCCTGGACCCGGCCCCAGCCGAGCTTGTCCTGGACCGCCGCCACAATGACTTCCAGAACCGAGATCAGGGACGTTATGCCCGCGAAAACCAGCGACCCGAAGAACAGAACGCCCATGAGAGCTCCGAACGGGGCCTGGGACACGATGGTGGGGAACGCGACAAACGCCAGCCCGATGCCCTGCGTCACCACTTCGTCCACCGCAGTACCCGCTGCTTGGGCCATGAAGCCCAGGGCGGCAAAGACACCGATTCCGGCCAGGATCTCGAAGCCCGAGTTGGAGAAGGCCACCACCATGCCGGAGCCCGTCAGGTCCGTCCGGCGCTTCAGGTAGGAGGCATAGGTGACCATGATGCCGTACCCCACGGAAAGGGAGAAGAAGATGTGCCCGTAGGCTGCCGCCCAGACGCCAGGATCCGCGAGCGCCGCCCAATTAGGGGTGAAGAAGGCGTTTAGGCCTTCAGCCGCTCCCGGAAGGAAGAGCGACTGGACCACCAGGAGGAGGAACATCACCATCAGCAGCGGCAGCAGGACGGCGTTGGCGCGGGAGATGCCCTTCCGTATCCCGGCCACCATGATGAAGATGACGGCGGCCCAGATCAAAAGCAGCGGGAAGAACACGGACGGCACGTACTCGAAGCCCAGGCCGGGAGCCTCGGCGACGCTAAGGAAGTTCCCGAAAAAGAAGCCCTCGGCGTCGTCACCCCACGCCTCTGTGAAGGAAAAAACCGTGTACATCAGTGACCAGGCGATGATCACTGCGTAGTAGGCAGCAATCACGAAGCAGACCAGCACCTGCCACCAGCCGAGCGGCTCTGCGACACGGTGCAGCCGCCGGTAGGCCAACGGCGCCGAGCCGCGGAACTTATGGCCCACGGCATAGTCGAGGAACAGCAGCGGGATGCCGGCCGTGAGCAAGGCCACCAGGTACGGGATGAGGAACGCACCGCCGCCGTTGTCGTAGGCGATGTAGGGAAAGCGCCAGATGTTGCCCAGCCCCACCGCCGAGCCGATGGCGGAGAGGATGAAGAGCCGGCGGGACGAGAATGTTTCGCGCTTGGCCGGACTGGCGGGCTGCGCTGGGGAGGAAGCAGTCATGTCCGGACTTTACTGCTGCCCTTCCGCCTGCAAAAGCCCCCTCTGCTGTTTGCGCACCCGGGGAGGCCTGGCCGGGGCCTTTTTGTCGCCCCCGGAGAGTAGGGTTCCGTCATGGACATCATCCTGGTTCCCGGTTTCTGGTTGGACGCTTCCTCCTGGGAGGAGGTGACGCCGGCGCTCGAGGCTGCGGGACACCGCACTCATCCCCTCACCCTCCCCGGCCTGGAGTCTGTGGATGCCAACCGTGCCGGGATTGGCCTGCGCCAGCACATCGACGCCGTGGTGTCGGAAGTGGACGCCACCGAGGGAAAGGTGGTGCTGGTGGGCCACTCCGGCGGCGGGGCCATCATCCACGGGGTGGTTGATGCCCGCCCGGACAGGATTGCGCGGGCCGTCTACGTGGACAGCGGCCCCCTTGGTGAGGGCGGCGTGATCAACGATGAACTGCCGGCAGACGGCGAGGACGTTCTGCTTCCGCCCTGGGAAGGATTCGAAGACGCGGACCTGGTGGACCTCGACGACGGCCTTCGCCGGAAGTTCCGCGCAGGGGCCATTCCGCAGCCCAGGGGCGTGGCTTACGATCCGCAGCACCTGCACGACGAGCGGCGCTACGACGTCCCCGCCACAGTCATCGCCTGCGAATTTCCCTCTGCCATGCTGCGCGAATGGATCGAGGCAGGCCATCCATTCGTGGCAGAGCTTGCCCGGATCCGGGACGTGGAATACGTGGACCTGCCCACAGGCCACTGGCCGCAGTTCACCAGGCCGGCGGAACTGGCAGGGGCCATCCTTGCCGCCGTGGACCGGAACGGCCAGCTACATTGAACGGACCGCCCTGTGCTTAGGAGTTCCCATGCCGCGCCCGCGATCACCGCTGCTGTCCGTGGATGGCATCATCCGCGCCGCCCTGTCCCTGGTTGATGCCACCGGAGATTTCAGTTTTCCGAAAGTGGCCAGGGAACTTGGCGTCAGCCAGGCCTCCCTCTACAACCACATCGACAACCGCGAGCACATTATTGAGCTGATGCGCGGGCTCGTCTTCTCGGAGTTCGCCGGGCGGAGGCACTTTGATCCTGCAAGCCTGCCCTGGGACGAGGCACTCCGGACGCTGGCCCACGAATACCGTGACTGCCTGGTGGACCACCCGCGCCTGGTGCCGCTCCTGGTAACCCAGACCGTTCAGGACCTGGGCGTGATGCGGATCTACGAGGATATGGCGATCGTCCTGGGCAGGGCAGGCCTTGACCCTTCGGTCATCGTCCCGGCCATCACCACCGTGGACTACCTGGTCCTTGGCTCGGCACTGGAACTGACTGCCCCCGACGTCGTCTGGTCTCCCCCGCCCGGGGAATTTCCTGCGCTGACGGCAGCCATCGCCGGACTGGGTTCCCCTGCGGAGCGCTCCGACGCCGCCTTCGCTTTCGGATTGGAGACCATCGTGGCCGGGATAAGACAGGTCACAAAGATAAGTTTCTGAAAGGCTTTCACTAAAACACTTGTGCTGGGCGGGGTGCATCTTCATAATAAATGAAGGCCATTCATTTTGTGACGGCATTCACTCCACCCCAGCAAGGAGAAGTCCATGTCCCAGGACGACCCCACCACAGGGCGCGTACCCCTGACGCCGCGCCGGGCAATTTCCGTCTTCGGCATCAGCGTTGTCGGCTTCATGACCGCCAACCTGGTTCCCGTCATGATCGTCGCCCTGACCGGCGACCTCGGCTTTTCGGACACCGAAGCCGGCACCCTGATGACGGGCTCGCTGCTCGCCTGTGCCGTGGCATGCCTGCTGACGTCCAGGCTGGCAGCGGGAAACGGAAGATACCTGGTGGCACGCGCCGGCCTGGGGCTTGCTGCGGCAGGCTTCGCAGCCGCGGCCTTCATCCCGTCCGTTCCCGTCGTCGTCGCCGGTATTTTGCTCGGCGGGCTCGGCGCGGGCGGGGCCGTCTCGGCAGGCGGCGCCGCACTGGGCGCCCTTCGCAACCCGGACCGCGCCTCGGGCCTCAGCGGCTTCGCCAACCGCGTGATCGTTTCCGTGATTCTTTTCGTCATCCCGGCCGTGGGCGCCGGCATGGGCAGCGCGTTCGGCCTGCTCGCGGGCCTTGCCCTGGCCGCCCTGTTCACCACGGCCTGGCTGCCGGGCAACCCTGCCGGTAGCACAGACGGACCACGGGAAGCCGCCGCGCCGGGCAAGGGCTCCCGATCCACAACCCTCGCCGGAGTCGGCCTGCTGGCCTGTTTCGCCCTGTGGGCCCTCAGTGAGGACTCCCTCTGGGCTGTGGCCGCCACCATGGGAGCCGACCAGGCGCAGCTCGACGAAACCGGCATGGGCCTGGTCCTCAGCCTCTCCACCCTCGGAGGGCTCCTCGCCTCGGGCCTGATCGGGCTCGCCGGGCGCCGGCTCGGCAGGACAGCGCCGCTGGCCGTGGCGCTGGTAGCGGGGGCAGCATTGAAGATGCTGTCCGGAACCGTCACCGATCCGAGCCTGTACATGGCCGTGATCATCGCCTGGAACACCATCTACATGCTGGCCTTCATCTACATTGTGGCCACCGCGGCCGCTTTGGACGCATCCGGGCGCTGGTCCGCCCCGGTGCTCGGCGTCTACCTGATCGGCTCCTCGTTCGCCCCGTTTTTCGGAACGTTCGTCTCGGCTTCGGCAGGGTATGACGTCCTCGGCTACGTCTTGGCGGGCATGACCCTGGTCCTGGCGGTTCCGCTGGTCCTGATCTCCCGCCTGTCCGTCCGGATGGACCGGGAGGCGGCCGGCAACCCTTCGACCAACATCAACAAGGCGGTCATCGTCTAATGTCCCTCCCCGACCTGAAGGAAAGCAGTCCCTTGCCTGCACGCACGCTCTATACCAACGCCGCCGTGTTCACGGCCGATGGCACTCCCGCGGAAGCCTTCGTGGTGGAAGGATCACAGTTCATCCACGTGGGAGACGAAGCCGGTGCCCGCAGCGCGGCAGGGAAAGGCGCTGTGGAAGTGGACCTTGAAGACCGCTTTGTCCTGCCCGGCTTCGTCGACGCGCACACCCACCTGCTGATGACGGGCCAGGCCCTGCAGAAGGTCCAGCTGCGGGACGCCGCCAGCCTCGCCGACCTGCAGCAGCGCCTCCGGGATTCTGCCGCGGCCAGCAATGCACCGCGGATCCTCGGCGCGGGCTGGCTCCACAGCGCCCTCGACGGGCAGGCCCCTACCCGCCAGCTGCTGGACGCAGCGGTCCCGGACCGCCCCGTTTACCTGGACGCCAATGACCTGCACTCCGTCTGGGTCAACAGCGCTGCCCTGGCTGAACTGGGCATCGACGGAGACACCCCGGACCCCATCGGCGGACGCATCGGCCGGGACCCTGAGACGGGTGAGGCTGACGGGGTGCTGTATGAAACGGCAGTACAGCAAATAATCTGGCCCGCCCTTGCGGCGCATGCCACGGACCAGGACCGCGACGCCCAGTTGGAGGAGGCCTTCGCCAACTACCTGGCCGTTGGCGTGACCAGTGCCGTGGACATGGCCGTGCAGGACGACGACCTTGCCGCTTTCCGCCGCGCCATGCAACGCCGGAACGGCACGCTGCCCATTCGGGTCAAGGGACACCTCCTGGTGGCCCGCCACGAAGCGGCGTCCGACAATCTGGCACAGGTGGCCAAGGCGGCATGGCTGGCGGCCGAACTGCACGATGACTGGCTGCAGATCTGCGGCATCAAGCTGATGGTGGACGGGGTCATCGACAGCTGCACCGCCGCCATGAAGGAGCCGTACGCCGACGGCAGCAGCGCCGAGCCTGTCTGGGACCGCGCATCCCTGACCCCGGTCGTGGTTGCGGCGGATGCTGCGGGGCTGCAGATCGCCCTGCACGCCATCGGCGACGAAGCGTCGGACATCGCCCTGGATGCGCTGGAAGAGGCGTACCGCCGCAACGGTCCGCGGGACCGCCGCCACCGCATCGAACACCTGGAAACGGTCACCGAGGCGAACGTAAAGCGGCTGGCCGCCCTCGGCGTCGTGGCTTCCATGCAGCCCGTCCACGCCGACCCTGCCATCCAGGACAACTGGCGCAGCATGCTGGGCGACCACCGCTGCGAGCGGGCCTTCCCCTGGACCGAGTTCACGGAGGCCGGCGCCACGCTTGCACTGAGCACCGACGCGCCGACGGCACCGCACCAGCCGCTGCCCAACATGTACGTTGCCGCCACCCGCCGCTCCGCCCTTGACCCCGCGCTGGAAGCAAACCTGCCCCACTACGCCCTGGAACTTGCTGATGCGTTCTGCCACGCCACCCGGGACGCCGCCTACTCCTGCCGCGCCGAGGACCGCCAGGGCAGGATCGCCGCCGGCTACCTGGCGGACTTCACCGTCCTGGACACCAACCCGCTGCAGGCAGACGCCGCCGAACTGCTCACCAACTCCAGCCGGCTCACCGTAGTAGGCGGCAAGGTGGCATACGACGCCGAAGCCTCCCCGGCCGGCCGTCCCGCCGTAACCAGTGCCCGCGTGGGCCAGCCCGCCTAAGACGTTTTCCCTCCACAAGCCAGACCGAAAGACCCAGGAATACCGATGAAACCCGCTCCCGCCCCCACCGCAGTCGCAGCGAAACCCGCACCGGCAACCTCCATGCCCGCTGAATGGGACGCCCACCAGGGCACTTGGATGGCCTTCCCGCCGCCGAACGACACTTTCGGCGAAGTAGGAAGTGCAACCCTGGACCGCGCCCGCGCCGCCTGGACGAAGGTGGCCCAGACCATCGCCCGCTACGAACCCGTTACTGTGGTGGCCGATCCCCGTGATGCCACCGCAGCCCGGGAATGGCTCGGCGACGGCATCGCGGTGCTCGAAGTCCCCCTCGATGACGCCTGGCTCCGGGACAGCGGGCCCACCTTCGTGCACCAGCAGGACGGCTCGCTGGCTGCCGTGGACTGGATCTTCAACGGGTGGGGCGCGCAGGAGTGGGCCGCGTGGGACAAGGACCAGGACGTTGCCCGCATCATCGCGGCTGAAAGTTCCGTTCCCGTCAGGTCCAGCGCCTTGGTCAACGAGGGTGGGGGATTCCATGTGGACGGTGACGGGACCGTGCTGTTGACCGAGACCGTCCAGCTGGATCCTGGCCGCAACCCGGGAGCCACCAGGGAATCGGTGGAAGCCGAGGTCCACGCCGCGCTGGGCACCACCAAGGCCATCTGGCTGCCGCGCGGGCTCACCCGCGACTACGACGAGTTCGGCACCCGCGGGCACGTGGACATCGTGGCCGCCTTCGCCGGCCCGGGCACCATCCTGCTGCACCGCCAGGATGACCCCTCCCACCCGGACCACGCTGTCTACCTGCAGCTGAAGGCAGCCCTCACGGGCCAGCTGGACGCACAGGGCCGGCCCTTGCGGATCATCGACGTCCCTGCCCCCACCACGCTGAAGGACGATGAAGGCTTCGTGGACTGGTCCTACATCAACCACTACGTGGCAAACAACGTGGTGGTATTGTGCGCCTTCAACGACCCCAATGACGCCATCGCCGCCGGCATCCTGGAGCGGGCCTATCCCGGCCGCACCGTGGAACTGGTGGACGCACGCGACATCTTCGCCTTCGGCGGCGGCATCCACTGCATCACCCAGCAGCAGCCGGCCACGCGGGGAGGTGCGGCATGAGGCTCGCCGAAACAGCCGGCACGCCGGGCACCAAGGGCCGCTTCGACGTCGTCGAGGCCTCCATCAGCGATCTCCGTGCGGCGCTTGAGGCGGGAGAGGTCACCAGCGAGGAGCTGGTGCGGCTGTATTTGGCGCGGATCGAGAAGTATGACCCCTCCGGTATACATCTGAATGCGCTGGTGGTGATGAACCCGGACGCCCTCACCGACGCTAGGGCATCCGACGAACGCCGCGCCCGGAACGCCACCCTGGGCCCCCTGGACGGTATCCCCTACACCGCGAAGGACAGCTACCAGGCGCGGGGCCTCACTGTTGCCGCCGGATCCGCCGCCTTCAAGGACCTGGTGGCGCAGAAGGACGCCTTCACCATCGAGCGGCTGCGCTCAGGGGGTGCCGTCCTGATCGGGCTGACCAACATGCCGCCGATGGCGAACGGAGGTATGCAGCGCGGCGTATACGGCCGCGCCGAAAGCCCCTACAACGCGGACTACCTCACCGCCGCCTTTGCCTCCGGGTCCTCCAACGGTTCCGGCACGGCCACGGCCGCCAGCTTCGCCGCCTTCGGGCTTGCGGAGGAAACCTGGTCATCAGGCCGGGCGCCGGCGTCGAACAACGCCCTCTGCGCCTACACCCCCTCCCGCGGTGTAATCTCCGTCCGGGGCAACTGGCCGCTGGTCCCCACCATGGACGTAGTGGTGCCGCACACCCGGACCATGAATGACCTGCTCGAGGTCCTGGACGCCGTGGTGGCAGACGACGCGGAAACCCGGGGCGACTTCTGGCGGGTCCAGCAGTGGGTGCCGATTCCCAAGGCCTCCGAGATCCGCCCGGCCTCCTACCTGGACCTCGCGGTACGGGACAGTGCCGCCGCCAGAGGTGTGCTCGCCGGCAAGCGGCTGGGGATCCCGCGGATGTACATCAACGCGGACCCGGAGGCCGGAACAGCACCGGACGGCGGGATCGGTGGCCCCACCGGCCAGCGCATCGAAACACGGCAGTCCTTCATCGAGCTGTGGAATGCCGCGCGGCGGGATCTCGAAGCCGCGGGCGCCCACGTCGTCGAAGTCGACTTCCCGGTGGTGTCCAACTATGAGGGCGACCGTCCCGGCGCGCCCACCATCGCCACCCGCGGCCTGGTACCGCCGGAGTACCTGCGCCGCGAGATCGTGGACCTCTCCGCCTGGTCATGGAACGACTTCCTCGACGCCAACGGGGACCCGCACCTCAACCGGCTGGCCGACGTCGACGGTGCCGCCATCTTCCCCGCTCCGGACGGTTCCCTGCCGGACCGGTACGACGGGTTCGACGACGACATCAGCGACTACCCCGCCTGGATCCGTAAGCATGGGGTTCCCTCCCTCGTGGACATTCCGCACCTCGAGGAAGGGTTGAGGGGGCTGGAGGAAACGCGGCGGGTGGACCTGGAGGAGTGGATGGATGGGCTTGGCCTGGACGCCGTCGTTTTCCCTGCAGCCGCGGACATCGGCCCGGCGGATGCCGACGTCAACGAAGCCTCGGCTGACCTCGCCTGGCGCAACGGCGTCTGGGTGGCCAACGGGAACCTGGTCCCCCGGCACCTTGGCATTCCCACGGTCACGGTGCCCATGGGGCTGGCCCCGGACATTGCAATGCCGGTTGGCCTCACCTTCGCCGGCAAGGCGTACAGCGATTCGGCACTGCTGCACCTGGCCGCAGCCTTCGAGGCCACCGGAAGCCGCCGCGTCCCGCCGCCGCGCACCCCTGCCACGGACGCCTGAGGACCAGCTGCGGCCTCACTGCTCACACTGCTTCGCGCTGTGCTGCACAGCATTCGGCTTTACCCGCTCGGTGGACTTTGCCATCGCAAACCGCCGGCCTCGCCGTGCCCCAACCTTGCGGCGCGGTGATGCCGGCAGCCTGCATGCCGTGCGGACCTGGTGGGCGCCGGTCTGCGCAACCGCCAGCTGTGCGGGGCGGACCTGCGCCATGCGAGGCTGGACGGCGCCAACCTCGCCGGGGCACTGTTCCTCACGCAGGCGCAGGTCAGCGCAACCGGGGAACCTCGGCCACGCGGCTGCCGCGGGCGTTGGCCCATCCGGAGCATTGGAAGCCTCAGGCTGGGTCTTAATCACGGGCAGGTCGGACTGCTGTTCGCCTTGACACCATGATTGTTAGCGCTGACAGTGGAGGGAGCCATCCCCGCCGACCGAAAGCCGACTTTATGAAGAACTGGGCAGGAAACCTCCACTACTCATCCCGCGAGGTGCAGCGGCCCGGGTCCGTGGCCGAACTGGCCGAGGTTGTTGCCCGCTCGCCCCGGGTGAAGGCGCTGGGGTCCCGGCACTCCTTCAACCGGGTGGGCGACACGGACGGCGTGCACGTTGTGCTGGATGCCCTGCCCCGGCAGATCGAGCCCGATTCCGCGAAAGGCACAGTCCGGGTCAGCGGCGGCATCAGTTATGGCGAGCTGTGCCGCACCCTGGAAGGGCAGGGCATGGCCATCCATAATCTTGCTTCCTTGCCCCACATATCGGTGGCAGGCGCGGTGCAGACCGGCACGCACGGGTCCGGCGTTGGCAACCAGTCCCTGGCGGGCGCCGTCCAGGCCATCGAGCTGGTCCGGCCCGGCGGTGACGTGGCCACCCTGTCCCGCGCGGACGGCGACGAGTTCCTGGCCGCCGTGGTGGGACTGGGGGCATTCGGCGTCGTCACGGGCCTGGAGCTGTCCGTCCAGCCCAGCTTCCGGATGCGCCAGCGGGTATTCGAGGACCTGCCGTGGGACCGGGCTCTGGAAAACTTCGCCGCCCTGGTGTCCAGCGCCTACAGCGTAAGCCTCTTCACCAACTACGCCGGCGATGCCATCAGCCAGGTCTGGCTTAAGGCACTCGATGACGAACCGCCCCTGGCCGACCTCTTCGGCGCGACGGCGGCCACCCGGCCCCGGCACCCGCTGCCGGACATGTCCGCAGAGAACTGCACACAGCAGCTGGACGAGGCCGGTCCGTGGCTTGACCGGTTGCCGCACTTCCGCCACGAGTTCACGCCCAGCAAGGGCGAGGAACTGCAAAGCGAATTCATCCTTCCGCTGGAACACGCACCCGCCGCCATCGACGCGCTGCGGGGGCTGGCGGACAAGCTGGCACCTTTGTTGTTTGTCTCGGAGATCCGCACCGGTGCGGCCGACGATTTCTGGCTCAGCCCGTTCTACCGCCAGCAGAGCGTCGCCTTGCACTTCACTTGGAAGCCCTTGCAGCCGGAGGTGGAAGCCCTGCTTCCCGAACTTGAGGACCGGCTCCGTCCCTTCGGGGCCCGGCCGCACTGGGGCAAGTTGTTCTCACCTGGCGGCCACGACTGGGAGCAGCTGTACCCCCGATTTGCCGGATTCCGCTCGCTGGCAGCAGCACATGACCCGGACGGCAAGTTCCGGAACGGGCTGCTGGACAGCGTCCTCGGTGTGCCGGCGGTCAGTTCGCGCTGACACGCCCCGGCCCGGGACGGCGGTGGAGCAGCGGCTAGGCTGGAAGAATGAAACGCCGCCTTGCCGCCCTGTCCGCCGTCCCCCTGATGCTGCTGCTTGCCGGCTGCGGCGCCGTGGAGGAGGCCGCCACCAATGCCGCCAGTGACGCCGCGTCCAAGGTTGCCACGGCGGCCGCGGACGAAGTGAACCGGCAGATCTGTGCCGTGGTCCAGGACGGACTGGTGAGCGTGGAGGACAAGCAGGTCCTGGCCGGACTGGTCTCCGCAGCCCGTACGGCAGGTGTTTCCGCGGAAATTACGACGCCGCTGGGCGAGATTGCGCAGGCCGGCGACCAGGTGCCGGAAGAGTCAGTCCGGGCACTGAAGGACGCCTGCCCGGCTTAGGCGAATTGCCCGCTGGATCCCCCTTCAGTCGCCCGCATGGCGGTGCTACCGTGAAATGACGAACTAGTAAGCCTGTGATACTAATCACGCGCGAAGGAGATCGTCATGGCCGAACGAGGCAACGCCAAACACGGTTCCAATCTGGATGACCAGATGCAACACGAGACCCAAGGGGCCGTCCGGGGGAACCAGCCGGCCCACGCGGAAGAATTCCGCGAGACCGAGCCGTTTCCGGACAGCACGGATCCTTCCGAGGTCCAGGAGGCACTGAACCCCGTCGCAGCACCGGACCCCCTCGATGATGATGAGGAGGGAGAACAGTGACGGGAAGCCTCAAGCGTTACGCTGACCTGTACCGGCTGCCCGGGCCATGGTGCACCGCCTACGTCAACGCGGGAACTGGAACGGTGGACACCCTGGAAGCCGGGGACGTCCTGCCCGGCAATCTGCGGACCCGGCTGCAGTCTGAAGGAGCCGCGGCGCAGGGTCTGGACGCCATTGAACAGGCCGTGACGCCTGCGGCCGGCGTTCCGGCCCCGGTGGCACGGTTTGTCCTGGTCAACCAGGGCAAGGCGGCGGTTAACGAGGTCCTCCCCGGCGAGCTGGTCCTACCGAAACGGATCTCCGTGGACCCGGTTCCCGATCTGCTGCCGCTGGTAAAACACCGGCCCGAAGAGTTCCCTTACGTGGTTGCGGAAGTAAGCCGCGAACACGGGGAGATCAGGTTGTACCACGCCGGTTCTGGCGCTCCTGCCAGCACCCAGGAAGTGCAGGGCGAGACAGAGCATGTGAGCAAGTTCCAGGGCGGGGGCTGGGCCCATCTCCGGTTCCAGCACCACACGGAGGACGTCTGGCGCCGCAACGCGGACGAGGTTGCCGGCGAGATCGACAGGATCGTCGGTGACAGCGGGGCCAGGCTGGTGGTCCTGGCAGGCGACATCCGGGCCCGCGGACTGGTACAGGACCAGCTCTCGAAATCCACGCAGGCCTTGGTTTCGATGGTCGACTCCCACACGCACACGGCAGGGGCCGATGAACAGCAACTCACCGATCAGGTGAACCAGCGCGTCGCGGAACTCTGGGCTGCCGAGCAGCAGGAGGTTATGGACCGGCTGGCCACGCAGGAAGGCCAGGCAAATCCGGAGTCGGCCACCGGCATCGGGGCTGTGGTCCATGCCCTGCAGCAGGCCCAGGTGGATGTCCTGATCCTGGATGACGCCGCATTGTCGGAGCGGACCCTGCTGGCACTTGATGCCGAACCCTGGGTGGCCACTGCCGAAGAGGAGTCCCTGGCTGCTGGAGTGCTGGGGAAGGTTCCCGCACCTGCGGCGCTGCTGAGGGCAGCCGCATTCACGGATGCACGGGTCCTGCTGGTCCCCGGCCCCGTCCTGCCGGACGGCGTGGACGTTGCCGCACTGCTTCGCTGGTCCACTGGACCGGCCGTACCCACCGGCGTACCCACCGGGTAGCCGGGCTGAACCAGCATAGCGGGCAGCCTTAGGAAGAGGACGGCAACCAGCGCTAGGCCTTTTCCTCCGGACCGGCGGCATGTCCATGCTGCTGGTCCGGACTTTGCTGCTGGTGCGGCTCCATTGGCTGGCCCGCTTCCGACGGCAGCGGTTGGTCAGGACCCCGCCGGCCCCCCGGCCTGGACGTGTGCGGCCTGCGCGTCCGGTGGTCGGGTGCCACGAAGGGGACTACTTCCGGGTGCCGGCTTGCAGGCAGGGCAGTGACGAATTTGGTCAACTCGTCCTGCAGCACTTTCCAGCCAATGCTGGGGTCATCCGGGTAGGCATTGATCTCGGCGTGCCGGGCAGCTTCCAAGGCCGCGAAGCCGGCTTCGGTAAGTTCCACTTTAAGTTGCCTGCGGTCCGTTGCCTGCCGCTTCCTGGTGATGTGGCCCGTTGCTTCCAGCCGGGCAAGGATCCGGCCAAGAGTCTGGCTTTGCACTCGGATAGCCTCGGCCAGTTGCTCCTGGTTCAGGGGACCCGCGGCCAGCCCTTCCAGCGCAATGACAGCCGCCCGGGTTAAGCCCAGATGAGCCAGCGCATCATCCTGCCGCCGCTGGACCAGGCGCGCCGCCAACGTAATGAGGCGGTAGCTGTTCCGGGCGTCGGGATCAAGGTTGCTCGTCATCGGCCGTGGCCTTCCTGTAGGTGGCAATGGGCGGGTGAGCCTGCTTCTCTACGCTCCTACAATAAGCATGCTTAGCATCATATTCGCAAGTAGGCTTACTATCCTCCCATGTGCCGGCTTCGGAAAATCAGAAGTGGCAACCAATGCCCCTTGCGCATCAAAAGCAAAGTGTGCTTAGTATCTAGTTAGTAACCATGCTTACTAATCGCCAGCACTGCTGGTTCTTGATCGCCAGCTGACCCTTGAGAAAGAGAGCCCGATGACAGAGAACCAATGGCCCCAGACCCCGAAGACCACGCCGGCCGATCCATACGCCACACCGGCCACAGGAGCTGACGCCAGCTTCACCACTACTGCCGCGGACGCCTCCGGCACCTCCAAGACCCAAGCGGCCAAGGAGGAGGCTTCACACGTTGCAGGCGACGCAGCAGCGGCAGCCCAGGGCGTGGCCCAGACGGCCAAGAGTGAGGCTGCCAATGTGGCTGCCGAGGCGAAGAACAGCGCGCAGGACCTGCTGCACCAGGCCAAGTCAGGCCTGAGCAGCCAGGCCGGCACGCAGCAGCAGAAGGCGGCCGAGGGGATCCGCACCATCTCCGGCCAGCTGCAGAGCATGGCTGACGCCCCGGACCAGCAGGGCATGGCCAGCGACCTCATCCGGCAGGCCGCTGAACGCACCTCCTCCATGGCCACCTGGCTCGAGAACAAGGAACCGGGGGACCTTCTGACCGAAGTCCAGCGCTTTGCCCGGAACCGCCCCGGAACCTTCCTGCTGCTGGCAGCCGGTGCCGGCGTCCTGGCCGGCCGCCTCACCCGTGGCCTGACCGCAGGCGCCCCGGAAACCTCGTCGACAACACGCCCCAGCGCCGGCCTTTCCGGGCAGTACTCCGGCACCCCGCCCGTAGCTCGGCTCCGCCAGGAGACGGTCTACGCCGCGGGCACCGATGATCTCTTTACGGAACCGACCGTGGGCAGCGGGGCGCCGGTATCCACCTCCACCCTGCCGGCGGGTACCACAGAGGACACTCCGCTCCGCTTCGAGGATGACCCTTACCGGGATGAGGACGGCAGCTACCGTGCTGCCGACGGCACCTACCGGTCAACGGAAGGACGGCAGCTGTGAGTAGCCAGATTCCTGAGCCGCCGCCGAGTGCGGCGCATCAAAAGGCCGATAACGCCTCCCTTGGCGAGCTCCTGGGCGATGTGACCCGGGACCTGTCCACGCTGATGCGCCAGGAAGTGGAGTTGGCCAAGGCCGAAGCCAAGCAGTCAGCCACCCGCGCCGGGAAGGGCGGCGGGATGCTCGCCGGCGCCGGCGTGGCCGGACACTTCGTCCTTCTCTTCCTGTCCCTGGCCCTGATGTTCGCCCTCGGCGCCCTGATGC